>CAZGSX010000036.1:21438-27317 GCA_964528475.1 uncultured Anaerolineales bacterium
TGGGTCTGAAGCGCTGTCGTATCGCTGCCGGCATCCGGCTCGGTCATCGCGAACGCCCCGATAGCTTCACCACTGGCGAGCAGAGGAAGGAATTCGTCCTTCTGCGCTTCCGTGCCATGGCCGAGGATAGACATGGCTACCAGGCTCACGTGCGTCCCCAACGTCACTGCGACAGATACGCAGTCCCGTGCTAGAGCCTCCACGAGCAAAGCGTACCCCACGAAATCGAGATCCGCGCCAAAGTACTTCTCCGGAAGCGTCGCCCCCAAGAATCCCTGACGAGCTGCCTTCTCCAGGATGTTCAGAGGCGGCGTCTCCTCGTGATCCAACTCCTCCGCGACGGGCGCGATCTCGTTCGCGGAGAAGTCCTGGAACATGGCCCGGAACATCTCCTGTTCTTCACTGAGAGCAAAATCCATCACGCCCCTCCCGCTGATGGCTCAGCTTAGGTGATAGTGGGTGCCCCAGCCCCATAGATCGGCGATCACACGCCGACCATGGAACCGGAGCACTCACAATAGTCTGCCAGGCGCCTGCGCGCCACCTACTGATCCTCGAACTCCGGCTGTCGCTTCTCCAAGAAGGCGCTGACTCCCTCACGGATGTCCTCCGTCTCCGCAAGACCGACGAACTGCTCCTTCTCGATCTCGAGGCCTTCCTCAACAGTTACCTCCACGCCCTTTGTCACGGCGCGCAGCGTAGCCGCCACAGGGAACTTGGACTTGGAGACGATCTTGCGGGCCAACCCCCGGGCCTCCTTGAGGATCGCGCCGGCCGGGACGACCTTGTTGACCAGGCCAACGCGATAGGCCTCCTGTGCCGTGATCATGTCCCCCGTGAGGATCATCTCCAGGGCCTTGCCCTTCCCAACAATTCGCGGCAGCCGCTGCGTGCCCCCCCAGCCTGGAATCATCCCCAGGTTGATCTCCGGCTGTCCCAGTCGGGCACGGTCGGAACAGATGCGTATGTGGCAGGACATGGCCAGCTCCAGCCCACCGCCCAGGCAGAACCCGTTGATGGCCGCGATGACGGGCTTTGTGGACGTCTCGATCTTGAGATGGACGCCCTGACCTCGCTCGATGAAGGCCCGCGCCTCGGCATAGCCCTCCTCGGGATCCTGGAGAAGCTCCCTGATCTCCGGTATGTCTGCACCAGCGACGAAGGCATTCGTGCCGCCCCCGGTGATGACGATGGCCTTGACCTCATCGTCCGCGAGCAGCGCATCGATCGCCTCGTCGAGCTCGGTCACCACCTGTTTGTTGAACGAATTGACCGGTGGATGATCGATCGTCAACAGTGCGATGCGGTCTTCGACTTCCGTGCGGATGTTTTCCCATTCCCCCATAGTGTACCTCCTACGTGTACTCGTAGAACCCCTTGCCGCTCTTCACCCCGAGGTGCCCGGCGCGGACGCGCAACCGCAGCGGACGCGCGGGACGGAAGCGGGGGCCGAATTCGGACTCCAGCTCCTTCAGTGCACCAACGACCTCATCGAGACCGATCCGGTCGGCGATCACCAGAGGACCGACGCGATCGCCCTCGTAGGTCATACCCGTGCCTGCGACCATGGCCATATCGATGTCCGTCATCGTAGCCACGTTCTCCAGGACGCATAGGGCGGCTTCGTTGATCAACGGATACATCACCCGCTCCACGCCAAACGACGTCCCTATCTCCACATCGCCGGAGGCCTGAAGCTCCTCAATCATCTCGTGGACCTCCTCGGACTCGCCGCCGGGGTGGTCGTAAAAGCCAGCGCCACTCTTCTCACCAAGCCGGCCCGCCTCCAGCAGTTTCTCGAAGAGGCGTGCGGGGGCCATCCGCTCGCCATACTCAGAATAGAGGTAGGTGCCAACATCGGCGCACACATCGATGCCCAGCATGTCCATCAAGGTGAAGGGACCCATGGGCATTCCCCACTCGACTATGGCCTGATCGATCTCCGTGGCCGTAGCTGCCCCCTCTTCCAGGGCCAGCGTCGCCTCGTTGAGGTAGGGCATGAGCAGCCGATTGACTAGGAAGCCCGGGCATTCCTGCACCACCACCGGTATCTTGCGTAAGGTCTCGGCGAACATCACCACGTCGTCCTGCGTCTCGCGCCCGGTGTCGAGCCCGGGGATGACCTCGACCAGCTTCATCACGTGGGCCGGGTTGAAGAAGTGCATCCCAATGACCTTGTGGGGCTTGCCAGTGGCAGCCGCCATCTCCGAGATCGACAGCGCTGACGTATTGCTAGCGAAGATCGTCTGCTCCGGGCACGCCTCCTCCAAGTCCTGGAAGACCTGCTTCTTGATCGCCATCTTCTCCGGCACCGCCTCGATGACGATGTCCACATCGCTGAACGCATCGTAGGAAAGTGTGGGCGTCACCAGGTCCAGCTTCGACGCCATGTCGCTGGCGCTCATCTTCCCCTTGTCGACCCGTCCCTGGTAGATGGACCGAATCTTGTCCATCCCCGCATCCAGCATCTCCTGATCAATGTCCTTCATCACCACCGGCAATCCAGCGTAGGTGATCACCTGCGCTATCTCGCCGCCCATCGTGCCGGCACCAACCACGCCTGCCTTGAAAATATACATCCTTCACCTCCCCTTGGATCTGAGTAGACTGACATGTTAGAGATCATCTGGTGCACCGGTACGGGCACAGACCCCCGTAGACCGCGCAGCAGACCGGTGCTCGTGCAAGGCTCAACCAGTGTGCTGATGCTCCGATCTACCTCTCTACCAATCCTCCAACCGACTGAGATCTCACCACGTCGGTAGCGGGATCGCCGCCTCAGGATCGTCCACACGGACGAAGTAGACCCACCCATCAGGGTACCGCTCAAAGGCAGCTTGGTCCGCCTGACCCAGCGTCCCGCCCACAAAGTAGTCGCCGCTCTCCGGTTCAATAGCCACGACCACGGCACCCTCCTCCAGCTCTTCCTTAATGCGCTCGAAGACCTCCTGCCCCTTGGCAACGAAAGCCGCCCGAGCCTCCTTATCCTGCCAGATGGAGATATCCGCCATTGCTGTCCCCCTTATTCCTTCCGCTCGATGATCATCGCGCCGCCCTGACCACCCCCGACACAAGCCGTGGCAAGCCCCAGCGGCACGTCACGCTTGATCATCTCATAGAGTAGCGTGACAACGAACCGTGTTCCGGTGCAGCCCACGGGGTGTCCCAAGGCGATGGCACCACCATTGACGTTCACTTTCTCCCAGTCCCAGCCTTTGTCCTCAAGCTCCCGGGCCACGGCTAGTACCTGAGCTGCGAATGCCTCATTCAGCTCGATGAGATCGATGTCGGCCAAGGTCAGGCCAGCTCGCTCCAGAGCCATTGGCGTTGCGTAAGCGGGGCCGACCCCCATGATGTCTGGGGGAATAGCGGCATAGGCATAGCTTCGAATCGTGCACAACGGCTCCACGCCGAGCGCATCTGCCTTCTCGGCCGACATCACCACCACGGCTGCGGCACCATCAGAGATAGGACAGGCATTCGCTGGGGTCACGGTCCCGTTCTCCTTAAACACCGTGGGATAGAGCGCGGCTTTCTGCACCGTCAGCCCCGGATTGATGCACTCGTCCTCCACGATGTCCTCGTGAGCGACTTCCTGGCCGGCCACCCGCTTGATCACTCGGAACGGCACGATCTCGTCCCGGAACTTGCCCATTCGCGTGGCCCGGAAGGCCTTCTGATGGCTCTTCACTGCGTACCCATCCTGCTCCTCCTGACTGAGGTCGTACATCATGGCCAGGTTCTCCGCGGTGCGCCCCATGATCTGACCACAGACGGGATCCGTGAGCCCCTCCCAGAGAGTGTCTGTGAACCTGTCATGGCGCAGCTTGAGGCCCCAGCGAGCGCCCCGCACCACATAGGGAGCAGTGGACATGCTCTCGACGCCCCCGCAGAGGAAGGCGTCTCCATCGCCGGCTTGGATGGCTTGGTACGCCATGCTGATCGCCATCGTGCCAGAGACGCAGTTGCGCTGAATCGTACATCCCGGCACGTTAGCAGGGATCCCAGCCATCAGCGCTGCCACCCGCCCGATGTTGGCGGCGTCGCTCTGCTGGCCGATACAGCCCAGAATCACGTCGTCGAACACAATGGGATCAATATCAGCCCGCCTTACGGCTTCCTTGAACACATGGGCAGCCAAATCTTGGGCGGGGACATCGCGGAACACCCCGCCGTGCTTGCCGATCGCCGTACGACACCCGCTGACGATCACGACTTCCTTCATGCTAACCTCCTTCGGGTTGATGCGCCTCACTCGCAGATCCCAGGCTTCACTCCTCTTCCGGAGCCATCCTCAAGCCCCTGATCACCGTATCAACACTTGATTCATAGAGCACCGCCTTATCGACGCCCACCATCTCGCGCCGCAGGGGATGCTCCATCAACTGGAGCACCCCATTCAGCGAAGCCCAGAACACACAGGCCGCCTTCCTAGGGTCGGGACAGGCGAACAGCCCTTCATGAACTCCTTGTTCCACCACGCGCACCGCGAGGCTCAGTCCTTCAAGACTCGCCTCGAGGATCTCCTCATAGAGCCCCTGCGGAACCGCTTCCTGGAAGCGTCCTCGATCCATCGCCATCAAGAAGGGGAAGTACTCGGGTTCCCGATCGAAAAACTTCACATACGCTCGAGACAACTCCCTCAGCTGGTCATCGGGTGGAAACGTCCTGGCGGACCCGTAGGCGCGCTCGAGCTTGGAAACGAGGCGCTCGAGGCCCCCTAGAAGCAGATGAGCAAGGAGGCACTCCTTGCTCTCGAAGTAGAGGTAGACTGTCCCCTTGCTGACCTCGGCTCTCTCGGCAACGCTATCCACAGTGGCGTGGTAGAAGCCGTTCTCGAAGAACATCTCTCGAGCCGCCCGGAGGATGGATCGTCGGCGCTCCTGCTTTTCCCGCTCGCGACGCGCTCTGGTGGTCACACTCGTGCCCCCCCTGCTAACCGACGGTCATTAAGTGACTAATAGTCAGTATATCACAACAGGATGGCGCTGTCAACGGCCTCTTTCCCTCTTCGGTTGCAGATGGCTCGGGCCTGGCGTCCAGCCCGAGCGCTCTCCCCTCATGGATCAATGTCGTGCGTCCCCTTCCCTGGTCCCTTCTTCCTGGAGATACCCGCACACCAGGGCAGTTAGCGCTGGTCCATACCTTTCCAGCCTTTTCGGTCCGAAGCCCTTGACCGCGGATAGGGCCTTCAGGGTCGTCGGTCTACGTGCCGCAAGGGCTCGTAGATGGCTGTCGTGGAGGACGACGTAGGGTGGTACACGCCGCTCGCGGGCGACGTCCAATCGCCAAGCGCGCAATCGTTGAAACAGGACCTCGTCCGCGTCCGATTCCTGCTTGTTCGCGGCTATTTCTTGCCTGGAGGGCTGAGCTGCTCTCCCGGGCCTCGAGGAGTCCACGGAGCCTGCCAACGAACTGGAATCTTTCAGCGCTGCCCGCCCCTTGGACGTGAGATCGAGTACCACGCCGCCGTGGTTCAGGCGTCGCGCGGCCAGACAGCCCTCTCGTTCCAGCCGCTCCAAGAGGTGCTCGACGGCGATCTCGGAGCGAAATGCGAGTGCGGCGAACTCGGCCTGAGCCCGTGCTTTCTCGTGAAGGGCGTGTCTGCCATAACGGCCAGCTTCGTCGCCTCTCAGGATCCGTACGAGCGTTTGCCGACCCCAACTCCAGGGCGCATTGGACACACAGCGGAGAACTGTGAGCAACTGAGATTCATCATCGGGAAGGCCAGGATCGGGCGGCTGTGGAATGTCCACGCAGTTGTCGCAGGCATCGCAATGCTCGATGGTGCGCCCTCCCAGATAAGCGTTGATGTGACCGTGCCGACAGCGCCTCGTGTTCGCGTACGCGGCTATCTCGTCCACACGCTGCATCTGCAC
>CAZGSX010000037.1:0-26512 GCA_964528475.1 uncultured Anaerolineales bacterium
CTAGACTGTAGCCTCTGAATTGTCGGACCCAAAATGATGGATGTCGGTCGACATCCGAACATCACACTGCTGAGCTACAGCGAGGTTGAAGCTGTTTCTGGTTACGTAGGGAATTTCAATGTCCAGGTGCGGCGCAAGGCGCGTTACGTGGATGAGGCCATCTGCACATCCTGCGGCGAGTGCCTCGACGTCTGTCCTATTCATGTCGAAGATGGTTTCAACGAAGGTCTCAGCACCCGCCCTGCGATTTACAGAGCTTTTGCACAGGCCATTCCCTCGGCGTTTGTCATTGACAAGCGAGGCGTGGCGCCATGTCGCAATGCGTGTCCCACGGATCAGCGAGCACAAGGATACATTGCCCTCATCCGAGAGAGACGATTCGCGGATGCGTTCCGGACGATCAAGGAGGACAATCCCTTCCCCTCCGTGTGTGGGCGCGTCTGCAACCACGTGTGTGAGGACTATTGCTCGCGCGGCGAGGTGGACGAGCCCGTCAGCATCATGCGCCTCAAGCACTTCGTCACGGAATGGGCCTATGACCATCCTGAGGAGGTGGCAAAGGCCTTTGAGCCCAAGATTGACGCCGATGCGGAGAAGCCGGAAGCAACTGGTAAGAAGGTAGCGGTTGTGGGCGCCGGGCCGGCGGGTCTCACCGTGGCGCAGGATCTGGTGCGGAAAGGCCACGAGGCGACCGTATTCGAGGCGCTTCCTGTCGCTGGCGGTATGATGCGGGTTGGTATCCCCGATTATCGCCTTCCGCCGGAGGCGCTACAGCGTGATATCGACGCTATCCTCGACTTGGGCGTTGAGCTCAAGCTGAATCATCCCATCGACGATGTGATGGAGCTCAAGAAGGATGGATACGATGCTGTCTTCCTGGGCATCGGGGCACACCGTGGCATCAAGGTGCCTATTGAAGGATCTGATCTACCCCAATCAGTCTCAGCCATCGACTTCCTGCGCGCTGCGAATCTGGGCCATTACCCGGATCTCATCGGCAAGAAGGTGGTTGTCCTAGGTGGCGGCGACGTGGCCATGGATTCTGCTTGCACGGCCCTGCGTATTGGCGCGTTGCAGGCCGAGAAGCGGGGCGGAGAGAAGCCGCAGGTGCGCGTCGCTTACCGCCGTACGGACCAGCAGATGCCGGCTCAGGAAGCCGAGTTCCGCCAGGCCAAGGAGGAGGGTGTCGTCTTCGATTGGCTGGTCTCGCCCGTCGAGGTTGTACCTGATGAAGAGGGCGACGTCTGCAGCCTGCGTTGCACCCGAATGGAGCTAGGCGAACCCGATGAGAGCGGGCGCCGGCGTCCCGTTGCTGTGGAGGGGTCTGAGTTCCTCCTAGATGCCGACTATGTTATCTGGGCCATTGGTGCCAGGCCTGACCCGATCTGTCTTTCGGAGGCCGTCGAGTGCACCCTCAAAGACACCATCGTCGTCGATGAAGACACGATGATGACTAGTGCGGATGGGGTGTTCGCGGCGGGTGATGCGGTGACGGGCATGGCCTTCGTCGTGGATGCCATCGGCGCAGCGCACAAGGCCGCCCGAGCGATGGATGCGTACTTGCGGGATGAGCCCATGCCCGAGCCAGAGCCTGAGTTGCCCGTGGCTGAATTGACGGAAGAGATGATCGCTGAGAAGCGGGCTGCCGGGGAGATTGTGGATACCCCTCGCGCTTGCGTGCCGGAGATACCGGTTGATGAGCGCATCGATAGTTGGTGTGAGGTGTGTGGCAGCCTGACCGAGGAAGACGCCGTCGCCGAGGCTATGCGTTGCCTCCAGTGTGGCGTCTGTTCCGAGTGCAACCACTGCGTACATGTCTGTGGACCACAGGCCATCAGCCATCAGATGACCGATGAGATTCTAGACTTGAACGTCGGCGGAGTGGTCGTAGCAACTGGGTTCGAGATGTGGGATCCTCATCAGTTGCCTCAGTACTCCTACGGGAAGTCCCCGAACATCCTTACAGGTATGGAGTTCGAGCGGCTCTCCAGTGCTGGTGGGCCCACCGAGGGTGAGATCCTGACTGCCGAGGGTAAGCAGCCTGAGAATGTGGCCATCATTCACTGCGTGGGTAGTCGCGATCACAACGCGCATGAGTACTGCTCCCGGTTCTGCTGTATGTATTCGCTGAAGCAGGCCCACCTAGTGCGGGACAAGACCGGAGCGGAAGTGTACGAGTTCTATATGGATATGCGCACCTTCGGCAAGGGCTACGAGGAGTTCTACGAGCGCTTGCAGGAGGAGGAGATTACTTTCGTGCGAGGCCGTGGTGCTGAGGTCGAAGTGCTCGACGACGGCAAACTGCGGGTGAAGGGCGAGGATGCCGATCTGGGCAGGGTTGTACACGCCGACGTGGATATGGTCGTCCTCAGTACGGCCATCGAGGCCCCGCACGATGCAGACCGGGTCGCCTCGCTGTTCGGCCTGGGACGTTCCGAGGACGGTTTCTTCGCTGAGGCGCATCCGAAGTTGCGCCCGGTTGAGACGAATACTGAGGGTGTCTTCCTGGCCGGGAATGCTCAGGGGCCGAAGGATGTGCCGGATACGGTGGGACAAGCCGGTGCGGCGGCATCGATGACGCTGGCCCTCCTGGACAAGGGTGAGGTAACGATCTCGCCGCAGGTAGCCGTTGTGGATGAGGAGCTGTGCTCGGGCTGCAAGACGTGTATCTCGCTCTGCCCCTACGATGCCATTAGCTTCATCGAGGAGGAGGACGTGGCCCGGGTGAACGAAGCGCTCTGCAAGGGATGTGGGACCTGTGTAGCGGCCTGCCCGGCCGAGGCGATTACGGCCAAGCACTTCACCACAAGGCAGCTGATGGCTCAGATCGAAGGGCTGTTCCGGATGCCTGAAGAAGAGCCGGTCGAACCTGAAGTCGAGAGGGTAGGATCATGAGCGATAACGGAAACGGCTTTGAGCCGCGAATTGTCGGTTTTCTCTGCAACTGGTGCACGTACGCCGCTGCTGATACAGCCGGCGTGAGCCGTATGAAGCAGGCTCCCAACGTAGACATCATTCGTGTGATGTGCTCTGGACGGGTGGATCCTGTGTTCATCCTCAAGGCCTTCGTCGAGGGGGCAGACGGAGTCATCGTCTCCGGCTGTCATCCACCTGGCGATTGTCACTATAGCACGGGTAACTTCAAGACGTTCCGCCGCATGCCTATGGTGGAGGCCTTGTTGCAGCAGTACGGGATTGAGAAGGAGCGCTTCCACTGGGGATGGATATCCGGTGCGGAGGCGCCCAAGTGGGCCAAGCTGGTAAACGAGTTTACTGATCAGGTCCGCAGTCTGGGGCCGCTCAGTTGGGAGCGACAACTGCAGAGCAAGGAGGACTAGCCCATGGCAAACAACGGAAAACTGAAGCTTGGTCTGTACTGGGCCGCCTCCTGTGGTGGATGTGAGATCGCTATCGTCGAATTGCGAGAGAAGATACTCGACCTGGACGCCGCGGCCGACATCCTCTTCTGGCCTTGCGCGATGGACTTTAAGTACAAGGACGTTGAAGCGATGCCCGATAAGCACATCGACGTGTGTCTCTTCAATGGCGCCATCCGCAACAGCGAGAACGAGGAGATGGCTCACTTACTCCGGGAGAAATCGAAGGTGCTGGTTGCCTTCGGATCATGCGCTCACGAGGGCTGTATCCCTGGCTTGGGCAACATGTTTGACCGGGAGTCCATCTTCGAGCGCGTTTATCTGGAGAGCCCTTCCACGGACAATCCTGAGGGCTTCCTCCCGCAGACATCATACGAATTGCCTGAGGGTGAGGTGGACATCCCGTACTTCTATAACACGGTCAAGACGCTGGCCCAGGTCGAGGACGTGGACTACTTCGTGCCAGGCTGCCCGCCGCAGGCTCCTCAGATCTGGGCCGTGGTCGAGGCTATCCTGGGCAACAACCTACCGCCCAAAGGAAGCGTGGTGGGGGCTAGCCCAGACAAGACAGTGTGTGACGAGTGCGAGTACAAGCGTGAGGAGAAGCGAGTCGCGAAGTTCTACCGGCCTCACGAGATCATCCCCGAGGACCGCTGCCTCTTTGACCAAGGCATCATCTGCGCAGGCCCCGCGACACGCGCTGGCTGCGGTGCCCTTTGCATGAAGGTCGGTATGCCCTGTCGGGGATGCTATGGTCCGGCGCCCAACGTCGTTGACCAGGGCGCGGCACTCCTGTCGGCGGTCGCATCAGTTGTGGACGCGGATACGGAGGAAGAAGCGGCACGCATCGTGGGCGAGGTCGTCGATCCTGTCGGTACCTTCTATAGGTTTGGCCTGCCAGCGTCGCTGCTGCATCGCAGGAAGTTGGAGGAAGTCGAATGAAGAAGATCAGCATTGATCCCATCACACGCTTAGAGGGACACGGCAAGATCGACATCTTCCTCGACGATGAGGGGAACGTCGCTAACGCCTACTTGGTCGTCCCTGAGCTACGTGGGTTCGAGAAGTTCTCTGAGGGACGTCCGGTTGAGGAGCTTCCGCGTATCACCCCGCGCATCTGCGGCGTCTGTCCAGAGGCGCACCTGATGGCTTCGGCAAAGGCCTGCGACGCGGTCTACCATGTAGAGGTACCACCGGCGGGCAAGATGCTGCGTGAGTTGCTCTACTCCGCCTTCTATGTGGCCGACCACACCGTCCATTTCTACATCCTGGCTGCTCCTGACTTCGTTGTTGGGCCCGAGGCGCCTCCAGCTGAGCGCAACATCTTGGGGCTGATTCATAAGGTAGGCGTGGAGACAGGAACCACCGTCATCGAGTCCCGTGGGAAGGCCATGGATATTGTGGGGATGCTGGGAGGGAAGACGATTCACCCCATAAGTGCCCTGCCTGGGGGGATGAGCAAGGCCATCGATGAGGAGGAGCGCGCCCAGATTGAAGCTTGGGGCCACGATCTGGTTGAGTTTGGACTGTTCGGCCTCCAGCTTTTCCATGACGTTGTGTTAGGCAACGATGAATACCGGGAGATGATCCTCTCGGATGCTTTCACCACGCCGATGTACTACATGGGCCTGGTCGACGAGAACAATCACGTCAACTTCTACGATGGCAAGGTGCGCGTCGTAGATCCCCAGGGCAAGGAGTTCGTGAAGTATGGCCCTGAAGAATATCTGGACGTGGTCGCCGAGCACGTCGAGCCCTGGACGTACCTCAAGTTCCCCTACCTGAAGAATGTGGGATGGACAGGCTTCACCACCGGAATGGACAGTGGCGTCTATCAGGCCACGCCCCTCTCCCGGCTCAACGCGGCCGACGGAATGGCCACCCCGAAAGCCCAGGAGGCGTACGAGGAGTTCTACGAGACCTTGGGGGGCAAGCCGGTCCACGGTACGTTGACCACTCACTGGGCTCGGCTCATCGAGCTACTCTATGCCGCCGAGCGTTTGGTGGAGCTGGCGACTGATCCGCAGATCACCGATCCCAACGTGCGCGTCGTGCCCACCGAGGTGCCAGATGAGGGGGTGGGCATCGTCGAGGCTCCGCGAGGAACGCTGACCCATCATTACATCACGGACGAGAACGGAATCGTGGAGAAGTGCAACCTGATTGTTGGGACCACGAACAACTATGCACCCATGTCGATCTCCATCAAGAAGGCGGCCAAGGCGCTGATTCACAACGGAGAGGTTCGCGAGGGCCTGTTGAACAAGGTAGAGATGGCCTTCCGCTCCTACGATCCTTGTCTGGGCTGTGCTACTCACACCCTGCCGGGTCAGATGCCGCTGGAGGTGCGTATCCGCGATGATCGGGGAGAGGTCGTGGAGGTGTTGCAGCGGAACATGGACTGAGGCGACTGGCCCTTTGCTGGGTGAGTGGTGGCGGATTGGGCCGCGCTGGAGTGGTAGAGAGTCCCTGCCACGGTTGATCTGATCCAGGTCGCCTCACCTGCATGTGCATTCCTGCTCAAGGGTAGGCTGGGGATCTTCAGGCTGGCGGTACGACGGGCCTGCGGGACTTTAGTCTACCCTTTTTCACAGCCTTGCCAAGGGATGTATCTCCGGGCCCCTGGGATGGAGGGCAAACCCTTCCTGCGGGCTCGACTCGCTGAGCGGCGAAGAACACACCCTTTGGCGGACTTGATGCCTTTTGGGACAGCTGTCCTGGCTAGATAAGCATTCGTCCTGCGCCGCGTCAAATGGGGGCGGGGCCTCTGAGAGGAACATCGGATTGAAGACGCTCGTACTGGGAATGGGGAATACCATCCTGTCGGATGACGGAGTCGGAATCTACGTTGTTCGAGAGGTAGCGGAGAGGCTGGAGCAGGGAGACGTCGATTTCGGCGAGGCGAGCGTGGGCGGCATGCGCATTCTCGACGTCATCGGAGGTTACGAGCGGGTCATCATGGTGGATGCCATCCAGACTCGAGGGGGCAGAGCCGGTGAAGTCTACCGCCTGACCCCCCAGGATTTCACGCTATCGCTGCATGCCGGGTCATCCCATGACCTCTCGCTGCCGGGCGCGCTGGCGCTGGGCAGGGGGATGGGCCTGACATTACCCAGTGACGATGACTTCGTCATTATTGCCATCGAAGTTGAAGATATCCTGAACTTCGGAGAGACTTGCACGTGCGCCGTTCAGGAGGCAATGCCTCGTGCCGTGACCATGGTGCTCGATGAGTTGAGGGACGACAGAGCTGAGAGCACCTGATGGGGACGGGACAGACAGCTTCCCCTTGTCATCGGTCAAGCTTGATGAAACAAGGGGGCCGTCTGTTGGCGATGCTTATCCGGTGACGGGCTCGGCGCTGCCGGTCAAGCCCAGCTTCCGTATCACCTTCTGCGGCGTAATTCGCTGCGCCCGACGCCATTGCTGATGGAGCCATCGCTTGAAGGCATTGAGTAGTTTGCGTCGCTGGCTCTCCGCCATAGCCCACTTGAGGAACGCGTAGTCCTGTCCCTTGATCTTTGGTTCGGTGGGATTTCGGCGGTAGGAATCGTAGTCGGTGATGCGGCTTAAGTCGTGCTCAGCCGCATATGTGAACAAGTCCGTGCCCGGGTGCGGCGTGAAGAATGCGGGACTGTAGTAGTCTGGATCGATCTCCTTCATCATGCGCACGGTATCCATGACCTCTTCCTTCGTCTCCGTGGGGAGTCCCATCATGTAGTTGGCCCAGATCTTGATGTCGTACTTCCGGCAGATGTGGGCCGCCTGCAGATTCTGCTCCACCGTTGTGCCCTTTCGGATGAAGTCCAAGACCCGGTCGTTGCCGCTTTCGAAGCCGATGAAGTATCCTCGCAGGCCCGCCGCGGCCATGCGGGCCACCATGTCCTCGTGCCTGACGATGATGTCTGCTCGACTCTGACAGAAGAAGGGCATGTCGAAGCCCTCGGCGACATACCGCTCGGTGAACGCCTTCACCCAGGGACGGTCTTCAGTGAGGCAGTCATCGTGGAACATGAACGAGGCGATACCGTACTTGTCGACGAGTTCGTGCAACTCCGCGATAACGTTGTCGACGCTGCGCCGGCGCGTAAGCTTGCCAAAAAGATAATCCTCGCCCGGTTTGCAGAAGGCGCAATTGTAGAGACACCCTCGTCCGGCAATGATCGTCGCAAAGGGCGCCGGCAACTCATCCACGAAGGGGACCTCCGGGGATCTCAGGTCATAGCCCCATTTCTGCCATTCATTCAGGAACAGGTTGCGGTCGGCAAAAGGAATCGCGTCCAGGTCAGGGGGCTCACCGCGCAGAACGCGATGCGACGGCGGCGTACCGTCCGCAATCATCTGCAGCAGCCGAGGGAACGTCACCTCTCCCTCCCGGGTCACCAGATAGTCCACGGAGGGGATTTCCAAGGCGTCCTCTAGGGCGATGGTGACGTGAGGGCCGCCCAAGACCGTCATCAGCTCTGGGCTAAGCGCTTTGGCGATCGCCACCGCCTTTCTGGCGGGGTTGTAGTCGACGCTCATCAAGGTAACGGCGACGACGTCTGGATCTCGCTCTGCCAGCACTGCACGGAAATGGTCCCAATCTGAAAGGGCGCGAAGGTCGATCAGATCGACGGAGAATCCCTCGGCCTTGGCGGCTGCGCTGAGACGGGCGAGGCCATGGGATATCCAGCCCGCCTCCATGCCGTGCTGAAGCGATTTGAAGCCCTGGCCGGCGATACCCGCGTAGATTAACGTCGTCTGCAATGACATACTACACTCGGTGTGGGTAAGACGCGTGACCACGCGACGTCACAGCCATCACTCCACTCGGCGGCCTGAGCGGGAAGGCCGGAAGGCGAGGGGCTACAGGACATAGTCGCTGGCCGGTTCGAGCAGAAAGGTGCAATGGTGGGGTGGATCGTAGACTCGGCTTATCTCCGCCAGGGTGGGCCCGAGAAGCTCCGTCAGCAGGGCTCGATCGATGATGCACACCTCCTTGTGTCGCTTTACTACACTTTCGTACGGGCAATTGGAGACGTGCAACAGGTAGTTGCCCCCGTTCTTCGTTTCCCAATCAGCCATGTACCCGCACTCATCCATGAATGCGACAGCAATGGAGATTCGCTCCTCGAGGCTCGCGCGTGGCGGGACTGACACATCGCTGGCCATGCGTCTTCCAATGCTCGCCATGATGCCGGCTATCTCCTCTGCTGAGAAACGCGCCCGCACCTCGTCGAGCACAAGGTTGATCAGAGGCTCGTACCGTTTTGGAAAGAAATCACCTGCCCTCTTAGTTAGCGTATAGACATGTTGTGGGCGTCCCGGTGCCTTGCGGTGGCGAACGGTTGGCGCCGCCACCAGGTTCTCCCTGCGCAATGTGTCCAGGTGGTGGCGAACCGTCACCGTCGTCAGATCCAACAGCTCGCTCAGGTCCTGAACCGTGGCCTGGCCGCGTTCCTTAAGGATATTGAGTATGCGTTCTCGGGTGGCTTGCATAAAGATCTATTCCTCTTCCTCAACCGACTGCGCTGCAGCCAAAAGGTGTCTGGCTCAGGCGATCTTCGACATTCATTCTAGCATGCGCCATCTAATTTGTCAAACATCTATCATTGTAATTGATGGGCCCGTGAGCAACGGAGAGGATCCTAGTTGGGCATCCTGGGTTTGTTGGCGCGCAAAACTGTTTGCTCATTTGGCGAAAGCGTTGTAGAATACTCCTGGTTCGAATCATCGATGATGGGTCCGTGAGAGCCAATAGGCTTATGCTAACCAACCGGTGGGAAGGACCCGGCCCATTTTGAGAGCAGTCGCCTCCGAACGTGGCCGTTGGCCATACGGCAGAGTAGCAGGGCGGTCTGCGCCGCAGCTTTCTTGCTAACGTTTGACCGGTACTGGGAACCTCAGTTTCAGCTCCGGTTCGCAATGCGATCTTAGGTGAACACTATGGGCGTACCCTACACAGAATCGACGCTATCAGCGTTGACTGATCAACTGGTCGCGGGTGTTCGCTTTCAGCCCTCAGGAAAGATCTACCATTTTGACGCCAGCAGAATCGATGACCTACGCCCTGGCGACTTCGCCCTGGTGGAGACCGTGCGCGGCTCGCAATTAGGGGAGGTTGTCATTGTTCGCCCTCCTAAGAGAAGCGAGGATGTGAGAACCCTGAAGCCCATCAAGCGCCGCGCGGGCGGACGGGAATTGGCATTGCGTCACTGGTGGCAGGAGCGTGAGGAGCAGGCACTCGAGCTCGCCCGTCAGGAGGCGCGGAACCTGGGGCTGCGTATCAAGGTCGTCGTGGCTGAGTACACCCTGGATGGAGATCGACTCACACTCCTCTACGGCAGCGAGGAGAAGTACGTCGAGCTGGGGGAGTTAGAGAGGCGCCTGCAGCGTGAGCTCGATACACGCGTTGAGTTGCTGAAGATTGGCCCCCGTGACCAGGCCAAGCTCCTGGGAGGGTGTGGTGCCTGCGGAGGGCCACGCTGCTGCTCCCATTTTCTACCGGAGTTCACGTCTATCTCCATCAAGATGGCCAAGAAGCAGAGCGTCTCGCTTCATCCCTCGGCGATCACGGGGATGTGCGATCGATTGCGTTGCTGCTTGGGTTATGAGTACGATCAGTATTTGGATGCGCTGAGGGAACTGCCCCGTCGGAAGAGACGCGTGAAGACCCCCTATGGCGACGGGAGAGTGATCGATCTCTTGCCGCTAAAGCGAGCGGTGGTCGTCACAGTTGAAGATCGACGCCTTGAACTGTCGATTGACGAGATCGAGCCCATTTCGACTTAGTCGTAGTCCAGGGCGGTGAGTGTGGATCTGTAGCACTCGCTGCCAAGAGGTCCCGTGGAGGGAGGAGGACCTCGCTTTTGGCGCCTGACAACAGATCCCAGGAGGTTGTCACTGACACTGGGTCGGCGTCAGGCATAATGCCGATACGAAAGGAGACAAACAATGGAGACTATTCTAACCGGCACAGAGGAGACAGTGCGCATCAGCCCTGACCTCCCAACGGTGATCATCGGCGAGAAGATCAATCCCACTGGTCGCAGTTGGCTCACGAAGCAGCTCACAGCGGGCAATCTTGATATTCTCCAGGATGAGGCCACCAAGCAGCTCGAGGACGGAGCCCATGTCCTGGACGTGAATGTAGGGGCGGCCCGTGTTGATGAGGTGGCGTTGCTGCCCGAGGCTGTCCAGGTCATCCAAGAGACAATCGGCGTGCCCTTGTGCATCGATACCGCGGACAAGGATGCCCTAGAGGCGGCCCTTGCGGTTTATCAGGGAAAGCCTCTCATTAACTCGGTCAACGGCGAGGAGGCTAACCTTGAGCGCGTCCTGCCGCTAGTGGCTGAATATGAAGCGGCAGTCATCGGTCTGACTATGGACGATGATGGCATTCCCAAGGACCCAGAGAAGCGGCTGGAGATCGCTCAGAAGATCGTTGAGCGCGCCGAGGCGCTGGGGATTCCCCGCGAGGACGTCCTTATTGATTGTCTCGCGCTGACCGTGAGCGCTGAGCCCGATGCCGCTGTCATCACTCTGCAGGCTATCGATTTGGTGAGAGAGGAACTGGGGGTCAACCAAGTATTGGGTCACAGCAACGTCTCCTTTGGCCTGCCGGACCGCGCGGTGCTTAACCGCGTGGCGCTAGGTATGGTTCTCAGGGCGGGCGTCAATGCTCCTATCGTAGATGCCGCCGAGGTCAAGCAGTCTATCTTGGCCGCCGATCTGCTCCTGGGGCGCGATGAGTACGCGATGAATTACATCAAGTACTATCGCCAGAAGAAGGGGTAGACCGACTATCTGAGGAGCGCTGAGCTCGGGCGCGCGCAGCGTGCAAACGCGACCGTCAGTTGTCGCCGTGGCGTGATCGTGTGTGGAGCAAACTCGTGCGCGTTTGTGTTCAAAGCAAGTGGAGGGAGGACCACGACGAATCTGGCTGGGACGCTTCTCCCGTGATTGTACGGGGTGAAGTATCCCAGCCTTTTTCGATTCCCGAAGAAAGAGAGGGTGGACGATGAAGGGTATCGAGAGCCCTGACAAGGGATTAGGCGGCGGTCAGTACAAACCGCTAACCGAGGCACAGGTTGAGCGTATCCACAGAGCTTCGCTGGATGTGTTGAAGCGGACGGGTGTGCATGTCGATCAACCCGAGGCGTTGCAGCTCTTTGAGGAGGCTGGAGCAGATGTACGGGATCAGCGGGTGCGGCTCCCCGAAGGACTGGTGGAGGATGCCATAGACCAAGCCCCATCGACGGTTCTGCTGGCGGGTCGTGATGCCAGGCATGACTTGTTGCTGGAGGACGCTAAGGTGCATATCGGCACGGGCGGGGCTGCGCTCCAGGTGCTGGACCTGGACACGGGCGAGATTCGAAAGGCTCTCCTGGATGACGTGGCGGATATGGCCCGCATCGTGGACGCCTTGGACAACATCCATTTCTACCTTGTCCCTATCTACCCAACGGACCTGCCGGAGGATCAGGTGGAGATCAGCAAGTACTACGCCTCGCTGGCCAACACCACCAAGCACGTTCAGGCTGGGGTCTATACCTTGCCGGGCATTCGGGACGTCGTGACGATGTGCGAGCGGATCGCTGGAAGCCCCGAGGCGCTGCGGGCGCGTCCCATCGTATCGTTCATCACCAGCTGGATGGTGAGCCCGCTCAAATTTGCGAGAGACGTCACCACATTGCTCATCGAGGTCTGTCGTCAAGGTATACCAGTGGTGCTCTCCGCCGCACCCATGGCGGGCTCGACCTCCCCTGTCACGCTGGCTGGCACTCTGGTCCAGTTGAATGCGGAGCAGCTCGCCGGTCTAACCCTGACTCAACTGGTCAGCCCAGGCACGCCGGTGATCATGGGCCCGATACCGGCGACGGCCGATATGCGTAGCGGCAAGTACCTGGGTGGGTCGGTGGAGCTGGGAATCAGTAACGCAGCCATCACTCAGTTGGCCCATATCTACCGGATTCCCATCTACAACAGCGCTGGCATGACGGATTCGAAGCTCCCTGACATCCAGGCGGGCATCGAGAAGGCTCAGTCGGCGATACAAGTCGCTCTGGCGGGGGCGAACTTCATTCACCATGCCGCCGGAATGCTGGAGGACATGTCGACCATTGCCTATGAGCAGTTTGTGATCGACAATGACATGCTGGGCATGGTGATGCGCGCCGTGCGGGGCATTGAGGTGGATGACGAGACGTTGGCCGTCGACGTGATCGATCGGGTCGGCCCTGGAGGGCATTATCTGGCTGATGAGCACACGCTGCGCTATATGCGAACTGAGCACTACTACCCGTCCAGCATCTTTGATCGCCAGGGACGTGACGAATGGGAGGACGATGGTGCCATGGACGCCTGGCTCAGGGCCAAGGACTTAGCTCGGAAGATTCTGGCGGATCATCAACCAGAGCCTCTGGATGCTGGAGTTGACGGGTGGATTAAGGAGCGATTTGCTGACACCCTCGTATTCTGATCGGGTGACCGTCGAACCGCGAGTCGGAAGCGGTAGGCGGTAACGGACACCCTGTGAAGCGCGACCGGGTGGCTCATTCGGAGCTCATCATAGTTCCCTTTGAAGTCCCGCGTTGCGCTTCCCTAACGTAGCTTTGGAGGTAATCTCTTGTGACGGATCAACTGCCGATTCCAACATTGCAGCCTTTTAGCCGTGGCCTTTCCGATGACCAGGTGCGCGAGCTTCACTACGCCACGCTTGAGATTCTTTCCCGGACGGGGGTGGACATGCAGGACCCGCAGGGTCGTGACATTCTACTCGGGGCTGGAGCATGGGAGTCCGAAGGGCGCATAAAGATCCCCGAGAACCTCGTCACTGACGCGATAGAAGCAGCCCCGTCTCGAATTCCAATGTATGACCGTCTGGGCAACTTGACGATGCCCCTAGAGCTGGGCAAGGTCTTCTTTGGCGCTGGATCTGACACCACTTTCACTCTCGATGTGGAAACCGGCGAGCGCCGCCGCACAACGGCACAGGATGTCGAGGACATTGCGCGATTGTGCGATGCGCTGGATCATATCGATTTTGTCATGTCGATGGGCAATCCTTCCGACGTCCCCGTGGACGACCTGTACATCCACGAGTTTGCCGGGATGATCCGTGGCTCAACGAAGCCCAATGTCTATACAGCCAAGGATCGAGCCGATGTCGAGGACATCTATCGCATCGCCTCAGCGGTGACCGGTGGCGAGCGAGCCTTGCGCGAGAAGCCCTTCTTTCTCCTCTACGCGGAGCCCATATCACCCTTGATGATTATCGAGGAGTCCCTGCAAAAGCTGATCTTCTGTGCTGGGAAAGGGGTGCCCTCCGGCTACATCCCCTCGCCCAACACCGGAGGTGGTGGCCCCATCACGCTGGCCGGCGCGCTGGCTTTGGGCAATGCTGAATGTCTGGTGGGCCTGGTGATCGCGCAGTTGCTCAACCCTGGCACCCCGTACATCTATGGGATGAACACAGCCGCCATGGACATGAAGACCACCATTATCAGCTACGGGAGCCCAGAATGGCCTCTGGGCATGATGGCCCAGATGGATCTGGCGCGCTATTACAACTTACCGGCCTGGTCCGCCGCTGGTGCCAGCGACAGCAAAGTCGTGGACGCTCAGGCAGGAATCGAGATGACTTTCTCTATCTTGGCGAATTTCTTGGCTCGAGCCACCCTGGTACATGACGTGGGCTACATTGAGTACGGCTCGACCTCGTCGATGGAGGCGCTAATTATTGCAGACGAGGTCATCCGTCAGACCCGTTTCCTAGTCGAGGGGGTTGAAGTGAGCCCACAGACGCTGGCTCTCGACGCTACGGCACGTGTCCGTCCCGGCGGTGGGTATCTGGCCGACGACCACACGCTGGACAACTGGCGGACGGCGCAGTGGCACCCGGACCTGATTGATCGAGAGCGCTACGACGACTGGGTCGACAAGGGGCGTCAGGACATGTCTGACCGTGCCAACCGGCGTGCCCGGACCATCCTTCAGGAGCACCAGGTCCCATCTCTGGCGGAGGAGGTTGAAGAGCTTATCGGGGAGATTCTCGAGAGACGGGCGGCCCAGCGTACCGGATAGCCTGTTCAGGCGGGGCTGCTGCACTGAGACGCCAAGGGGTATATGCGATAAGCCTCTTGGCGTCAGTGTTGATGAACGGTCTCCTCGATCCAGTCCATGTACTTGCGTGACCCACCGACAATTCGCAGGGCTAGGATCTCGGGCACGTCGTAGGGGTGCATGTCCTGCACCCGCGCGGTAAGCGTCTCAAGAACTGCGGCGGTCGTCTTGACCACCAGTAGAGTCTCCTGATCGTGCTGCAACTCCCCCTCCCACACGTAGAGCGACTCGATAGCTGGCTGTATCGTCACGCACGCGGCTAAACCTGCTTCAAGCAGTCTTCTGGCAAGATCTCTGGCCAATTCTGTCGAAGGGGCAGTGATGAGCACGACGATAGTTGTGTCCATTTGGTCCCTCCCTCTCTCCCTTACTCGCTCTATCCTGTTTCAAATGGCCTCTCCGGGACTGTTAGGTCCAGGAGGGCAAGCTGGGGCAGTCGACAAGTCAATGGTCACTAGTATAGATGACCGTGCAGCGGGGGCAAGCGCTGGGCGAAGCCGGTCATGGTGTCGGCATCGACGTCGGGAACAGGCCGCGCGCGATGGAGATACCCATCTCTATCGTCTCTTGTCCGGCGGGGCTCTGACTGGAAGCTCCGCTTGTCGCGATGCTTGACGAAAGCTGAGCTTTCAGCTACAATACGATTCGCGGGCAGGATACTGTTCCTGCCCGTTTATTCAGTGAGCTCGCATTCAGAAGGAGTGTAGTATGAGTAAGAAAAGCCGAGTTGAGTTGGAAGCGAAGAAGCGATCTGTGTTCGGCAGCAAGGTGAAGGGCCTGCGCCGGGAGGGCTGGGTGCCCGGCGTGATGTACGGGCATGGTTTCGAATCCTTGTCCTTGAAGTTTGACAAGTACGAGTTACGCGATGTGTTGGCCCAGGTGGGCGGCAGCCAGTTGATTAACATCCAGGTCGAGGGAGATCCAGAGCCCGAGTTCGCCCTGCTGCGTGAGGTACAGCGTGATGTGATCACCAGTGATCTACTGCACGTTGACTTCTATCGAGTGATGATGACTGAGACGATCACTACGGAGATACCTCTGCTCACTGTTGGGGAGTCGCCCGTGGCGAGTCAGAAGGAGGGCATTCTACTGCACGGAGTCGCCGAGATCGAGGTCGAATGCCTGCCCGGTGATCTGGTCGATGCGCTGGAGGTTGACCTATCTGAGTTGACGGAGGTTGGACAGGCTCTGCTGGTGGAAGACCTGGCTGTGCCCCCCGGCGTCAGTGTCCTCACCGATCCCGACGAGATGATAGCCCGACTCGTGCCTTTGGAAGAGGTCGAGTTGGAGCGGCCTGCAGCCGAGGTCGAGGAAGAGCTCCTGATGGAGGAAGAGGGCGAGGAGGTCGAGGTCATTGGCGAGGCCGAAGCGGAGGAAGAGGAAGAAGAGATCAGAGACTATATGTAGCCAGTCGCCTCTGGCCTGACCAGCGGAGATGGGGAGGCTTCCCTGTCTCCGCTTTTCTGTTCCGGAGCGGGAATGGCCCTTCTGATTCGTATGCTTGACAGGCGTAGGCTTAGCGTATAGAATGACGTCCCAACCGCGAGAAACGACAGCATCATGAAGGTTAAGGTCTACTACGATGTCTTGGGCGTAAATCGTGGAGCGAGCGAGAAGGAGATCCGACAATCCTATCGCCGCCTGGCCTGCCTGTGGCACCCCGACGTCAACCCCGCTAGTGAGCAACCAGAAGAGGAGTCGAACGAGATTACCGAGGCCCACGAGGTACTCCGTGATCCAACCAAGCGCGCCAAGTATGACCAACTGGACCGTGGCCGGGATCAGTGGGAGTGTTCTGGTCGTGACCTGGGTTCGTATGTTTGGTCTCAGTGCTTTGCCAGTGCGCCCAGGGGGACCCGTGCCCCCTGAGAGTGGAAGAGGTAACTTGGGGCCTTGGTCGGTGGCACGAAGGGTGACGGGTTCTCCGACCTCGTCAGGGCTGTATTTGGTATCCTTGCCGGCAGCATTTCTTTCGCAGATGCCTTCCAGCGCCAGGCAGGCGGCGGTGGCGAGGGATTGCCGTCTCAAGGGCGCCATTCGGAGGCCGACGTGACCGGGACTCTGAGGGAGGCTTTTGAGGGCACCACTCAGGTATGGGGGCGAGGAAGACAGCGCATCCGCGTTACCATTCCCCCCGGGGTGAGGAGCGGTTCCAGGATCCGCGGTGCCGAGAAGAGGGGGCGGTTGACCGGCGAGGGGTATCGGGCGATCTGTATCGGAGTGTTGTGGTCGAGCCTGATTCACTGGTCGGGCGTCACGGCGACGACCTGTCCTGTGGTGTCGGGCAGGATGTCTGCACGGCCGTGCCCGGCGGTCAGCTGCAGGTGCCGACACTGAACCGCGGTGTTTCCTTGATGATCCCGGGGAGGACTCAGGGTGGTCAGACGTTTAAGTTGCGCGACAAAGGTAGACGCGATCCCATCGACCCGGGACAATGCGACAACTTGCTGGGTGCAGTTCAGGCCACGGTGCCCACCGAATCAGGCTCGCAAGAACGTGATCTGTCCAAACGGCTAGCTGCTCATAGAGGAGGGCGATAGATGGGCCCGAAGAGATCCTTGCTGCTTCTTGCAGTGTGCCTCAGCCTGCCCCTGCTGGCATGCAACGTGCCGCAGCTACTCTTGGAGCCCACCATCACGCCGCCCTCCGAGTCAGTCCAGTATTCGGAACGTGACCCTGCGCTTGCCGGGCCCTCGGAAGGCGACCTGGCGGAACTGGACGCCCAGGATGCGCTGCTGACCAGTTTGTACGACCAGGTCAACCCCGCCGTTGTCTACATTGAGGTCCTAGTGCGGCAGGGCGATGGCCTTCAGTCGCTGGGCGGCGGATCGGGGTTCATCATTGACAGGGATGGGCACGCAGTCACCAACAACCATGTCATCGAGGGAGCCGATGCGTTGCAGGTGATCCTTGCCGATGGTTCGGTCGCTGACGAGGTCGAGGTTGTGGGGCGAGATGCGTATTCCGACCTGGCCGTAATTCGGATAGATGTGGCTCCTGACCGCTTGGTATCCCTGGAACTCGGAGATTCTGATGCGCTCAGGGTGGGACAGCGGGTCATTGCCATCGGGAATCCCTTCGGTTTGCAGGGCACCATGACCTCGGGCGTGGTCAGCGCCGTGGGGCGAACGTTGGCGTCGCAGGTTCTGGAAGGTGGACACTTCTCCAACCCGGAGATCATCCAGACAGATGCCTCCATCAATCCTGGCAACTCCGGTGGGCCGCTACTGGACACGCGGGGCCGGGTTGTCGGCGTAAGCACGGCGATTCGCTCCGGAACCGGCGTCAACGCCGGTGTGGGATTTGCCGTGCCTGTGAACACGGTTAGGCGCATCTTGCCTCAGTTGATCGAAGACGGAACCTACGACTATCCTTACCTGGGCATTACGTCCGACACCCGTTTTACCTTGGCACAGCTGACGGAGTTCCTGGATTTGCCCGTAGACCGCGGCGCGCTGGTATCCGAAGTCCAGCCCGGGACGGCCGCGGCGGAGGCTGGGCTTCAGGGTGGCGACCGTGAGATAGATGTGATGGGCCAGACTATCGTTGCCGGGGGCGACATCATAACAGCTATCGACGGACAGGAACTCCGGACTTTCGATGACTTGGTTGCTTATCTGGTAGCTGACGCTGAAGTCGGGCAGGAAGTGGTGTTGACTGTGGTTCGCGATGGAAAGTCGATAGAGGTTCCTTTGACGCTTGGCAGGCGCCCGTAGACAATCAAGGCGCTTGTCACTCGCGTCGCCACAGTCTGGTCACACAATTCAACTGGTACGCAGCGGTCAGTGTTGAGCTGACGCCGGCCTCAGATCCGCGGGCAGGCGCTGGAAGCTAGGGACTCGGAATCTACAAAAGGGGTAAAGAGTATGTTCAATCGTGACGAATTACGTGAATTGGCAGCGTATACGGCAGATGCACCGGTGTTGAGCGTGTACCTCAGCGTGGACCCCACAAATCGCTCCCGGGATGAATGTCGAATCGAGCTCCGTCAGTTGTTGAAGCAGGCAGAGGATGTCGCCGCCAACGAGGATATTGAGGCTGTTGAGGCCTTTTTCGACCATGAGTATGATTGGTCAGGTCGCGGCGCTGTGGTCTTCTCCTGCACCAGCGATGGCTTATGGCGCACTTACTCCTTCGCCATGCCGGTGCCCTCTGGAGTGACGGTCGCTCATCGACCCTACATCTCCCCGTTGGCGGAGCTTGTTGATGCGTATGGGAGCCATGTGGTGGCCGTGGTGGATCGACGACGGTTGCGGCTGTTCTTCTACGAACTCGGTGAGTTGAGAGCGTCTGATGATTTCGTGGGCGAGGATGTCCGCAAGCTGAAGCGTGGCCGCGGATCGTCTGGCGGGCGCGGGCGGCGGGGCGGAGCTCCGATATCGAGTCAGCACGAGGCAGAGGTGGTGCGACGCAACATCCGAGATGCGGCGGAGCGGGTGGACAGGTTCTGTCGGAAGCACGACCCTGAACATATCATCATCGCCGGCGCTGAGCCAACGGTGGTGCAATTCAGGGAGACCCTGCCTGCTAATCTTCAGGAGAAAGTGATTGGCACATTTGCAGCCGACATGAACGCTACCGAGTCAGAGATTCGAGAGCGTTCTTTGGAGATCTTGCGGGATGTTGAGGAGCGCCGCCAGGAAATGCTGGTTGATGCTGTCTTCACCGCCGCGGCGAAGGGCGAGAACGGCGTCATTCGCCTGGCCGATACGCTGGGGGCGGCCTACGAGGGCCGTATCCAGACGCTCGTCATCGACCGCGATTATCACGAACCTGGCTATCAGTGTGAGAACTGCGGCTATGTCACAGATCAGGCCCTTGACAAGTGTCCCTTCTGTGGCAGCGACTTCATCGAGATTCCCGACGCTGCTGAGACTCTGGTGACCATGGTGGTGGAGGAGGGCGGTGAGGTCTTGGTGGTGGATGACCATCCCAAGGTCCAGAAGTTTGGTGTCGGAGCATTGCTCCGCTACTAGAACGGTAACCCGGAGTAGAGGACCCAACGCCCCGCGCTCATCCCAGCACGGGGCGTTCTGCCTCTGGTCCAGGAAGACAGGTCTGGCGACGAAGGTGGCTCCCCATCATCTGTTTCTCCTTAGAGTCGCTTGTCCCCACAATCCTCGCGCCACGCGGTGGTCCGCTATGCTCCCGCAGTTCACAAGCTGCCTGGACTCGTGTTGAACGGCCCCCACACGGCATCCCTGTCTAGGTGATTCCGCCCTGGGCGCACACGCATAGGCGAGCATGACTATCGCGCGCCTCGCCGCGTACTCTGCGCTTGTCTCATATGGGAATCCAATCTCGTTCCTACGCATCTCCTATATTCGACTCGTATAATATTGTCAGGATTTGGACTGTCTGATGCTGCTCTCGCGATGGAGGTCGGTGACGTGCGCTGGATGATCTGGTAGCAACCAGAGATTGGTGTTTTTGAGTTGATCCGGGGTAGGCTGCACAGCCTTTCCACGGCTGAAGTGTCAATCGCAGTGCAGCACGGCGGCTATTCATTTCTAGATGACGTGACTATGACCAACGGATCATAGTGTAGTTTGGACGGTGAATGCGATGAATCTGAACAAATTTACCCAGAAAGCACAAGAAGCTGTGATGGAGGCGCAGTCACTGGCGAACAAATATAGCCACAGCCAGGTTGAGCCAGGACACCTGCTGCTTGCGCTTCTAGAGCAATCGGACGGGATCGTGCCGCAGGTTGTCCAGAAACTGGAGGCCGATCCGAGCGAGATGGCCCTGGCGCTCCAGGGAGAGCTGAGAAAGAAGCCCACGGTTCGTGGTGCAGCAGCACAGATCGGCGTGTCACGCGCGCTGCGTCGTGTTCTGGAAGAGGCCGAGAAGGCAGCCGAGCGGATGCGCGATGAGTACGCCAGTACCGAACACCTCCTGCTTGCGCTAACCGGTGCGGACGGCGGCGATGCGGCAGCATTCCTCTCAGCGCACGGCGTGACGGGGGACGCCGTTCTCCGGGCACTGACTTCGATCCGAGGAAGTCAGAGGGTCACGAGCCAGCATCCAGAAGCTTCCTATCAAGCTCTGGAGAAATACGGCCGCGACATCACTCAACTGGCGCGTGAGGGGAAGTTGGATCCGGTGATTGGGCGTGATGAAGAGATTCGGCGAGTGATGCGCATTCTCAACCGGCGTACCAAGAACAACCCCGTTCTAGTTGGGGAGGCGGGTGTTGGGAAGACCGCCATCGCTGAGGGGCTGGCCCAGCGCATCGCTCGGGGAGATGTCCCGGAAGGGTTGAAGAACAAACGCCTGATCGAGCTGGACATGGGTGCGCTGGTTGCGGGAGCCAAATACCGTGGTGAGTTCGAGGAGCGACTGAAGGCCGTGCTGAAGGAGGTCACCGAGGCTGCCGGCCGCGTCATTCTCTTCATCGATGAGCTGCACACCGTCGTTGGTGCCGGCGCTGCTGAGGGTGCGGTGGACGCTGGGAATATGCTGAAGCCCAAGTTGGCCCGTGGTGAACTCCATGCTATCGGCGCGACGACGCTCGACGAGTACCGTAAGTATATCGAGAAGGATGCAGCACTGGAACGACGGTTCCAGCCCGTCTTCATCGATGAACCAGCCGTGGATGATACGATCAGTATCCTGCGCGGGCTTAAGGAGCGCTACGAGGTCCACCATGGAGTGCGTATCAAGGACTCGGCTTGCATCGCGGCGGCCACCCTTAGCGACCGCTATATTTCGGATCGACAACTGCCGGACAAGGCCATTGACCTCATCGACGAGGCGGCGTCCCGGCTGCGGATGGAGATCGACTCCAAGCCCTCGGAACTCGACGAAATCGACCGACAGATCATGCAGCTTGAGATCGAGCGGGAGGCGTTGAAGAAGGAGAGCGATGAGGTCAGCAGGGAGCGGCTGAACGATCTCGACAGAGAACTCGCCGACCTGGAAGAGAGCCGCCGTGCTCTGAGTGCCCGCTGGGAGGAGGAGAAGCGTGCCATCCAGGCGGTGCGGGAGACGAAGGAGGAGATTGACCGCGTTCGCCACCGCGTGGAGGAGGCTCAGCGGGTCCAGGACTATGAGCAGGCGTCGGAGCTCCAATACGGTCGCTTGTCGGAACTGAAGAAACAACTGCGTGCGCAAGAAGAGCGGCTCAATGAGCTGCAGGAGGATGGAGCCTTGTTGAAGGAGGAAGTAGGCTCCGAGGAGATCGCTGAGGTCGTGTCCGAATGGACTGGCATCCCGGTCTCGAAGCTTCTCGAGGGCGAGCGGGAACGCCTGCTCAGGATGGAGAAGGCGCTCCACCGGCGTGTCGTCGGTCAGGAGGAAGCCGTGGAGGCCGTCTCAAATGCCGTCCGGCGCGCGCGGGCTGGGCTGCAGGATCCTAACCGACCCATCGGCACCTTCATATTCCTGGGGCCTACCGGGGTCGGCAAGACCGAGTTGGCCCGTACCCTGGCGGAGTTCCTCTTCGACACGGAGGAGGCGATGATCCGGATCGATATGAGCGAGTATCAAGAGCGACACACCGTCTCCCGGCTTATCGGCGCTCCCCCTGGATACGTGGGCTATGAGGAGGCCGGGCAGCTGACT
This sequence comes from uncultured Anaerolineales bacterium, assembly GCA_964528475.1. Taxonomy (GTDB): domain Bacteria; phylum Chloroflexota; class Anaerolineae; order B4-G1; family B4-G1; genus SKLM01. The sequence continues at coordinate 22,050 of CAZGSX010000037.1, forward strand.
GAAGCAGTTCGCCGTCGGCCGTACAGCGTGGTGCTCTTCGACGAGATCGAGAAGGCGCATCCGGAGGTCTTCAATACGTTGCTTCAGCTGCTCGACGAGGGGCGGCTGACCGACGGGCATGGTCGGACCGTTGATTTCCGGAATACCATCGTCATCATGACAAGCAACGTCGGTAGTCGTTTTATCAAGGATCTCGGAGTGGAAGAGGCGCGGGATCGGGTGATGGAGGAGTTGGATCGTATCTTCCGACCGGAATTCCTGAACCGCATCGATGAGATCATTCTCTTCCGTAGCCTGACTAAGGAGGACTTGCGGAAGATCGTGGACATCCAGATGCGGCATCTGAAGCGGCTGATGGGCGAGCGCAATATGGAGCTGACGCTGACAGATGAAGCTAGGCACCACCTGGCTGAGGTGGGTTACGACCCGGTCTATGGCGCGCGCCCGCTCAAGCGAGTGATCCAACGCGAGGTGCAGGACCCGCTGGCACTGGCGCTTCTGCGCGGCGAGTTCGATGAGGGAGACACAGTGCTGCTGGACGCTCCTGATGGACGTATCACCTTCGAGAGGGCTAAGGCGACTGCCGCTTAGGGCTAGGTTGGCGACGGCGCCGGTGCAAACTAGAGCGGCTCCGGCGCCGTCTCTTTGTCCGATACCGGTTTGTCAGGTATAATGCCAGCGCGATGCGCCTCTGGTTACTATCCCTACAGACCCAGAGGCCCGGTGCAGGAGTAGGGCTAGAGGAGTTTGCGGATCGATGATGAGATTGGACCGCTTCACTGAGCGCGCACAGGCGGCGGCTCAACGGGCTGTGCAGATCATGGCCCGTTATGGACATACTCAGGTGGACACGGAGCACATCTTCCTTGCGCTGCTGGAGCAGCCGGAAGGACTGATTCCTGAGTTGATGGAGCGGCTGGGGGCGGATGTCGAGCAGGTGGAGGAGAAGCTCGACAGCGCGCTGGAGGATAGCGCCAAGGCGAACGTCTACGGTGGTGGCGGAATGGGGCAGGTGTTCATCACACCTCGCGTTAAGCGTGTGCTCGACCGGGCGAATGGCGAGGCCAATCGGCTCAACGATGATTACATCTCTACCGAGCACATCTTCTTAGCCATTGCCAGCGAGAAGGACACCCTCCCCGCGCGCATTCTGCGAGAGCAGGGTGTCTCCAAAGAGCGAATCTACGAAATCATCGAGGAAGTTCGTGGCGGCAAGCGTGTGACGGATCGACGCGCAGAGACGCGATATCAAGTCCTTGAGAAGTATAGCCACAATCTGACTCAGATGGCTCACGAAGGGAAGCTGGACCCGGTGATCGCCCGGGGCGACGAGATTCTCCGCCTGATACAGATTCTCTGCCGACGCACGAAGAGTAACCCCGTGCTCATAGGTGAACCCGGGGTGGGAAAGACGGCGATTGTGGAGGGCTTGGCTCAGAAGGTGGCCGAAGGGGATGTGCCCGAGATCCTCATGGGGCGGGAAGTAGTACAGCTCGATCTGGCTTCGATGGTCGCTGGCACCCACTTCCGCGGCGAGTTCGAGGAGCGCTTGAAGGCAACGATTGAGGAGATCCAGAGCTCGGAAGGTGACATCATTCTGTTCATTGACGAGCTCCATAACGTGGTCGGGGCAGGCGCTGGTTCGGGAGCGCTTGATGCCTCCAATATGATGAAGCCAGCCCTTGCCCGGGGCGAGCTACAGTGCGTCGGGGCCACAACCCTTGACGAATATCGCCGGTACATCGAGCAAGATGGCGCTTTGGAGCGTCGCTTCGCTCCTGTCTTCGTCGATGAGCCCTCGGTCGATAAAGCGGTCGAGATGCTGGAGGGGCTCCGGGACCGGTATGAGGCTCATCACAAGGTGCGGATATCCGATCAAGCGATTGAAGCGGCGGCCCGTCTCTCCCATCGCTACGTTACTGACCGGCGCCTTCCGGACAAAGCCATTGATCTAATGGACGAGGCGGCTGCCAAGCTGCGAGTTGCCCTACATACGCTGCCTCCCGAGCTGAAGGAGATGCATTCGAAGCTGCAGCAGCTGCAGACCGAGATCGACGCGGCCAGCAACATGGAGGATTATCAGCGTGCCGCTGAGCTGAAGACGGAACGGATCAACCTTCAGGCGGAGTTTAATCTGGCACGTGAGATGTGGCAGCGAGAGAATCAGCTGGATGAGACGATCGAAGAGCGAGACATTGCTGACGTCGTTGCCAACTGGACGGGAATCCCTGTGTCGCGGATGATGGAGACGGAGTCGGAGAGGCTGCTGCGGATGGAGGATGCGATCCACGAACGTATCGTGGGTCAGCACGAAGCTGTAGCGGCTGTTTCTGATGCTATTCGCCGGGCCCGCTCGGGCTTGAAGGACCCAGGCCGTCCAATAGGTAGCTTCATCTTCCTCGGCTCATCTGGAGTGGGCAAGACGGAGTTGGCTAAAGCGCTGGCTTGGTTCCTCTTCGACGACGAAGATGCCTTGGTGCGCATCGATATGAGCGAATACCGGGAGCGGCACACTATCTCGCGGCTCTTCGGAGCCCCGCCTGGCTACGTTGGCTATGAGCAAGGTGGGCAGTTGACGGAGGCGGTGCGAAGACGTCCGTATCGGGTGGTGTTGTTCGATGAGATCGAGAAGGCGCATCCCGACGTCTGGAATGCCCTGCTTCAGATCCTGGATGAGGGCAGACTGACCGATGGGCAGGGACGCATCGTCAGCTTCCGCAATACCGTCATTATCATGACCTCCAATGTGGGGACGGCTTTTGCTCACGAGGGCGGAACTCTGGGTTTTGCTCGAGCGGGCGAGGGCCGTGAGGGTGGGAGCGCCAACCAACGAAGAATTGAGAAGGAGCTTAAGAACACCTTCCGGCCTGAGTTCCTTAACCGCATCGACGAGGTGATCGTCTTCAATGATCTGACCATTGAGGATATGGAGTCCATTGTTGACTTGCAGATGGGGGAGGTCTCTGACCAGTTGTCGGAGCTGGGCCTGGAGGTCAGGCTGACCGATGACAGCCGACGCTGGTTAGCTCGAAAGGGATTCGATCCGCAGTTCGGCGCTCGGCCCCTCCGCCGTGCCCTTCAGCGCCACGTGGAGAGCCCTCTCAGCATCAGACTGCTGCGCGGTGATTTCGAGAAGGGAGACGTGGTCATTGTGGACGTCGATGAGGATGAACTCACGTTCCAGAACGGGACAGAGTGGGGCGAGCTGAGTGATAGGACAGTCGAGACGATGTCAGACGATGTGATGATCGAGTCGTAGACGAGCTGGACGGTCGAGCATTGCAGCACAGAGGGCCTGGGAGACGCCAGGCCCTCTTACGATTCTTACCAACCCGATCGAAGATCAGCGAAACCGCTCCAATACGGTACGGTTCGTCCTTCGATGCGCTGTGATGAAGCTTGTCTCTTCGAATGCTTTCGGTACTACGGTTCCGGGAAGAAGCTGACTCCGACAGTGCCCGGTCCCGAGTGAACGGCAAGCGCCGGAGAGAGCTCTGTCACAATAACTTCAGAGCATTCAAAACGTGTTGTCACCATCGTCTTCAGCTGTTCCAGCTGGTCTCGCGCCGCCACATGGGTGAAGGCGACCTTGATGGATGTTCCCTCTCCGACGCGCTGTTGCATCAGGTCCACCATGCGACGGTATGCTTTTAGCCGGCTTCGGGCCGTGCCAAGCGCCACGATCTCGCCATCCTTCATGCCGATCAATGGCTTGATGTTGAGTAGTGAGCCAAGTAAATGTTGCGCCTTACCAATTCGCCCTCCCATGTGGAGGTAACGGAGGGTGTCGGCAGTCTGGATCATCATGCCCCGCTCGGCCACTGAGTGGGCGCGGTCCAGGACATCTTCTAGGGGGATCCCTCTCATGGCTGCGCGGGCTGCCTCAATCGCGACCCATCCCTGGGACATCGCTACTTGGAGCGTGTCGATCACCTCAACGCGGACCTCGGGATGCCGCTCCCGAAATATACCTACAGCTGCCTTACAGGACTGATAGGCCCCGCTTCCCCGCGACGTCATCGTCAGGGCGATAATCGTCTGCACCTGGCCTGCCATCGCCCGCAATCCGCTGAGGTAGTCGCCGGGGGCCGGATTGGATGTCGTGGGTAGACGCTTCGCCTCCACCAGCCAACTGGCGAATTCCGCCGGGTAGACATCAACCATATCCCGTAGCGTCTCCAGGCCACGATGAATGTAATAGGGTACGACCTCAATTCGTAGTCTCTCAATCAACCTCTGCGGGACACTAGCTGTAGTATCTGTGAGAACACCAATCACGATGGCTTTCCTCCGACCGGTCGCGCTGCAACCAGAATGGATCAGATTGCATGACGCTCGCCAATGTGCAATTCATCAAGCGGCGAACCCGGGTTGCCTCCCCTTGCCCTGAGAACATTGGCTAGCATGAGTATCAGGATGTTTACACTTGATTATAAGCCCAATGAACTGGGACGTCAACATTC
>CAZGSX010000038.1:0-17610 GCA_964528475.1 uncultured Anaerolineales bacterium
GAATGGGTCAGCCCCTCTTCCTTCCACAAGGCGCAGAGCACGAATTGTTGCCCACGGTAGAGCCCGATGTCGTCCAACAGCGCACGTGCCCGTCGGTACTGGGCCTTGCACACACGCGCTAAGAAGAATCCCGTAGTGGTGGACAGCCGCTCGCACTCCATGGCCGATATCCCTTTTTACTTTGTTGCCTAAGTATTTCCGGCCGATTATAGCAACATACTCGGAGACGGCAAGTTTGTCCGGGTAGCGAGGCTGGCGAGCGCACACCGTATCTGAGTACCTGCCCTTGACCGCCTCTTCGGCTTCTCCGCGCTCGACCGCCGCGACCCACGCTCCACGACGCGCCGCAATTGCTCCTTGTACACATTCAATCCATCCAGAAGCAGGCAGAAGGCGTGTGAGAGTGGCAAGGGACAGCTCCGGGCGGCCGCGCGATGGTCGCAGATCAGATTCTGGAGCATTTCGAATTCCAATCGCGTCCTAGAGATGAAAAAGGACCGAAGCACCGGGCGACAAGGAACAACCTGCACGCGGCAGACCCAGTTCGGCCCGCAAGTTCGCTAGTGCAACCATGACAATCAAAGCAGACAGACGATGAGACATATTCTGGCAGCTCTACTGTCAGCAGCTATCCTCTTCACGTCCAGTTGCGGCACCCTTGACCAGATAGGCCGAAGCAAGAGCACGGGGGTGGTACTCGCCTCGGAGAAGGAGCGAACGACCGACGTTGACGTCGTCGAGGGGGAGGCGGACGCTCTGGTCGAAGGCAACAGCGCCTTTGCCTTCGACCTCTATCGACTGCTGGTGGAGGAGACGGGCGACGAAAATCTCTTCTATTCACCCTACAGCATCTCACTGGCAATGGCGATGACGTACGCCAGCGCCCGCGGCGAGACGGAGGAGGAGATGGCCGAGGCCCTCCACTTCACGCTGCCGCAGCAGGGTCTCCACCCTGCCTTCAACGCCCTGGATCAGGCGTTGGCACAGCGCGGGGAGGGCGCGGAAGGGAAGGACGACGAGGGCTTCCGGCTGAACATCGCCAACGCCATCTGGGGCCAAGAGGACTATGAGTTTCTAAGCACTTTCCTGGACGTACTGGCCGAGCACTACGGGGCGGGGCTGCACGTGCTTGACTTCACCGGCGCACCGGAGGAATCCCGGGTGACGATCAACGACTGGGTCAGCGAGGAGACCGAGGGCAAGATCGAGAACCTGATCCCTCAAGGCGCCCTCAGTGCCCTAACACGCCTGGTGCTCACGAACGCCATCTACTTCAACGCTGGGTGGGCATATCCCTTCGAGGAGAAACTGACGGCCGATGGGCTGTTCACGCTCCTGGACGGCAGCGAGGTGCAGGTTCCGATGATGCACCAGGAGGATTCGCTCCGCTACGCCCGGGGTTCCGATTACGAGGCGGTGGCGCTGCCCTACGACGGCCACGAGATGTCGATGGTGATCATGCTGCCCGAGCGGGGGGATTTGGAGGCGTTTGAGGGCTCGCTCGACGCCGAGCGAGTGCAGGCGATCATCGAAGAGCTAGACCGGCAGCAGGTGGCGCTCACGATGCCGAAGTTTGAGTTTGACGCCCGCTTCAGCCTGAAGGATAGCCTGGCAGCGCTGGGAATGCCGCAGGCATTCTCCGGCGAGGCGGACTTCTCCGGGATGACGCGCAACAGGGATCTGTTCATCTCTGACGTCGTCCACAAAGCCTTTGTATCGGTGGACGAGGAGGGTACGGAGGCTGCGGCGGCCACGGCGGTGTTCATGCCGACCTCGGCCATGCCACAAGAGCCGGTGGAGTTGGTGATCGATCATCCCTTCCTGTTCTTGATCCGCGACGCCAGGACGGGCACGATCCTGTTCGTGGGGAGGGTGGTGGACCCCATCCCCTATGGACAGGAACTCCTAGCCGCCCAATCCAGCCCACGAGTTGCACTCACGCGCGGGCCACGAGCGATCCAGAATCCACCGCTCCCCAACCGCCCACTCCTCTCCAATCTGCAATCACGACGCCCCCCTTTTCTGATGCCCATCTGTCCACCTACCATGCCCCGGCGATGCTGGCTGGCGCCACCTGTTCCTCGGAGTGCCAGCGACTCGACCAACGGAAATCCAACTATCCCCAACCAAACCCAAACGTAGGCCCCACGTGGGTCGTAGCCTACGGCGGCTGATTTCTGATATACTACGAGTGTATTGTGATTCACCGGCAGCTCTTATGAGCCTCGCTGGAGGAAGCTTGAGCTCAAAGAGTTGGGGGATTACTGTTCAGGTGACCGACAGGCATCTACGTCAGCTGCACCGCCATCGCGCCCAGCGGTTGCCTGGCATGAGTCTCGCCGAAACTGAGAGCTCATAAGGGAAGAGGCTGTTGAGTATAGAAGTCGCACGCCACGGAACGGACGCCAAAGAGCTGTCCGCCCCAGGCTCGGCTGGTGCAGCTTGAAAACTACCTACAACTCGTCAGTCGGGGGCATCGCTCAGCGGCTGGCTTGCCTGAGTAATGACGGTGTGGAACTCACCAAGGGAATCACCGAGACCTTGAGAGGCAGGGAGGTTGGCAAGCTATGACAGCTAGAACGACTCTGGACGATCTCAATCCCGGACTGGGCAAGCGGACGCGTCTACATCGCATGCTGTATGAACACGGTCCCGGCAAAGGTACGCTCCTGCTCCTGCCCATTGACCACGGGGTAGAGCACGGCCCGATGGATTTCTTTCCCAACCCGCCGAGCGGCGATCCGACCTATCAGTGCCGACTGGCGCAGGAGGGCGGATACTCCGGTATCGCGCTCCACATTGGGCTGGCAGAGAAGTACATGCCTGATTTCGCTGGAGACGTTCCGCTAGTCCTGAAGATCAACGGCAGGCCCCACATCCCGTCCAATGAGCGGCCCCTCTCCGCGCTGGATGCGCGCGTGGAGGACGCTGTCAAGTTGGGGGCGGATGCGGTGGGATACACTCTCTACGTCGGCTCGCCGCGGCAGGACGACGACTTCGCTCAGCTAACGGAAGTACGGGCCAGATGCGAGCAATATGGGATCCCCTTGGTGGTTTGGAGCTATCCCCGGGGAGAGGCAATCGAGCAGAAAGGTGGTCGCGACAGCATCTACGCCGTCGATTACGCTGCGCGGCTCGCTTTGGAGCTGGGGGCAGACGTGGTCAAGCTGAACGTGCCGGACTTCCGCGACCCCCGGAACACGGAGAGCCCCGAGCCCTATGAGGACCTCTACCAGGAGTGGCGAAAATTGGACGAGCACGAGGCCTATCGCCGGGCTGTGGAGAAGGTAGTTGCGTCGGCAGGTAGGACAATGGTGCTATTCTCAGGGGGCAGTAGGATCAGCGACGAGGATCTGTTAGCGAAAGCTCGGATTTGCATGGAAACCGGCGCAACGGGCTTGATATTCGGGCGCAACATGTGGCAGCGCCCCTTTAAGGAGGGACTCGAGATCACCGAACGTCTGAAGGAAATAATGTTATCGGCGTGACACCAGCGTCTGATAAGGTGTACGCCCCACGTCAAGGTGAAGGGCCGGTCTGGAGGCTCACACCGCCTACTGGTCAAGCACAGACTGGAGGCCAAGTCTCGAGCGCAGACCCTGCCCTCTGTAACACACGAACAAACGCAGGGCAGTCTCGAGGGAGAGGCAGGTCTATGTGGCCGAAGGTTCCCGGTGGACGGCACGTTGGGTAATGAGCACTCCGCGGAACGCGGACGTTGAGCTGGGGCAGGCAAGAGTACAAGGAGGAAGGGACCAATGGGAGAAGTGATACTGGAGCATATGGGACAGCTACTGGGAGGATCGATCCCCAGTATCGTGGGGGCGTTAGTCATTCTGGTGGTAGGATGGCTGGTTGCCCTGATCATATCGGCGGCGGTCCGCTCGGCGCTTCGGCGCACGAATGTCGACGACCGCATTGCGCGATGGGTGGCTGACGATGAAAAGCTGGAGGGCGTGCAGACCGAGCAATGGGGCGCAAGAGCTGTATTCTATTTGCTGATGGTCTTCGTGCTCATCGCGTTCTTCCAGGCGCTGGGACTAACAATCGTCACTCAGCCTCTAAATCAACTGGTGACGCAGATCTTCGCTTATGCTCCCCGACTTCTGGGAGCAGCTGCGTTGCTCGGGGTAGCTTGGCTCCTGGCAAACGCATTGAAGCTGTTGATATCGCGTGTCCTAGGGGCGACAAACCTCGGCGAGCAGCTTGGCGCCAAGGCCGGGCTGGAGGAAGGCGTCTCTTTGGCCGATACGCTTGCCAACGCCGTGTACTGGCTGGTGTTCCTGCTGTTCCTTCCAGCCGTCCTGGATGCGCTGGGTCTGCAGGGGCTACTCGCACCGGTGCAGGATATGGTGGATCAGCTACTGGGGTACTTGCCGAAGCTGTTCGGCGCTGGAGTGATCCTCGTCATTGGGTGGTTCGCGGCAAAGATCGTGCAACGCGTGGTGACCAACCTGCTGACGGCGGTTGGTGTCGACCGGCTGAGCGAGCGACTTGGGCTCGCTGACGTCCTGCGAGGGCAGACGCTCTCTGGAGCCATAGGATTAGTCGTCTACGTGCTAATCCTGATCCCGGTGTTGATCGCGGCGCTGAACGCTTTGGCCCTGGACGCGGTCACTGAGCCTGCCGCCAACATGTTGAACGCGATCCTGGCTGCCCTACCGGCCATCTTTGCTGCCGGTCTGGTGCTGATCATCTCCTACATCGTCGGGAAGGTCGTCTCAGGATGGATTGCAGACCTCCTGTCGGGCATCGGCTTCGACGGGATCCTCGTCACCCTCGGTTTGGGTGCTGAGGGGGCCGAGATGGAGCGCAGGCCGTCGGAGATCGTCGGCTACATCGTGCTGGTGGGCATCATGCTCTTCGCGACCATAGAGGCCTTCGGGCTGCTCGGGTTCGAGGAGATCACAGTCTTGGTCACGCAGTTCACGGCATTTGCCGGTCAAGTGATCCTGGGCATCATCATCTTCGGCATTGGGCTCTACCTAGCCAACGTGGCAGGTGACGTGGTGGTCCACAGCGACGTGGCCCAAGCAGGCCTGTTGTCAACCCTGGCTCGCGGGGCCATTATCGTCTTCGTAGCCGCCATGGCGCTGCGGCAGATGGGCCTAGCCAATGAGATCGTCAACCTAGCCTTCGGGCTGTTGCTCGGTGCCATCGCGGTCGCGGGAGCGTTGGCATTTGGGTTGGGGGGCCGCGAGGTGGCGGCCCGGCAGCTGGAGCAGTGGACAGCCGAACAACGGGATGTGGATAGACCGTAAGGTCGTCCAAGCGCATGCCTGGCAGCAAGTGGGTGCTTTCACATCATCCAGCGGCAGACGGCGGCTCACGCGGGAAGTAGGAGATGCGCCCTGTGGAGACTCGAGGTGCGATGACCGGCTCCACAGGGCCCTTGTAATTACCCTCGGCTTTGCGAAGAAAGGAGGTGATGATCGGGCGCGAGATAGTCGCAACGTCACGCCGGTACCAGCGGGTACCGGTCAACCAGCACCATCGAGACTCATAGGGAGGTATCGCCATGGCTGTTGTGAAGGTGATTGAGGTTCTGGCGCAATCAGAAGAGAGTTGGGAAGACGCCGTGCAGAAGGCCCTGGATGAAGCGGCCAAGACAGTACGCAACATCCAGTCCATCTACGTGAAGGATTTCCAGGCCATTGTCGAGGATCAGGAGATCGTTCGGTATCGAGTGAATACCAAGATCTCGTTCATGGTCGGAGAGGAGTAGGAACGGCGCAGGGGGGGCATACGGAGGAGGCGCTGGAATCGCGCCATAGCGCCGCCTCCGCTCCTCCAACCCGATGGCCCCCCTGAGGAACCCCCGACGCCATCGGCGGGCGCTCCAGGGTCCCCGGCCTGTTGAAGTAGCTGCCGGGCGTTTGCAGCAACCTGCCCCCACGCTCCTGGAGACCATAAGCTTCCCTGTCCCGCACAGCTAGGAAATCGGCCTGCTACCGGCTCCCGGATTCGACGCCCAACTTACCAGCGTGCCACAGCCTCCTACTTAGCTCCCCCTTCAGCTCGCGCGGACTTGCGGACCGTGCGGGTCTCGTGGTAGACACGAGCACATCCGGCCGCCGCTTCCGCGGGGAGGCCTTGTCCCTTACCGTACCCCAACGACACGCAGTCAATCCGATCAGCAGCCCATCGCGGGGGCCTTCTTGTCAGCGGAAAGGTTGCCATCGTGCGGCCCATTCGCGCAATGCGTGCTACACGAAAGGCGCTTGCGGTTCGCGCACCGAGCGAGGGGATGTCGGCTCAAAAGCTCCAGCTGCCACGCCGATCACGGGAGCCCCGTGGAGCAGCGTCTCCCTGAGCAGCCCCGCACCTCGCTCAGCACCCAAAGCAGAGCCTACCCGGAGACCGCGTGCGGCGGCTCCGCGCGGCGGGACAGCGCTCCTGCTCCGTAAACCACGGTGAGCAGGGCCGCTGCCAGCACAATCACGCCGCTGAGGAGTTGGTAGTGAAGCACAAAGGCATCTTCGGTGAGAGCAGCGTTCAGCACGAAGGCCACGGTGTTGGACACCGCGTGAAAGAGCGTGACGAGCAGCAGGCTGCCGCGGGTGTTGTTGTACAGCCAGGTGTAGATGACGGATATGGCGACGACGTTGATTAAGAACGCATACCAAGGGAGGGTCGACATGGGGTGGGAGGGATCAAGCAGCAGCGGCGCGTGCCAGGCCGCCCATAGGATCCCCAGCACCAGGCTGGACAAGAGGGCGCTGTAGCGGGCTTGAAGGAGAGGCAGCGCAAAGCCCCGCCACCCAATCTCCTCCCAGACGTTGGAGAGCAGATTCAGCAGGAAGATCGGGAACGCGCCAAACCATGGCCCAAACGCAGCCCAGTCTGGACGGGCGGCATCAAGAAGAATGAGCAGCCCCAGCGCCATGGCGGCCAAGAACGGCATCCCCAGAAAGGCCACCAGGTACCACGGCATCCCGACGCGAGCCAGCAGCAACGGGCCGAATAGCTCCCTTAGCCCCGGCTTGCCTTTCACCAGCAGGGCGACCACGACAGCCGCAATGGTAGGGCCCAGGCCGCCGAACACGGAGAGGAGCGGGGACTGGAGGGGCGATCGGCCTTGGGCGTGCAGCGTCAGGGGAACCATCCCCAGCCAGGAGATCAAGAAGGTGAGCACATAGAACCAGAGGACCGCGTGTTGTTTGCGCATGGGGTCTCCTCTGAATGCAGAACTCCTCAGCCCGTCAAGACGGACCACAGTTGAAGGACAAGAGACGGCGATGGCCGAACCACAGGCGCCGGTCGACCGCCAGCGGGCACCGTCCCATCTACTCCTCCCGGACTGTCAGCTTAGCCATGCCCACCCCGTCGTCGACCGGCGCACCTCGTGGGTCAACGACGGGCACACTCTGAACCTCAGGGTAACTGTACATTCCGCCGCGCAATGAATACACACCCGGGGCCAGGTCAGAGGGAAGGGGCAGCTGGAACCGACTGAGCACCAGGTCCCCGGCATGCCATTCCCGGGTCGGGAAGCCCGCGTGGTCATCCTGGCTCCACTTGCGCCCCTCGTCGTCCAGCAATTGCACCGTGAAGTGGTAGCGCTCTGGGGCCGGGGCGGTGCGCACCCACCACGCCAGCCAGACCTCCACCACGGCTCCCGTCGGGACGCTCTCCGGGGCCTGCACCGCAACAAAGACGACATCGTTGGCGAAGGGGACACCTCCGTCCTGCGGTCGCATCCCAGACGTGACCGCGGCGCGGTCTCCCCCCTCCCATAGATAGGTCTCGTACGACAGCGCGTCAGCCAAGTCGATGCTGGCGCCGGGGATCAGCGGCAGCCCGCGCGCCTCTACCTCATACAGCACCGCCAGATCTGACGCCCCCCTCACGAGCTCCGGCGTGATGAGATAGGCGACCGGTCCGCGCTCGGGGAGGACCACTGCCACCCGCGCATCGGTGAAGCGATGGGGCGTCCCAAACAAGAGCGCGTCGAAGACCGTGGGGGTCTCCGCCTGTAGCGACCTGGTCTCCCGGCTCAGGACGACAATTTCACCGTCTGGTGCGAGGCGGCGGGCTTCCTGCGCCGCGCGGCGCTTGTAGCGAAGGGGGATACCGTACCCGCCGGTCGAGGGGTGAGCCACCATCGTGGTGCGGAGCTGGCACGTGACCAGAAGCTGCCACCCGCAGGTAACGACGAGGACGAGGGCCCCCGCGGCCGAGATAAGCCTTCTCCTCCCACAAGTCCGCTCCTCGCAGCGGCGCAGGCGATCCCAAGCCGCCATCACCAAGGCGCCGATAAGCAGATACTGCGCCGGATAGTGCATGACGAAGTAGTGCTGCTGGGTGGCGTTTGCGGGCCGCAGCTGGAGCACCACGGGCACCGCGATCCAGAGGAGAAGAAGGCCGAAGGTCCGACGGCGCTCGACGCTCGCGGCACGTAAGGCCTGGTGCAGCCCATAGACGACTCCGCCTATGAACAGGCCGCTGAGCAGGTGATTGAGCCAATGGAGCGGGCCCAGCGCGCGCCTGAACTGCAGGAAGCGGGGGCCTGCCTGCCCTTCGATACCCTGGCTCCCCAACAGCGCCAACGTGTGCCGCACAGCGTCCCAGGAGAACGTGCCATCCGCCTGGGCGTAGTCGACCAGACCCCGGGCGTTCTGCCACCCCTGCCGAGCGTCGTGGAGGACGTAGGGGGCGAGCAGGACGAGGAAGACGAGAACGCCCATCGCCAGTGCCCTGCCACGCAGCTCCCGCCAGTAACGGAGGACGAGCAGGCCGACGATGGGCACGAAGGCGAGCGCCTCAAGCTGTAGCCCAAGCAGGGCCGCCAGCGCGGCGAAGCTAGCGACCAGGGCCCACGGTCTCCTACGGACCATGGCGAGCCAGAGGGACGCCATTAGGGCAACGGTGAAGAGCGGCAGGGTGCGAGCCCAGATCTTACGCGCGTAGAGCACGGCCCACGGGCTGACGGCGAAGAGAAGCGTTGCTAGAAGAGCCGGGCGGCGACCCACGAGCGCCCTGCCCAGGAGGTAGCACGCCGGCAGCGCGAGGCTGTTGAGGAGAATCGTGAAGATCACAGCGGAGAGAGGATCGGACCATACGCGGAGGGGGAGCGCCATCAGGTAGAGGGTGAGCGGGAGGTTGTCGATGCCCAGTGAGGAGTCCACGCCGGCCGGGGGGCGGAAGCCCTCGTGGGCGATGGCCTGTCCAAGACGGGCGATGGTCGCCTCATCGCGCTTGAAGGGCACCAAGGTGGGTTGGGCGAGCCGGAGGGCGCTACCCAGGAGCAGAATGCAAAGAAGAATGAGATGGCGTTTCCAGGATTGAATGGCCATGCGAAAGGGTTCCTCGTACGAGCGGCCAGAATCAGGTGGGCTCACGGGCCATCCGGCCGAGGTCAAGCGTCCCGCTCGTTCTGCGCTGGGAGACCAGTGTAACCCAGGGTTGGGTTCGTTGCAAATGAGGATCAACCGGTGGCACGAACGAGCTCATTCATTCTCCGTGGGGACCGAGGGAACGAGGGCCGAGACTTCGACTAAAGGAGCCTGGAGGGATTACGTCCCTGCCGGCAGGGTCAGCCAGGCAACTAATCAGCACCGGTCTCATGTCCTTGAAGCTCGCTTTCAGTGATGCATAGACACGAGCCGAGCCTGGGGATCTTCCCGCTCTCACTAATCCGATGGTTCAATGCGCCGCCCATAGCGCACCCACAATGCACCGTCAGCTCGGACCTCCACGGAGATCAATCTGAGTGACAAGGGCCACTCATCGTCGTCAAGGTCCGGTGAATCATACAATGATGGCGTCTTGAATCCTCCTACCAGCCGGGGCATGAAGAGGATGTTCACCTCATCGATCAGCCCCGCCCGCAGGAGCGCGCCGTTCAGCCGCCCGCCGGCCATCGACAGCAGACACTCCACGCCGAGCTTCTCGCGGAGCTTCTGCATCACCACGGGCAGGTCCACCCTGCACTCCCCGGCGATCAGATAGGGGATGTGCTTGCTGCGCAGAAACGCGAGGTACTCCGGCGGCGCGCCGTGGCTCACCAAGTGCAGCATTGCCATGCCCTCCTGCGCATCACCCGTATACCCGCTGCGCATCCGGCCCCTTCCATCAACCACCACGAGCCATTTGACCAGATCCGACCGCTCGATCACTTCGCGCGGCAGAAAATCACGGTGTAGGACCTCCAAATCGCCCTCGAAGGGCGGAAGTGGCTGCAGTTCCTGTCCTTCTTTGACGAAGGAACCGGTGCCCTGCATCTCAGCCTGCAGGTGATGAAGCTGCTCGATGCGGCGAAGCGTATCCTCCCAGGCCCCGCCCGCGCCGTACGGCTCCTGGTTCCGCGGATCGTCGAGCTCCTCCCACTGCGTACGGTTGGGCCCTAGAGCCACCCTCCCGTCGAGCGAGGCCGCTGTCAGGACAACGATGGTTGGTCTGTCCATATGATTGCCCCTATTCTCAGTCAACAAGGTGCCACTCCTCTGTCCTGCTGGCTTCGATGACGCTGCGCTGCGGACCCAGCGGATCGGCACACCAGGCGGTAAGCAGCAGCTCACGGTCATCAGCCACGATCCCGACAGGACAATCGCTCCCCCTGGGTGGACGAGAGGCACCCGCCATCCACACGATGCCTCGCTCGCCGTCCAGCAGCTGTGAGTCAAGGGGCGGTCGCATCTTTCCTAGCGACAAGGACAGCAATTGTGAGCCCGGTCAGTACCGCTGAATAGGATCAAACCCCGTCCACCCAACGACGATCTGCCGGCGACCAAACCAACCCCCAGGCTTGCGGCTGCTGCACGGGAGCGGTGGTGTTCCGGGTCCCGTGATCAGGGCCTCCCGCTCCCGCAGCTACTTCGAAACCCCTTGCCCAGCGGTGATGCGATTCAATCGCCCTCTACCTGGCCGGGAGTCTAGCTAGCGCCTCTCTCCTGAACTGGTCGGTGGTCTGGGAACCAGCACCGGCGTCCGCTCCTTGTATGCCTCATAATCGTCCTGGCCGCCCCACCGCTCGTCGGCCTTCTTCTCCAAGATGGGCAACCCGCTGACCCGGGTAAGCAAGACAGTCACGAACACCGGCGAGATGAGTGTCACCCACTGCCAGCCCCGGAGCACGGGCAGGGCGATGAAGGCAACCCCGACCCACAATACAATCTCCCCAAAGTAGTTGGGGTGGCGCGACCAGGCCCATAAACCGGTGCGGATGAAGCGTCCCTTGTTCTCCGGATCCGCTCGAAAGGCGCTCTTCTGCGCGTCAGCAAGCAGCTCAATGCCGAATCCAAACGCCCAGAGCAAGAAGCCGATCAGAGCGAATACACCCAGGGGCTTCCGCGTGGTCGTTGTGATTCCCGCCAGCGCAGCCGACAGCGTGAAGGTCACCCATAGCCCCTGCAGCGTCCAGGTGTTCAGGAACTTCAGGAAAGACGGCTTGAGCTCATCAAAACGCTCGTCCTTCCCCGCCTTCAAGATGCGCCCGAAGAGGAAGGTACCGAGACGTGTGGCCCAGATCAACACCGGCGCCAGTAGAAGCACCGATCGGTTATCCACCACGGGGCTGAGTAGCACGGCACCCAGTGTCACCGATATGTACGTGATGCTTCCGGTGAGGTCGTAGAACCTCTCGCTCTGAAGAACGTAGGCGGGGATGAAGGCCAGCCATTGGATGATGAAGGCTATCCCGACCCCGAGTGCGAAAATGGGGATTCCTACTAGGGTGGCACCCCCTTGGCTACCGGCCCAGGCGACAGCCACGGCGGCTAAGACAATCACGGCAAGGGCGACCAATACGTTGCGATCCTCTTTCTTCACGATGTTCTCTCCTTAGTCTATCCCCTCAAATCACGGGGCGGTTCAAGTGTGAATGTGATTGTGTGGAACAGCCGCCCGCCATCGCGGCCCGCTGCGCTGCGGCCGTCTCACCACCTCCGGACTGAACGAGTCGTGACCCACGAATTACCCTTTCGCCTGAGCTCCCAGCGGGACGACCGCCACGCCGTCTCGTTGAAGCAGCCCGTCAACTGGGGAGCCTTTGTGCTGCGACCGAAGGCCCGCTCGAGCACGCCGCGTCTCGCTTGCTCATCACCGGACGCGTGAGGTCGATCCAAGAGCATGCGAGTATTCTCCCCAGTGAAAGATCGGGTACTCGCCATCGGCTCACCCTCCGGACGCATGTGTGCTGACTATCTCAGGCACGACCCCGATCTCGCCACAGCCGCGGCACGAGTAGCAGTACCAAGGCCGCGAAAGCAATTGGAATCCCTCCAATAAGGCCGACCGGGAGGGGGCCCAGGAGAGGATTCGGCTCTCCCTGCACAAAGATCACACCCAAGTTGGCGATCCCATTGAGGGCGGCGTGACCGATCACAGCGGGCCAGACGCTTCCCGCCCTGAACGTCAACCATCCCAACACAGTCCCCACCGTCACCGTGAACCAGAGCATGGCGAGAGGCCCTAGGAACGGCGCGCCAGGGTATTCCAGGCCATAGTTGTGCCCCATGAGGATCACGGGCCAGTGCCAGACGCCCCAAATCAAGCCCGTTAGGGCGACGGCCCGCCGCGGACTCATCTCAGTGGCAATCAGCTTCGGCTGGAGGTAAGCCCGCCACCCGAACTCCTCTCCAAACGTGGCGGCACCGTTGAGCAGGGGTGCGATCAGGACCCCTTGGAGGACCTGAGCCGCGACCAGAACCCAGATGTTGACCTCGTCTGGATCCAGCGGGACGGTCTGCAGCATCTCGCGGAGGGTGGTGAGCTGGACGTCATAGTAACGGGGAAAGAGCAGGAAGAAGATAGCCAGCCCGGCAATGGTCACCACTGCGGGCCCACACCATGCTGCCAGCCAATACGGCCAGGTCTGGCGCAGCCTCGGGCGGAGGTAGTCGACCTGCCAGCCTTCGGCCGTGAGCAGGCGGGTGGCGATATGCGCCAAGGCCGGAGCCCACATCACCGGACCAACGAGCAGCACGAGGGCCAGGCTAATGTTGCCCTCCGGGATGAGCATAGGGCTGTCCGCCAGGCCGCCCGTCAAGTAGATGACCAGCGAGGCAGCCCAGGCGATGCCGAAGCCAAACCCCAGGTAGATGAGAATGCGCCGTGCGGCGGGTGCTCGGTTCATAGATCTGTTCCTCCTCCGCATCAGACTGTCATCAACTATGATCCGGGTCATCGGAACCAGTCAGCCTGAGTGACAGGTCAACGATCAGGGGACATTGTAGCATCAGTTGACGAAATAGCATACTCTCCTAGCGTGCACGAGGTCGGGTTCAACAGTGTAACCCCTGTAGCGGGCAAGTAGAGAATGTGTGTGCGTCACTGACAAATGCGGGAGCCAAGCCTCAGATCTACCAGGACCACGCCACCCATCGGGTCCAGGCCGTGCCACCGAAACCCAGCAAGCCAGACGGATTTGACACACATGGGCCGGATGCTATAATGCTCGAGAGAGGTAAGGCAGTCCCACACCGCGTTGAACCCGGGGGATCCTCGGAGAAGCGATAGTATCCTCCAACCAGGAGTACGACAAGGAGGTGTTCTGAGTGGATCACTCTCAAATTGACCTCGCGGATCTATTCGCAGTCGCCCAAGCCGCCATTGCAGCTCACAAAGAAGAGATCAACGAGCTTGACGGGTACAATGGCAACCACGGCGACAACATGGTGCAGAACGTGCAGATGATCGTCGACGCACTCCAGCAGAGCCGCACTGAGCAGCCTGCTGCAGCGCTGGAGCAGGCCAGCCGGCGGTTGCAGAGCGAGGGGCGCGGCGGAACCAGTCAGTACTATGCTCAAGGGTTGAGACAGGCTGCCCAGCAGCTGCAGGGGCGATCGGAGGTGACCCCTGGTGCTGCCATGACTGTTCTCCAGTCATTGCTGAGTGCCATTCCGTCCGAGGGATACCCAGATCAGCAGCCTGCACCAGGCAGTAGCGTCCTCGACCAATTCCTGGGGATGAGTCAAGCACGAACGGCCCAGCCTCAAGAGCAGGCTTCGCCGCTGGGAGGTCTCCTCGAGTCGCTGGTTCCCGCCGCTCTGCGCTACTTCCGAGCCCGACGAGCGGGTGCAGACTCCTCGGCTGCAGTGGGCCAGGCGCTGATGGGCGTCCTGACCGGATCGCACCAGGCTAACCCTCTGGAGACAGGCAGCCCGCGCTCAGCGGCTGGAGGGCTGCTGGCGCAAAGTGTACTGCAGGCCCTCATGGGCAACAGGTGAACAAGACAGTCCGGTCTATCTCATAGCATTGAAGGAGGAGCGCAATGGCAGATAACGAAGAAAAGAAAGGCATTCTCGGTAGAGCACTGGACGCACTCTCGGGTGCAGAAAAGAGGAAGGAAGCGGAAGAAGAAGCCAGGCAGAAGGAGGCGGAGAAGGAGGAGAAGGCCAGAGAGTATCAAGCGTCCGTCGAAGGAGCTAAGCGAGAGGCGGCTGAGGCCAAGGCCCGCGCTGAGGAGAAGAAGCGGGAGGAACTGGAAGCGAAGGTGAAAGAAGCCGAGAGAGAGAAGGCTCGCGAGGAGGCCAGGGAGAAGGCGAAGGCTGCGCGCGAGGAGAGGGAGCGGATCCGCAAGGAAAAGCGACGCATGGCAGAGGAAGCCAAGGAAGAAGTCCGCACCTACGTGGTCAAGTCCGGCGATAGCCTGAGCAAGATCGCGAAAGAGGTCCTGGGTGATGCAAGCCGCTGGCCTGAGATCTTTGAGGCGAACAAGGACAAGATCAAGGATCCCAACCTGATACATCCAGGGCAGGAATTGACCATTCCATCGTAAACTACCGCAGCCAGATCTCACCCACGGCGACTGACAGGCGTGATGTCGGCGCAGAACCCAACGAGAGTCGGAAACAGCAAAAGGGAGTTGCACCATGACAAAGCTGGAGACCATTGAGGGCATCGGGCCAACGTACGCCCAGCAGCTTCGTGAGGCCGGGATTGGGAGCGTAGAAGCGTTGCTCGAGGAGGGCGCCACCCCGGAGGGACGACAGGAAATTCGAGAGACCACTGGAATCGGCGCCGAGCTTGTCCTGGACTGGGTCAACCGGGCGGATCTGATGCGGATCCGCGGCGTCGGTGAGGAGTACAGCGATCTCCTGGAGTGGGCAGGGGTGGACACAGTAGTTGAGCTAGCGCAGCGCAACCCGGAGAACCTCTATCGCAAGATCATCGAGGTCAACGAGGAGAAGAAGCTCGTTCGCCGACCTCCCTCTCAGGGGATGGTCGAGCAGTGGGTCGAGCAGGCAAAGGCGCTCCCGCGGGCTGTGTCGTACTAGAGCATTGACGCGCCCCCTGGCGTTGCAGATCGATTAGCTCAGTCCCACGCCTGCCTGGTTCAGATCGGCGGCCAAGCTGGTCTGAACCAGGCAGGGTGCCGTTGGAGGCATCCTCATGGCACGCTGAGGCGAGTGCTTAATTTGAACTCGCTCAGGCCGGGTAATCGAATGGCAGCGGCATCCACTCGGCGGCCTGGTAAGCTCCGAATCTGTCGCGCGCGGGCTTGTCGTCGCTTCCCTATGACGGTGCTCGGCCTTTCCTCGGGATGCTGGAAGTCGGCGACTCCACGATCGCCAGCGGCGGCGGTGCTCCCATCAGACTCGCCAGAAGGCTCTGGGCCTCATGCTCCGCCGTCATCCGTTCACACTCCCCACGGGCCGCCCTGTCCTGTGACCGCCATGGAAGGCCTCGCAAGCGCCCTTCGCCGTGATCAACAGCGTCTTCCGCCCCGGCATATTGCTGTCGAGCCGCTCCGGCGTCGCGTTGCCCGTCATAGTCCCCTCCGCCGCAGGGTGGGCTCGCCAGCCACCTGTTGGCTGAGACTGTAGGCCGCCGTACCTAGAAGGCGAGCAGCATTCCAAGCACGTAGCGAACAACGGCTAGGAGGGCCAATGGCGGATGACTACGGCGAGGCCGGTTGCGGGTGTCCCAGTTATGCACCTCCTCGAGTTTCAGAACTGCAGCTCCCGCGCCCGGCCGACCAGGGCCCTTCTGGGCATTCCGGCACTTCATCAATTTGTAGATGTCACCGCTGGTGCGGTAGTCGATACGCCCCTTGATCTGATAGGCGCTCATCCTGGCAGTGATGAAGAGAGGCGATGCGCTGCTATTAGCCATCATATTGGCTCGCGTCTTGTGGAAGCAGTTATCGGCAATGAGGAACTGCTCCTCGTTCAGCCGCCAAACGCAACTCACGCAAACCAGATTCGGTGTCCCCTCGATGTTGACGGTTCCGAGAACAGCGGGCCCCTTGCGATCGTCCCACGCTTCGCTTACCGCCCGTGGCAATCTGCACATCGTATTCTTCTCTCCTCACATCCCATAGGCCGCCAGATGGCGGCGCCCCAGTGTTGGTCTCGCACCCGGCTTTGAGCACCCCCTGGGCACCCAGCTTGGGCGCCCCGTGCTTCCGTTCCCATAGATGACCTGGTACCTCAGTCCAAAAGACCCAGGTCCGTTCGCTCTGGGGTTGCTGCCGACCGGCGTCCCGCTCACATCAGCGTTGAGCCTGGATGCTGCTGCCGATCCGGGCCGACCAACACAGAGACCGTCAGTCTAGTCCCGCATCGACGTCCTGCTGCGCTCGAATCCCGTTGCGGATGTCCTTGGTCAGCTGCTCACAGAGCACTCCATCTGTCTGGCGGAAGGCATCGAGCGCCTGACGAACTGCTGGCACACGCTCTTCGATGGCGGCAAAGCGCTCGCAGTCGGGCACCAGCCTCTTGCCCAAGAAGAACTCAGCCATCTTCTTCTTCCGCTCACCCTCCGAGAAATAGCCCTCGTCCAGCATCTCCTCCTCGATGAGGGCGATCACATCTCGCCACGGATCCCCACTGGTAGGCAGCAGCCGCTCAATGATATCGCCAACGCTGTTGGCATCCTGGCTGTCGCTGAGCGATGCCAGAAGGCGGCCCTCAAGTCCTCCGAAAGACGCGCTGCCCACGAGGAGTTCCACGAACACAACTGACCGTTTGCGGAGACCGAGCAGCGCGCGGCGTGTGCCAACGTAAGGCCGCAGGGCTCCTGCCTGGGCGAGTCCGACGAACGCAGCGGCCATCGCGGTCGCAGCCAGGTCCCGCTTCTTTACCCGCACCTCGCGACAGGGCAACTCGACGCCGCCCCGGGTTCGCTCCTCCATGAATTCGTCGGCGCAGGCGTAGACGACTAGACTGTTGGTAATGGTCATCCCACTCCTTTGAACAGGGCACTCACCCCAGACCGTCCTCAGGGGGCTGGAACAAGGATTTGACGATGGTAAGCCTCGGCATCCACCCCCAGGACGTACATGAGCGGTTGGCTTTTCAGCATCGACGCCATTGTGGTGGACAAGCAGGCCTCAAGGCGGCACTGAGGGCAGCCCTCTGCTACCACGCGCCATGGACAGACCATCTCTCCTGCTGCGATTGCTCCATGGATCTTCGCAGCATACATCAGAGGCCTCCACTTGTCAACGCCGAGCGGCACGCTGTTCAGGGCGCGATTGGCACCCTCTCGGGGCGTGCTCGCGGATACAGAGCCACCACCATGTAGCCGACGGACAACAGTATCGACCGCTGAACCAACTCGCTGGTAGTCGGGACCAGTAAACTCGCCCGTCGCTGGTGCGCAGGAGCTTAACCCGGCGCCCTCCGTGCTGAGCGCGATTCCGAGGGTGGAAGCGCTCCCGCGCCC
>CAZGSX010000038.1:17710-26311 GCA_964528475.1 uncultured Anaerolineales bacterium
CGCGCCCTTCCCCTTGCGCCAAGCACCTATCGTCGATGAGCCAAGGGGTCGCTCGCGCCGGCTCAACTCAAAGAAGGATGGCCTCACGACCGATAGCGGGACTTCGTGAGTTGCCTGTCGGCGATGGGGAGGTAGAAATCATCATCCATCGTTCGGTCCAGCGTGGAAATCGGCAACATCCGGTCCCCGTGCCGCACGTGGCCTCCTTCGACGATCAGATCGGTGAGCTTCAGCGTGGAGGGGTGACCGACCATCATTCTCACTATGCTAATGAAGCCAGCGGAGGAAAGGTCTCGGGCTCCCGTGGGAAATCAAGGTTGGGCACTGTACGTGCATCCGCACGCGTCGTCATGATCCCTTCCGGCATTTGCGCCCTACCTGTTCTCGCCCGTGTCTCGGTGCTGAGCCTGGTCGACAGAGGCCGCTCCGCCTCATCTGCGGGGTCTGGTGATTAGCAAAGGGTTCGGCGCGGATTCCCCGCCCCGCAACGGGTGACCCATCGAGAAGAAGATGACGCGCTCCTCGACGGCATCTCCAGCATCTGATGCACGGATGTTTCTCCCCTTTCGCAGGCTGATCGCATGGGCTCGATTCAGCACGCCGCGGCCCCCAGCATCTGCAAACATCCATTCAGATCATGATCGACTCTCCGACTGCTCGCGGCGCAATTCACCGAGGCCCTCGAAGAATGGCGGGACTCCCAGCTGCCACATGCGAGGCCACTGGGCAACGACGATCATTGGCGCTCACATTAGTAACACCCGGCCCAGGTATGGATGCTGCTGAAAGGCCTGGACAACAGTCCATCCATCGTTGACTGCGGCGAAGATGCGGGGATGGCGCACGCGGCAACCGCGTTGCTACCAGAAGATGCACGCCAGATCAGCAGCTGTAGGATGGCCGGCAGGGATCCTCCGAGGCGTCGTTACTGATCACCCGGTCGGAGAAGGGCCTCTCGACTTTCTGGCGCGTGGCTGCCATTCCTCAACTGGAGCGCCACTCTGCTACGATTTGCGGTCGTGACGGCAGCGTACCTGCTGGGGATGGTCAACGGCGGCAGCGTGATTGGCTTCTTGCGCCGGTCCCTGTAGCGCGCCAGGACGAAACCAGGTCTGGGTGTGCATTGAGCGGAGACCTGGTGAACCACCCGATCGTCACTCATTTCGCGCTGATGGGCTCAGCCGGCCTCGGTCCGCGACGGGATAGGCGACTTGGGTGCCATTAGGGGCGTGGCGGCGCAGCTAGCAGCTGATGTGCATAGGCGCAGGCTGAGTCCAAGCTTCCGCCAGGTCGCAAGAACTGTTGGAATATCCCAGCGTCGGAACGGCCGCGATGAGCGGCCTTGTCATGGCGAGTGGCGAGCCGGCAGGCAGGTCGTTTCTTTCCCGGCTGCTCGCGCGTCTTGACCCGCAGCCTTCGGGCTAGTTCCTTCCGCCCGCGCCGTCGGATGCCCAGCCATACGCTGGTCGAGACTGTCCCGCCCGGGCAACACAATTCTCGTGGCGCCCTGCTGGACCCGTCGCCCCCGCATCGCCGAGGTGGGGTGAGATTGTGAGGCGAGAGGCGGTGCTCCCAACGATCGGAAGCCACCAAGCCTTCTCGTGGGCGCACCGAATACCTTGTTGAACTCTGGGACGGCTGTAGTATACTCCGGTGCGTGAAGAGACACTTAGTGCACGCGCGAGAAGCATCGGGGGGCGGAGACACGGTACCGCGCTAGGATGACGAGTGGGAGCCGGTTTGCACCCAAGCGGGACCTGATGCGTGATCCTGGTAACTTCACTGTGTGGCTGAACGCTCTCGTGACGTTTAGCACTACTACCGATCAAACCGCTGCGTAAACCTGACCGTGGCCGCGAGCGGGAATAGGACGCTGCGCGACGGGCCTGAGCGGCGTCAACGACGCGAAGCGGACTCTAGCGAGTCCGACCCGCGTCTCCCATTGGCGGTCCCAGTGTTGGGGCAATCTACACGGCCGCCAGATGCATGCTGAGATGATATCGGTCAAGAAAGGATCGAGCAAGGTGTTGCGGGTCGGACAGGCGGGTGTTTCCACGTTGACGGAGGTGAAGCGGCTACTCCGTGGCTTGGTGTCGGCGCCGGAGGCGGCTCTCGTCCGCTGGGTGCGGCTCCACAATCGGTTTCCGCCCCTCTTCATCGTTGGTCCTCCCCGCTCCGGAACAACGATCACGTACCTTCACCTCTTCAACACGTTCCGGTTCGCCTACCTGCCGAATGTGTCCCGATGGTTTCCCTCGGCGACCGCCACCTCGTCCGCGGTGGGCAGGCTTCTGTTCTCCTACAAGCCTACGTACGAGAGTACGTACGGGGTCGTGCCTGGTCCTATGGCCCCGTGCGCGGGCTGGAGGCTGTTTCACAGATGGTTCCCGGAGCACGATCACTCCCAGCCTGTTCGCTCAGATCGGCTGTACGAACTGCGCAACATCGTTCGCCTACAGGAGATGGTCTTCGGCGCCCCGTTTGCCGTCAAGAACAACAACAACTCGACGCGCATTGACTACCTAGCCCAGGTCTTTCCCAGAGCGCTGTTCGTTCACGTGAAGCGGGACATTGTGGATACCACGCTCTCTCTGCTGGAAGCCAGAAGGGATTACGGCATCGGCCTCAATGAATGGTGGAGCGTCGCTCCTCCGACGATCTACAACGAAACGTTCACGTCGGAAGTGGAGCAGGCCGTGATGGCATTATGGGAGACGAACAAGTGTATCGAACGATCGCTGGACCAGATCACCAGAGATCGTTGGTGCGTGATTGGCTATGAGGATTTCTGCAGCGATCCGTCCAGACTTGAGCGGTGGGTAGAAACAGCGTACGCGGCCACAGGCACCGTGCTGCAGCGTCGCGATGTGACAACCTCTCCGGCTTTCGAGACGCGTCACAGGGATCCCGCTTCAGCGATGGAGGAGCGGATTATGACACTCCAGTCACGCCTGGCGGCTGGCGCGCTCAGCAAACGAGGGTCACACGAGTGTGGCTAGGGAGAATGTCGTCGGGATCCCTCTGACGGCATTACTGCTCCGAAAGGTGCCCCCTCGGGCGTGCTCCCTGCCTCACCTCTGGCAAACTGGAGATCGTCCCCCCACTTCTGTCGGTAAGATGCTTCGACTCCGCTGGCGGCGGCCTCGTTACCGGAGGCCCTAACGGTGCCGTTGCAGCCCGCCCGGGCAAACGGTAGAAGATAACGGCTTAGCGTCGCCACGGGACGCGGGGCGTCAGCGCTAGCGAGCATTTCGGCTTGCTGTACTACGGACATCCGCTGTCCTGCGCGGGAGACGCACAGCGACGTCAAACGAGGCTCCGGCGTCATTCAGACTTGGTCCTTGGCGCACGCGCGTCACTTGGTGCGCGGGGACCTAACCATTCTTCTGGTGGGCCCGCGGCGCGTGCAGCGATCGGAGTGACTATCAACATCGGTCTGGTATGCCACGGAGGAGATTCTTCGCCTGCCGCCAGCATGACAGGGATATGGGTGGTTCAGAATGACAAGGCGGCTGGTTCCGCGCAGCGGCAGTGATGCGGAGACCATTGAGATCTAGAGATGCGACTGAACTGCCTGCCCAGTTGCTGGGGTTGACAGGGCGCCGTCGATTTGCTAGACTCTAGGTTTGCTGGGAAGGACCTCAGCGGCAGCCGTATTGACGGACGAGCCTTTTGGTATCAGTGTCGCCAGAGAGCTCCCGCATATGGTGCATGCAGTTGAGGGTGACTCCCCTCGGCCTGAGAGTGCGTTTGGAATGGTGGGGCAGATCCCGCCGACATGCCTACTGTCCATCTCGGCGAGACGTAGCGCGGGCCGCCATGGCTTTTTGACCACAACCCACTGAAGTAGGAGTGAGTGCTAGTGTTGCCCGCGGCCACGACTGGCCCAGTGCCGGCCGACGGGAGCGGCGCGCAGGACGGACTTACCAAGAGGCAATGATCTTATGAAACGGAGCCTGAATGGAGGGCAGGATGACCATTGAGCAGGGCATCGTCTATACAGTCATACTGCTGATTCTCATCGTACCCATGTTCCGACGGTGGCGCTACGACCTCGTGGCGCTGCTAGGCGTGCTCTTGCTGGTGGTCGTGGGGATTATCTCAGCCGACGAGGCCTTCCACGGCTACGGACATCCTGCGGTAATCACGGTGGCAGCGGTCCTCGTCTGCAGTCGGGGCCTGCAGAACTCGGGGGTCGTCGATCTGCTGGCGCGCTGGATATCCGGGGTGGGCCACGGCCTCAGCATCCAGCTCGCGGTCCTATGCGGGTTGGCCGCGTTGAGCTCGGCCTTCATGAACAACGTGGGGGCGCTAGCCGTCTTCATGCCCGTCGCCATCCGCATGGCGCACAAGAGCGAGCGCTCCCCTGCGCTGTACTTAATGCCGCTGGCCTTCAGTGCGCACTTTGGCGGCATGATGACCCTCATTGGCACGCCACCCAACATCATCATCTCCACCCTGCGCGCGGAGACCGTGGGCGAGCCTTTCGGAATGTTCGACTTCGCCCCCTTGGGCTTTGGCATTACCCTTTTCAGCATCACATTCATTGCCCTGGTTGGCTGGCGTCTCATCCCGGAACGCGAGTCCCGGGCTTCCAGACGGAGCCTGTTCAGGATCGGGGACTACTTCAGCGAGGTCCGGGTGTTTGCCAGTTCCCGACTGGCCGGGCAACCCGTGCGGGAGCTCAAGGAGGTGACCGGCGCAGATGTGCTCATCGTCGGCATCCTACGGGGCGACGAGCGTCTACCAGCACCCTCGGGACTGGAGGTGATTCGCGCCGAGGACGTCCTGCTGGTGCGGGCCGACGCCGACAATCTGCGGCAATTCATTCAGGAGGCGAAGGTGGGGCTGGCCGAATCGAAGACCATCGATCAGGGAGAACTGCAGTCGAGGGATATCGGCACGGTGGAGGCCGTAATCTCCCCCGATTCGGTGACAGCTGGTCAGACTGCGCGGCAGCTTGACCTCCGCTGGCGCTACGGCGTGAACCTGCTGGCGGTCTCGCGCCGCGGGGCGCGACTCCGAGCACCACTGGGCAGCATTCAACTGGCGGTAGGCGACGTCCTACTCCTGCAAATGCGCCGGGAGACCATGTGGGAAACGTTGGAGGACCTCGGCTGCCTACCGCTGGCGATGCGCGGCATCAAGCTGGAACAGCCACGCCGCATCTTGCTCTCGACGGGAATCTTTGCGGCCGCTATGCTTGCTGCCGCGACCGGGATCCTTCCGGTGGAAGTCACGATGAGTCTCGCGGCCTGCGCCATGGTCGTGGCCGGCCTACTCACACTCCATGAGGCCTACGATAGCGTCGATTGGCCCATCATCATCTTGCTGGGTGCGATGATCCCTCTTGGATCGGCGATGGAGAATACGGGTGGCGCGGCGCTCATCGCGAATCAGATCCTAAGCCTATCCAAGGTTTTCTCTCCGGCCGCCATGCTGATCATCCTCTTGTTGGCGACCATGTTCATCTCCGACGTGGTCAAGAACATGGCGGCCGTTGTCATCATGGCGTCGATCGCCCTCAGCGTCGCTGAGGGCCTGGGCGCTTCGCCCGATCCCTTCCTGGTAGCGGTGGCCATCGGCGGCTCATGTGCCTTCCTGACGCCGATCGGCCACCAGTCGAACGTAATGGTCTTGGAGCCGGGTGGCTATGAGTTTGGGGACTACTGGCGGCTCGGGCTCCCCTTGGAGCTCATCATCGCCATCGTCGCCGTCCCCCTCATGCTGTGGCTCTGGCCGTTGTAACCACGACAGGGTCCCCATCGAGGCGTGGCGATATCCAAGGCACCTGACAACTCCCCCTCCGAGCAAAGCGCCGGCCTGCTTTTCAGCCGTTCACAACCCGTTCGCCAGTCGCTCTCCCACGACTGTCTGCGGCACGAGACCTGAGCCTTGCCCCTTCGGCGACTTCGCGAAGCAGATCAGTCGGGACTGAGCGATGACCGCCGCGCCGACTGAGCGGAGGGCTGATGTCGGTCTGCTATTCGAGGGCGGAGATTCTTCGCCTGCGGCTTGGAATGACAGGGGTGGGGGTGGCTCAGACCGACAGGAATGCGGGGCGGTCACTGTGACAGGATGGGGGCGGGTCGGGATGACTTGGCTGCTGGTTCGGCGCGGTCCGCTCGGCGCTCACGGCGCAAGGATGAGACGGCCACGCCGGTCGATTCGGTGCGGATTTAGGTAGGAACGATGGGGCCACGGCATTCCGCTGCCCTGCGTGGCCTGCTACAGACTCATAACCCAGGGGACGCGCACGGGAGTCGGCTCGGCTGCGCTGCCTACGGCGAACAGCCGCCACGGAGCTCGGCTTCCGTGCGCGTCCCGGGTTAGTGCGGAGGATTCCGCCCGTTTGGAAGCCGGCAGCTGGGCCTAGTCCAGTCCCAGCTGCCGGCCCATGAGGCGGGGCGGCAGGGAGCCGCAGGCCAAGATGGCATCGTGAACCGCCTTTAGGCCGGCGTCGGGATGTGCCTCGCGATAGTCGTCGACGAGGTCCAAGATGGCGAGCTTCCCCATCAGATAGGACTGGGGCTGCGTTGGGCTTGCAGTGTAGCGGCGGACCTCAGCCAGCGCGTTGGTTGGCTCCAGCTGGCACTCCTCCACCAGGAACTGCACCCCCTCTTCCACGGACATCCCCCGGGTATGGAGGGACACGTCCAGGATGATGCGCGCCGCCCGCCACAGCTGATCAGAGAGGCGTCCCAGGCGCTGAATCGGCGCGGCAATGTAGCCGAGCTGCTCCAGCAGCTCCTCGCAGTAGAAAGCCCATCCTTCCACGAAGAGCGTACTCAGGTAGGACCCCATGCGGCGCGGCAGGGACGAGCTGCGGTTGGCCCAGACCAGCTGGAGATGGTGTCCCGGGTACCCCTCGTGGAGCGCGGTAATGGGGAGTTTGGCCCAGTAGTGACCCTTCAGCTTCTCCTCCTGCTCCCCCGCGGGTGCCTGCGGATCCACGGGGGTGACCAAGAAGACGCCCTCTTGCTGCTCTTCGAGCATGCCCGGCGGCATGTAGGCGGCGTAGGGAATGATGGGACGCAGATAGACGGGGGTTTCGACGATGCGCAGCGACTCGTCGGGCGGGATGGTGGCGATGTCCTGGTCGAGGACGAACTGGCGGCTCTCGGCCATGGCCTGCCGATAGGCGTCGAGGAGCCCCTCAGCATTGGGATGGTCCGCCTTGGCCGCCTCCATGATCTCGCGTACGGTCCGATCGGGATCGATCTCGCCCGACAGAGCCTCCATCTGAGCCTTCGTCTCCCGGAAGAGGCGCCAGCCGGTCTGCAGTAGCTCGTCGGCGTCGTATTCGACCAGGTGGTTCTCGTGGAGAAGCTCATCGAACAGCTCGCGGCCGGTGCCGAACTCGTCGGTGGCCTGGGGGAGGATCTCCTCCTCCACGTAGGCACTGTAGGCCTGAACGGCCTCCGCAGCGGCAGGTCCGCTCTCCGCGAAGCCTTCCTCGAGCCCCGGGGCTGCCTGCGCGGCCATCGAGGGGAGGAGGCCCAGGAAGAGGCCCGGGGCCTGGCGGGCCTGCTCGAGCATCGTCTCCGCCCAGACGCGGGGCACCTCGGTGGGCGTCAGGTTCAGGCGCGCCTCCTGGAGCACGCGGGGCACCTCACGCGTCCTGCCCAGGGCCGACTCCAATCGCTCGGGCAGGGGCGCAAAGTCCTTGAGAAGGAGCGCGACGATGCCGCCCAGCGCCTCGCTGAGATATCCGCCGGGATCGCGGCGATGCGGCTGCATCCGCTCGTGCTCGCGGATAAAGGAGGCGACAAGCTTGACAATCAGGGTGTGGTCGATCTCCGCGTCGACGCCGAAGTCGGTGGTCTCCATCGCCTGGAACTCGCCCAACGCGGCCACCATCTCCTCGTGCCGCTGGTCCACGGCCTCAGGGCGATAGTCCCTCAGTCGGTCGTCCCAGCGGTGGTCGCCGAGGTGGGTGGCGGTCACGGGATGGTGCTCGAGCACGCGCATCAGCCAGTTCTCGGCGTGTGTGTAGAATTCTTGCTCTTGGGTCATCTGTTCCTCCGCAGACTGATCTTCTTGCCCTTGAATCGTCTCTGTCAGCCCCAGAAGCAGCCATGCTCGTCCGCGTCGACGATGTGCAGGGCCTCCTCGAGGGATTCGGCCTCGGGGTGGGGCTCGTACGCATGCCAGCGCATGTCGCTCATGTACCAGTAGAGCTTCCAGAGACCGTGCTTTCTAGCGTACTTGATCTTCGCCACGGGGACTCAACCGTCTCGCCCCCCGACTGCCACAAGGCGCGCCGCTCGAAGATCGTGATGGTCTGGTCCTCGATCCGGTAATCGAGATCGACCTGGTCGCGCACCGGTTCTGGCGGGCGCCGCTTCTCCAGGAACGGCGTGAGTGCTGCCTCGTGATCGCGCACCTCAACGTCTGAGAACGGCATGGTGCTCTCCCTTTCTAGCGCACGCCAGCTGCACCGCGGGCCAGGCTGTGGCGTGCGGGTCGCGTCGCAGGCATGATACACCGGACTGGCGGGGTTTGGCAATCGGCGACGGGTGCCATGGCGAGGGTGGTTGCGAGGTCACGGTGGGCTGGATGAGTACGAGGCCGATGACGGCGGCACCGGATGGCACTCTG
>CAZGSX010000039.1:0-18291 GCA_964528475.1 uncultured Anaerolineales bacterium
GCCGACTCCTGCGTCTGAAGAACGAACTCGCATGTCCACGCCTCGGCTGGGCCCCGAATCCAACAAACGGCGATTTGCATGGCAGACAGGGATGGAGTATAATCCTGAAGGAGCCGCGAGGCCGCCGAAGAAGAGACCTCCTTTGGCCAGACAGGCAAGAGGACTCCCGTCTCCAGAGCCAGGCTTGAGCAGCAGTTCATCAGCGTAAAATCCGATCCCTGAGGAGGAGCGCAACGAAGTGACACCGTCATCCACCGTCTTGCTCGTTGAAGGTCGAAAGGCGGCTCCACAGCGTTTGGCTCCCATTCTCGAAGCAGAGTACGCTGTAGCCACAGCACGAACCCGCCGGGAAGCACTGACGAGGATCGGCGAAGTGGATCCCGCGGTCATTGTTCTCGATGCCCCTTCCCTGCGCTTTAGCCGCCGGCGGTTCTGCAAGACGCTGGAACAACAGGGCCTCGACAATCCAGTCCTGCTTCTGTACAAGGACGGCTCCGCGCCCGACCAGGTCAACGCCCGTTCCTATCTGCGGTATCCGTTTTCGGCGCAGAAGTTGCTGAATCGCATCTCTTGGTTGCTGCCCGCCCCAGATGGCGAGATCCTCCGCAAGGGGAAGCTCATCCTGAACCTTAAGCGCCGTTCGGTCATCAAAGGTGATCGTGAGCGGCATCTGACCCCGAAGCAAGCCAGCCTCCTGGAGCTGTTCATGCGTCACCCCGGTGAGATTCTCAGTCGAGAGTTCCTGATGAAACGGGTGTGGGATACCGATTTCATCGATGACACGAGGACCTTGGATGTACACATCCACTGGGTGCGCGACGCCATTGAGGAAGACACGAGTTCCCCGCAGTATCTTCACACGGTGCGTGGAGTCGGGTATCGCTTTGAAGTCCCCCGCCAGCCTGACTCAGTGCAATGAGTTTGCACAAATCCTGCTTTGTGGTAAAATCTGCCGGAGTTGGATATCACACACGTCTCTAGACCGGCGAGACCGTGCCAGGGTCAGCCACCCTGGTCTCTCAACGGAGTGACGGAGACGGAGGAAGAAAACGGTTATAAGGAGGTTTCCCCTACATGGCTGATATTTCACTGAAGGCACTCCTCGAGACAGGCGTGCACTTTGGCCACCGCACCCGCCGCTGGCATCCGAAGATGGAGCAGTACATCTTCACCGAGCGCAAAGGGGTGCACATCATTGATCTGCGTCAGACCCTCGACACACTTAAGGAAGTAACCGAGCTAGTCGAGGATACTGTTGCGGCTGGAGGAGAGGTGCTGTTCGTGGGCACAAAACGGCAGGCACAGGCCACGATCGAACGCGAGGCCGAGCGCTGCGGTATGCCCTACGTTAACGTGCGTTGGCTAGGCGGCACACTCACGAACTGGGACACCATTAGGCAGCGCATCGACTACCTGCATAATCTGGAGGCCCGGCGTGAGCGGGGTGACTTCGATCTGCTCACCAAGAAAGAGGCCCTGGAACGCGAGCGGGAGATCGACAAGCTGGCTCAGCGGTTCGGTGGCATCAGGGAGATGCGCGACCTCCCAGATTTGCTGTTCGTGGTGGACATCCAACGCGAAGCCACGGCGGTCGCCGAAGCAGACAAACTCGGGATCCCTATCATCGCGATGGTGGACACCAATTGCAACCCGGACCCGATTGACTACGTGATCCCAGCCAACGACGACGCGATTCGAGCCATACGGCTCATCACTCACGAAATGGCCGACGCTGCCCTGCGAGGCATTGCCCGCAGGAAAGCGTACGAGGCTGAGGAAGAGATGCCAGACGTCGAGGTGCTCGAGCTCGAGGACGAGAAGTACCTCAGCGCTGCCACGCTGGCCAGGCTCAAGGAGCTGTCCGCTCACGAGAGTGAGGAAGAGGAGGAGCCAGCCGAGGAGCCAGAGGCCGCGCAAGAGACAGCCGCTGATTCCGAAGAGTGATCGAGACTGGGCCCCGTCGTGACGTAGCCTGACAGCAGACATCGCAGACTCAGCAAGGAGAAGGGAACTTGGAAATTACGACGTCCATGATTAAGGAGTTGCGCAACGCAACCAGCGCCGGGGTGCTCGACTGCCGCGAGGCTTTGGACGCAACCGGCGGCGATTTTGAGGAAGCTGTAGCTTATCTCCGTGAGAAAGGCATGTCGGAGGCTGCCAAGAAGAGCGACAGCCTTGCGTCGGAGGGCATCATCGAAAGCTACATCCATCACGGCAGCCAGGTGGGTGTGCTGCTGGAATTGAACTGCGAGACTGACTTCGTGGCGCGGACTGAGGACTTCGAGATTCTCGCTCACAACCTGGCTCTCCACATCGCCTTTGCTGCACCCGACTATCTGACGCGGGAAGACGTCCCGGAGGATGTGATAGCCAGCGAGAAGGCCATCTATAGGAAGCAAGCACTTGAGGATGGAAAGCCTGAGGACATCGTGGATCGCATTGTCGAGGGCCGCCTGGACAAGTTCTTCGAACAGACCTGTCTGTTGGAGCAGCCCTTTGTGAAGAACGAGGACAAGACTATCGAGGACTTGCTTAACGAGTCGATCACCGCATTCGGGGAGAACGTGGTGGTGAGCCGATTTGCCCGCTACGCCGTTGGGGAGTAGCCGCAGCGAAGCGCTGGAGGCCAAGGAAGCCGTAGCCCCGCGAAGACGAAGCCTTGGCCGAAAGGCCTTCTTCCAGGACAGGACAGAATGGCAGTAGCCAAATACAAACGCGTTTTGCTCAAGCTGGGCGGCGAGTCGCTGGCTGAGCCGGGCGGATTCGGTATCAGCCCGCATATGGCGGAGGAAGTGGCTGCGAAGGTGCAGGCCGTGCACGGCCTGGAGACCGAGGTCGCCGTTGTGCTGGGTGCCGGCAACATCTGGCGCGGTCGGGACGGCCTGGCGCACGGCATGGACCGAGCCACGGCGGACCACATGGGGATGCTGGCCACCGTGATGAATGCCCTCGCTCTGGCTGACGCGCTCGAACGCATGGGTACCTCCATTCGGGTGCAGACCGCCATCGAGATGCGAGCTATTGCTGAGCCCTACATCCGACTGCGCGCCATCCGCCATCTGGAGAAGGGGCGGATCGTGATTATCGGAGGAGGCACGGGAAACCCGTACTTCACCACCGACACAGCAGCTGCACTCCGATCCATGGAGATCAACGCAGATCTGCTCATCAAGGCCACGAAGGTTGACGGAGTGTACGCAGAAGACCCGCACGAGAACCCTGACGCTGAACGATTCGACACGCTGACGTATATGGAGGCTATGGAGATGCGCGTGGGCGTCATCGACGCCACGGCGATCTCCCTCTGTATGGAAAACGATCTTCCCATCGTGGTGCTCAATCTGTGGCAGCCTCACAGTATGGAGCAGGCCGTCATGGGAGAGCCAATTGGAACAATGATCTCACGGTGACTATGTATCGAGACCTCCTGAAAGAGACCGAGAAGCGCATGCGTTCAACCACCGAGGCGCTGAAGTCCAATCTGCGCACAGTTCGCACAGGGCGCGCCTCTCCAGCTCTGCTGGAGAACGTGATGGTGGACTATTACGGCCAGGCCACGCCGCTCA
Source organism: uncultured Anaerolineales bacterium (assembly GCA_964528475.1). Taxonomy (GTDB): domain Bacteria; phylum Chloroflexota; class Anaerolineae; order B4-G1; family B4-G1; genus SKLM01. The sequence goes on from CAZGSX010000039.1 coordinate 3,567, forward strand.
ATCAACTGGCCGTCATATCTGCCCCAGAACCAAGCCTGCTGGTGGTTCGCCCCTACGACCCGGAATCACTGGCGGAAATAGAGCGGGCAATCCTCAAGTCCGACGTGGGGCTCACTCCATCTAATGATGGCAGAATCATCCGTCTCCCGATTCCCCGCCTGACCGAAGAACGACGGCAGGAGCTGGCGAAGCTGGTCCGACAGCGCGTTGAGGAGGCCAAGGTTGCGCTGCGGAATATCCGGAGAGATGGCTTGGAGGATCTGCGGGAGTTTGAGAAGGAGAAGCTCATCTCGGAGGATGACTTCTACCGCGCCAGAGAGGAGCTTCAAGAGCTGACTGATCGCTACAGTGAGAAGCTGGAAGAGATCAGCACCAGAAAGCAACGAGAGATCATAGAGAGCTGATCGGCGCCCGTAGAAGCATTTGCGCGGAGATCTAGGTCGCGCGGATTGGGCAAATCAGCAGCAAGAGCCGGGTCCACACGCAAAGACAGTCTAGCGCCTCCTTCCGAATCCATCACGACTATGTCGTCTAGTGCAGAGCAGATGAAGTCATATCCCCCCTTGGCGTCCGTTCCGCGGCACGTGGGCATCATTATGGACGGGAACGGCCGTTGGGCCCGTCGAAGAGGATTGCCGCGGGTTGTTGGACACCGCCAGGGCACGGAGAACCTTCGCCGTGTGCTCCGGGCGGCTGTTGAGTTTGGCATAGAGATTCTCACTCTGTATGCATTCTCGACGGAGAACTGGGGGCGCCCCGAGGAGGAGATCCAGGGGCTTCTCTCCATACTCAGGCATGTCATTGACGAGGAGGTTCCAAAGCTCCACGAGGAGGGCGTCCGACTGCGGCATGTGGGGCGGCTTGACCGCATCCCATCCGATCTGCAGGTGAGGATACAGGAAGCGATCGATCTCACAATGGACAATGATCGCCTGGTGGTGAACGTAGCGTTCAACTATGGAGGCCGGGCCGAGATTGTGGACGCAATACGCGCCATGTTGGCGGAGGGCGCGGGGCCCGAGGATGTCGATGAGGCATTCGTCTCCGAGCACCTGTACACCGCCGGACAGCCCGATCCAGATCTGATCATTCGGACCAGCGGAGAGATGAGGCTCAGTAACTTCCTTGTCTGGCAGGCGGCTTACGCCGAGTTCTACGCGACGCCCACCCTGTGGCCGGATTTTGGCAAAGATGAGCTGTATGCAGCCCTAGACGACTTCAACCAACGCCAGCGTCGCTTTGGCGTGGTGCCGGGTAAGCTTTCCTAGCAGCACCAGACTCCGATCCGTCCGTCTTACGCGCCGATAGCTCGCTTCCAAGAATGCCGCCTGCCTGTGTTACACACCCGCGTACTCACGGCAATCGTCGTAATCCCGGTCGTCGCTGGATTGATCTACCTGGGCGGCCTGCCGCTCTTCCTGTCGCTTGGGATCCTACTATCCGTGGCCGCGATCGAGTTCTCCCGGCTGGCTGGTCGACGGGGATTCCGCGCAGTGCATCTGGCTGGGGTCGGCGTCGTATGGCTCTGTCTAGCGGATGCTCAGTTCCCGGGGGGGAACCTGCTGGCCCTCGGATTAGGTGGCGTCTTGCTGCTCTCACTCAGCTGGCAGACGTGGCACTATCCCCGTTCTCCCATTAGAGAATGGACCGGAACGATGGCTGGTGGCCTCTACATTGGCGTCTGTGGCGCCTGCTTAGTGAGACTCCGTGCCATGCCGGGCGACGGCCTGTGGTGGACAGCGATGACGGTGTGTGTGATACTGGCAGCTGACTTGGTCGCCTACGCTGTCGGGTCGCTGCTGGGTCGCATGAAGCTGGCACCTCGGTTGAGCCCTGGCAAGACCGTAGAGGGGTATCTCACCGGCATCGCATCGGGAATTCTGGTAGGGGCTCTCATGGGCTGGCTCTGGGCGAGCCAGGCTAGGGCAGGGTCGACCGTCACCTGGCTCAACGGGCTGGGCCTCGGATTTGTCGTCAGTGCTGTTGCGCCGGTGGGGGATCTGGTGGTTTCAATGATGAAGCGAGATGCCGGTGTGAAAGACAGTGGCAGCTTGTTCCCCGGCCATGGGGGCGCATTGGACCGAGTGGACAGCGTGCTCTTCGCAGCTGTGATTGGGCACGCCTATCTCGCCTGGGTGCTCCCCTGGCTTGGGCGATAGGTCACCAGGAGCAAGGAGGCGTTTGATGGAAAGAGAAAGATATGTGCGCGACATCTACCATAAGGGCGTCATCTTCTGCAAACCAGAGACACCGTTGCAGGAGGTGATCCGTGTGATGGCTGACACGGAGATCCACGCCATCATGGTTGCCCAGCAGGAAGGTGATCCCCCCGTGGGCGTGGTGTCACATATGGACACCATCGCCCATTACGGCAAGAATCTGACCGCTGTTCACGCACGAGACGTGATGACCACCACGGTCGTGAGCATCTCCGAGGACGCTAGCGTCAAGGACGCAGCAGAGCAGCTGTTGGAGAACAACATCCATCGACTCCTCGTCGTTGGCGAAGACGACAAGCCGCTTGGTATCCTCTCCACCACGGACATTATTCGCGAGATGCGAGGAGCCCGCTGGGTGTGGTATCTGGACTGATGGGGCAGTTAGGCTTCGGAACGGGAGAAGCAACAAATGGATGACCAGATCATCACCATAGAGCGTCACATTATCGAGCAAGAGCGAGAGTTCCCAGAGGCAACGGGTGTATTCTCGAGCCTCCTCTACGACATTGCCCTCGCGGGCAAGATCATCGCTCGAGAGACGACTCGTGCTGGCTTGGTCGACATCCTCGGCTCGGCGGGCAGGATCAACGTGCAGGGTGAACAGCAGATGAAGCTCGATGTCTTTGCCGACGAAGTCATGATCCGGATGAACTCGTACACGGGGCGGCTGGCCCTGATGGCCTCGGAGGAGAGGAGAACTCCGATCCACATCCCGGCGGGGTATCCAACTGGCAAGTACATTCTGGTTTTTGACCCCCTGGACGGCTCCTCCAACATCGACGTCAACGCCACGGTGGGGACGGTCTTCGCTATCTACCGCCGCCAGAGCGAGAGGGGTCCCGGCACTGTCGAGGACTGCCTGCAGAGAGGTCGCAAGATGGTGGCAGCCGGTTATGTGATCTACGGATCCAGCACGATGATGGTCTACACGACCGGGCAGGGAGTTCACGGTTTCACGTTGGATCCAACCCTGGGCGAGTTCTTGCTGTCTCATTCTCAGATCCAGGTTCCTGACCCTCCCAAGTACTACAGCGTCAATCACGCCTACGAGAGGTATCGCACGGAGGGCGTTCAGCGCTACATAGACTGGCTGCGGGGAATCAGTGAGGATGAGGACCGGGATCCCCTGTCCGAGCGTTACATCGGTGCCCTAGTCGCCGACTTCCATCGAAACCTTCTGAAGGGAGGCGTCTTTCTCTATCCGGCTGATTCGCGCTATCCGGAGGGCAAGTTGCGTCTCATCTACGAGGCAAACCCCCTGGCCTTCATCGCCGAGCAAGCCGGTGGCCGTGCGTCGGATGGGTGTCAGCCCGTGATGGATAAGAAGCCGCAGTCCCTGCACCAGCGCACCCCGTTATTCATTGGCAACCGGGAGCTAGTTGAGAAAGCGGAGGAATTCATCGCCAGGTACGACCGCTGAACGCAGGCGCTCTAACTGCATAGTGCTTGAGCCGCCAGGGCTGCAGCTGACAAGTCCCCGATAGTTTAGCCTGCGTCCTGGTAGCCGCCACCGAACCCTTGGTGCCCAGAGAGGCGACCAAGAGCAGCAGATAGATCAACGATGACTTAGGACCGGGCGTCCCGCCCGGTGACAATCAATCGGAATCAAGAGGAGAGAGAGGAATGAACGAACAAGTGAATATCGTCACGCTGAAAGACAAGACGATGGACGAACTCCGCGAGTTGGCAAGGGAGTGGGACGTCTCGGGCTACAGCAGTCTGAACAAGAACGAGCTCATTATGCGCTTGCTGCAGGTCAAGACCGAACAAGAAGGTCTGATCTTCGGCGGAGGCATACTCGACATCATTGATGAGAGCAAAGGCTACCTGCGACCCGACGACTACAAGCCGAGCTCGGATGACATCTACGTCTCGTCGTCGCAGATCCATCGTTTCGGCCTGCGTACCGGGGACGCGGTCGTGGGACAGATACGACCCCCGAAGGAGAACGAGCGATACTACAGCCTGCTGCGCGTGGAGGCAGTGAACGGCGGCGATCCGGAGAAAGCCAAGCATCGCCCCCGCTTCGAGTCCCTGACTCCGATCTTCCCCCATGAGCGCTTCGTGCTCGAGTTGCCGCGGGGCAACTTGACCACGCGCCTCTTAAGCATGATCGCCCCGGTTGGGAAAGGGCAGCGTGGCCTGATCGTCTCTCCGCCCAAGGCAGGCAAGACGACGGTCCTGAAGCACATCGCCAACGGCATCAGCAGCAGCCACCCAGAGGTCCGCCTGATGGTCGTCCTCATCGGGGAGCGCCCGGAGGAGGTGACTGACATGGCGCGCTCCGTCGAATCACATGTGGAGGTGATCAGTTCCACGTTCGACGAGCACGCCAGGAACCACGCCCAGGTCGCGGAGACTGCGCTGGCGCGGGCGAAGCGCCTCGTGGAGGAGGGCCATGAGGTAGCGATTCTGATGGATAGCCTGACACGGTTGTCCAGAGCCTACAACCTGGTGGTCCAACCGAGCGGTCGCACGCTCTCCGGCGGGCTCGATCCCGCCGCCCTCTATCCACCAAAGCACTTCTTTGGGGCAGCCCGTAATCTGGAGGACGGTGGCAGTCTGACTGTGCTGGCTACCTGCCTCGTGGACACGGGAAGTCGTATGGACGATATGATCTACGAGGAGTTCAAGGGCACAGGTAATATGGAGTTGCACCTAAGCCGCAGGCTTCAGGAGCGCCGTATCTTCCCCGCGTTCGACATTGAACGCTCCGGCACGCGGCGGGAGGAGCTGCTACTTGACGACGAGACCCGTCAGAAAGTATGGCTCATGCGTCAGCGTTTCCTGGACTCCCAGGCCTCTGGCTATACGCAGGCCCAGGCCATGGAAGAACTACTCCAAGTCCTTAAGGGCACCAGGAGCAACGAGGAATTCCTGAACTTGTTTGTCGAGTAGGCAGACGAGAAACCCGAGATAATCTCGTCGAAACAGTGAGACGGTCGGGAACGCCTCCGGCGGAGCTCAAGTCGAAGAGAGACTGCTGAGGACCTCCTGGTGAGAGCCTCCAAGGAGATACTGGGCCAGATCCCTCTGCATTCCTGCTATCCATTTGCCACCACGAATTCCTGGACCGCGCCACCAACTTTGTTTGGACGCTCCAGCATAACCATGTGACCAGCCCGCGGGATGGTGACCAGTCGTGCATCAGGCAACCGCTGGTGCAGAAACTCGCTGTACTTGATGGGCGTCAGCTGGTCCGCCTCGCCTCCGATCACGAGGGCTGGGACCTCAATATCGTCGAGATGGTCCATCACGTCGAACCGATCGCAGGCTGTGAAGTCGCGCAGGACCACCTCTGGGCCCGCGTCACGGAGGGCCTCCCGTCCAAGTTCCTTCAGAGTGGGATCTGCCTCCGAGGACCAAGCCTTCTGCGTGATGACATCCACCACCGCGTCGAAGTCCTCCTGGATGAGCCTGAGGATGGCGGGGGCGACCCGGAGGCGAGCGCCCGTGGCCACCAAAACCAATTGAGAGACCCGGTCTGGCTGCTGGAGGACTAGCTGCTGGGCGACGGCTCCCCCCATGGAGTGACCCACAATTCCGGCCGACCTAATGCCCCGGTCGTCGAGCAAAGCGACGACCGTCGAGGCGTATTGCTCAATGGTAGTGCAGCCCAAGCCCTCGGAGCGGCCATGTCCAGGAAGATCAAGGCTGTACACGGTGGCCCCGGAGACATGGCGCAGCTGCGCCGGCCAGTGCAGGCGAGAGCCCCCCGCGCCATGCACCAGAACAATGGACGGTGCACCCTCCGTTCCCTCTTTCACCGTGTAGAATACCGTACCCTCTTTGGTCTCTAGATAAGGCATCGTTGGGCCGCCTCCAGTCTCCGCAAGCTACTCCCCGCCATCTCCACGCGCCGTTGGAAGTGTGTCCAGGGTCTCCCCCTGAAGGGCCAATCGCATGGCATCCCGATCATCCCACGGATATTCTGTGGTGCCGAAGCACATGCTCTGCTCGTGGCCCTTCCCGCAGGCGATCACCACGTCCCCCGGCTCCGCCATCCGGCAGGCCCATCTCATCGCCTGGCCGCGGTCCGCCACGACGTACAGGTCCTCCCCCAGACGCTTGCCCTCACCCTCGGCTGCCTGAGCACTCTCATCCATAATGGTCCGTAACGACTCCGTCCGCGGATCCTCCGCCGTGACGACAACGACATCAGCAAGCCGCCCGGCGACGCGTCCCATCATTCGTCGCTTCTCCCTGTCGCGCAACCCAGCACTCCCGAACAGAACAATGACCCGTCCCTCGTCCCCGATCATGCCGCGAGCTGCACTCAGGGCGCGGCGGAGGGCATTGGGGGTGTGGGCAAAATCCACGATGGCAAGAAATCCCTGCCCCGCTTCAACGCGCTCCATCCTCCCAGGCACGCCGGTTACGGATGCCACGCCGCGCGCTATCGCCTCCAGCGAGACTCCCAGGCCAACGCCCGCTGACGCTGCGGCCAGGATATTCGACACGTTGTAGGCACCCACGAGAGAGCTCTCAATCGGCACCCGGCCAATGGGCGTCGACAAGTTGAAGCGGATCCGATCGCTCTCCAGAATCACAGCCTCGGCCGTCACATCAGCTTCCTCCCTGACCGAGTAGACGATGTGGCGGTCCGCTGCGTAAAGTCGCAAGAAGTCAAACGATTCGTCGTCTCGATTGAGGATGGATAGCTTCGACACATTCGGCTTTCGGACAGAGTGCCCCAGACCCTCGAACAGCCGGGCCTTCGCCTGCCGGTAGGCGTACAAAGAGCCGTGATAGTCGAGATGTTCATGGGTGACGTTGGTCACGACTGCCACATCGAAATCAGCCCCCCCCACCCGCTGCTGTGCCAGGCCGTGGGAGGTCACCTCGAGGACGGCGTGCGTTGCGCCTCGATCGACCATGCGGCGCAGGGCCCGCTGGATCTCCGGCGGATCTGGGGTGGTGGTATGGAGACCGGTCTCGGACTCCTCCCAGCCAGCGCTCTCCGACGGCAGCACCATCTTCACCGTGCTTATGGTCCCCACCCGAGCCCCTGCAGCTCTCAGGACCGACTCAATCAAGCTCACGGTGGTGGTCTTACCATCCGTTCCGGTGACGCCGATCAGTGTGAGATCCCGGGACGGAAAGCCCTCCCAGGCAGCGCACGCCCACGCCCAGGCGGGCCGCGCATCCACCACGCGCACATAGGTGAAGTCACCCCCCGGCGTCTCGCTCAAGGCATCAACGGGCCGTTCGCCCAGCACAGCGACAGCACCAGCCGCAACCGCCTCGCCTACGAACCGATGCCCGTCCACGTCCACACCGGGGATGGCCACGAATAGGTCGCCAGGCTCCACGAGCCGGGAATCGGCGTGGATGCCTCCGACGACTACGTCCGGTCCTACTCTCTCAATGACGCCGGGGAGATGCTCCGCAATCTCACTCAGGTTCACGACAACCACCTTATCCGGGCCCGCGCAGACGTTCCCGCGGCCGGCATCCGCCGGCAGCATCCACAGGCAGACCTAGTCGCCTCCGGTTCTGTGTCCCGCCTAGCGACTTGGTATGATGGTATGCGCATCTCCGACACTCAGTACGGACGTGAAGACCGATCCAGCCATGTAGAGGGTTCCACAAGAGGCTAAGAATGAAACCGTCGACCCTAGAGGTTGCAGAGGCCAACGTGGCTAACTCAGAAAGTCGCGCAGCTTCTGGCCATGCCCGGGATAGCGCAGTTTCCGGAGAGCCTTTGATTCAATCTGCCGCACGCGCTCGCGGGTGACGTCGAAAGCTTGCCCGACCTCCTCCAGCGTGTGCGTTTTGCCGTCGTGCAGCCCGAACCGCATCTCCAGGACAGCGCGCTCCCGATCCGTCAGCACCTCAAGCGATGAGCGCACGCGCTCCTTCAGAAGCTGATCGTACGCCGCGTCCGCCGGGCCCTGGATGGTGTCGTCCTCAATGAACTCACCGAGTACTCCGTCGTCGTCGCTTCCCACCGGCATCTCCAGCGACATGGGCTCCAGCGACACGCGAAGAATCCGCCGCACCTCCTCGGCTGCCGCGTTGAGGAGACGCTTCACACGCGGTGGCAGCGGTTCATCTTCCTCCATGGCAGAGCGGACGGCCCGCCTCTCATCAGACGTCAGCAAATCAGACTCGAGGGCCAGCTCCTGAGCGGTCGGCTCCCGCCCCAGCTCCTGCACCAGGCGCCGCTTCAGCCTGATCAGACGGTTGATCTTCTCCACCATGTGCACGGGGATGCGAATGGTGCGGGCCTGATCAGCGATGGCCCGAGTGATGGCCTGTCGGATCCACCATGTAGCATATGTGGAGAACTTGAAGCCCTTGGTATGGTCGAACTTACGGATGGCGCGCATCAGGCCAATGTTTCCCTCCTGGATCAGATCCAGGAAAGAAATGCCCCGGCCCGTGTAGTTCTTGGCTACACTCACGACCAGTCGAAGGTTGGCCTGCGCCATCAGCTGCTGCGCCTCGATACCACGAGTGACGACCTCGTCCCAACGCGCCCCGAGGATCCCCTCCAATAGCGGGACGGAGAGCTCGTCTAGGTTGGGAAGCGATGCAGTCGAATGCCATTCCCGCTTCAGTCGATCGAGCAGAGACGTGGGAAGCGTGTAGAGGATTCGGAAGACATCAAACAGGCGCTCCGCGAGCACGGTGCGCGCCGCACTCTCCGAACTCGTCCACCCGTGTTCTTCCAAAAAAGCATGGATGTAAGAAGAGGATTGGGGAAGCAGGTGATGGCGCAGCGCGGAAGCCTCCTCGATCAGGGCACTGAGGTCAGGCTCGGAAACACCGATCTGTGCGCACCGCTTCAAGACCTCATCCCAGGCACATTCGAGCTCCTCCCATAACGACTCGAGCACCCCCACCGCCGATCGATCTTGCTCCGGTCCTGTCCGCTGCTGCAGACTCTGGAGGCGCGTTCCTGCCGTCCGTTGAACAGACAGCCACACTTCCTCGTGGTGTTCAAGAAGGGAGACCTGACCGATCTCCAGGAGGTACATGCGCACCGGGTCATCGGTCGACTTGATCAGCGTCGGTTCGGGGATCTCGTCGACCTGCTGCTCGATCTCCTCCAGCTCCTCCGACGTGGGCTCATCGGCATCATCGAGGACTTCCAAACCATCTTCGTCGGCAGCTACCTCCACCAGGACCGAACCACCCTCGTTCGATTCGTCCTCAGTGAAGTTATAGGCGGCCCTCAACTTCGCCAGAATATCCTCTTCCTCGATGGGCACCGGCCGCGCCTCGTCAGTCATCATCACCTCTTCACACCCAGCCTTGCCTCAAGCGCGGTCATCCTAACTCCCGCGATCGGGCCAAAGCTCTCTGTGTCTGTAGCAGCTTCTGCACGTGCACCAAATGAGCTTGGTCATACTGCTTCCCCCGCGCATCACCCTCCTCGTGCGCCTCCACCATGAGCAATCTGAGATCTCGCACAAGCGCTTTAAGGCGACGTTCCCTGAGACGGAGCAGCGTCAAGATGAAATCGCGAACCACCTGCTCGTCCGCGAGTGCAGGCTCATCCCGCACCACCAGACGGTCCAGATCATCCTGCACGTCGAGTGGCAGCGTCTCGCGCAGAACGTCTATTGAGACAGACGGCCTGGTCTTGAGCAGCTCCTTCCACGCCTCAAAGAGCGCGCGGACGCTGGCCTGCTCGAAGTCCTGGGCCCGCACGGGCTCCAGGCCCTTTTCCCTGAGTACGCGATCGATCTGAGGCAGGAGACCGGGTCGGTTGAGCAGTCCCGAGAGACAATGCCTCTCCAGAAGGGCACCCGGAGGCTGCTCGACTGCCCTTTGACTCTCCTCATCCCCCCCGTTGCCTCGCTCGGGCCTCCGGTAGCGCCTGGCGTCCTGGCGTTCGTGACTTGTCACGCGAGACAACACAGCACGCTCGTCGATGCGGAGGGCGCGGGCGATCTTCTGCGCATAGTCCTCGCGCTCCACAGGGTTGGCCACCGCCTCCAGGACGGGCAGCAGCTGATCGACGATACGTGCCTTTGCCTTCGTATCCTCGAGATCCGCATCCTCCCTCAGGAGCTTCAGATAGAAATCGACCACGGGAACCGCCTCGTCAAGCAGTGCAGCCCATTGATCGGGATCCTCTCGGATCACATCGTCGGGATCCTTCCCGCCAGGCAGCTGTAGGACGCGCAACTCCGCCCCGAGACGGCCCTCATAGCCCACCAACCCTCGCGGGTTGAACACGGGCTGCCACTCTTTGGTCAACGTGTCCCGAGCGACCTCCACGCCCCTCAGAGTAGCCTGCACACCGGCCATGTCCGGATCAAGGGCCAGCACCATGCGCTCCGTGTAGCGCCGCAACTGCGTGAGCTGCGCCTCAGTGAGGGCGGTCCCCATCTGGGCCACCACATTCTCGTAGCCCGCCTGATGCGCCTGTAAGACGTCCATGTATCCCTCGACGATGACGACCTGGTCCTCACGACGGATCGCGCGACGGGCCCTGTCGAGCCCGAACAGCGTCTTACTCTTGTCAAAGAGGGACGTCTTGGGGGAGTTGAGATACTTGGGCACACCTTCGGGATCCAGTGTCCGAGCGCCAAACCCGATCACCTGCCCACGTCCATCTCGGATCGGAATCATCAGCCGTTCCCGGAACCGGTCGTAGGTGCCCCCACCCTCACGCTCCACGACGAGTCCTGCCTTGAGGAGATCATCCTCCGAATGCCCCTGTTTCACGAGGTAGTTGCGCGACCGCTCCCAACCCGGCAGGCTGTACCCTATCTGAAACGCCTGCACTGTCTCGGCACTCAGCCCGCGGTTCTCGACATAGGCCCGAGCACCTTCCGCGTCGGGTGCCTTGGTGAGAACGCGGTGGTAGTAACCGGCGGCGGCACCAAGCACGTCCCGCAGGCGATCGGCGAGCTCCTCGGCCTCGGCCTGGGCCGGTGAACGCGGCTCTAACTCCACACCTGCCTGAGCCGCAAGCTCCTCCAGCGCCGTGCGGAAATCCCACCCCTCCATCTTCATCACGAAATTGAAGATGTCGCCGCCCTCGTTGCAGGCCCCGAAACAATACCAGCGCTGACTCTCCGGGAAGACCACAAAAGAGGGGGTCTTCTCGCTGTGAAAGGGACAGAGGGCCTTGTAGTTTCGGCCGGACTTATCGAGCCGGAGATATGAAGAGATCAGCTCGACGATATCCAGGCGATCCTTTACCTCGTCAACGACACCCATGCGCTCTCTCTTACTCTGGCGGTTCCCACAATGGCTTGCGCCCACATCTCCGCAGGCAGCTGACTAAGACAATGAGAAGTAGCGATGACAACGGATCCCGCGAACGGGACTACGAAGTTCAGCACCCTGTAATTGTACCCAACCTCGACGTTCGGGCAAGTCGCCGGACGCTTCAGCGTAAGCACCTATGCCAGTCCCGTACAGATAGGACGACGAGGCGGCCAGCCGGCCCAGCCAGCGGACGGGCCTAAGCGTCTGGCCCGCCCAGCCGAGGTGCAGCTCCACCTCGCGCCAAAGCGAAGACGTCCTCGACGGCGGCCCACTCCTCACCTGCGCTGACCCTCCTACGCGTTCCATGGGGAGGGCCACACGACGCTAATTGTTGGGACCTCGCTGGCCCGCCCTCACAGAGACACTCGGGCCCGATGCGTGCCACGTCGTCACCTCCGCAGGCGGGGTGGCCCTCTCCATTCTCCCAGAGTTTGTCCTCCAGGCAAGGTAAATTGCCGGCCGCCTCCGGCTCCCTTTCCCTGAAGGCATCATTGCCGGCAGACATTGCGTCAGCGTTCAGGTGACTGACAGTACCGAAGTCTCCGGCCAGGCGCCCTTGCCTGAGAGTCAAGACTCCTCGAACCTTTCATCGTACAGGCGAGCGACCTGATCCCAGTCATAGCCGCTCATCGCTATACGAAGCGTCTCACATGGCCCCCTCAGTTCGTCCCCTTTCGTCAGCGCCCAGCGCAGTCTCGCAACCAGTTCGTCGTGGCCGTCATAGAGGCACAGGGCGTGGAGGGCCGGGGGGATCAACTCCGGATAGGACAGGCGACGGGGCAGCACGGGAAAGCAACCCGCGTAGCATGCCTCAACAATCGAGACGCCGAAGAACTCGTGGATGGCAGTGCTCACCACGATGTCTGCCTGGCGCAGAAGGATCTCGTAGTGGCCCACGGGAAGATATCCGAACTGAACCACCCTCCCCTCCAGCCGCTCCCGGGCCCGTTCGAACTCCGGAGCTGACTGGCGATAGCTCCTCCCCGCGAGTGCTACACGAAAATCCACGTCAGCATCGGCCAGAGCATACAAGGCCCGAAAGAAAGCCTGGGGGTCCTTATCGTACTCCCATCGCTGGTTCCAGAGAATGAGAGGCGCCTGTGCGGATTCACAGGTGTTGTTCCTCGGCGCAGCATCAAATCGCCGCAGATCGCAGCCCACGGGCAAGACCTGAGCCTTCGCTATGACGCCATTGACCCGATCAAGGTGACTGTAGTCGGGGAAATGCTTGAGCATGTTGGGCAATGCGGAGAACCAGTCCTCAAGGTGGTAACGCGAGTTAAAGAAGACCCGATCGGCCGCTAGCATGGAGAGCCAGTTGATCATTCCGTAGGTCAGATCGCGCTTCTCCCCAGGGGGAAAGGGGTAGGTCAGTTGATTCTCATGACAGTAGAGCGCGACAGGCGTGTCCGCGAAGCGATCGCGCGTCAGGGCGAGGAAGGCCGGGAGGTTAAGCATGTCGGTGGCGAGGATTAAGTCAGGCGGTTCCTTCAGATCGCGAGCCCGATCGGCCAGTGTCACCGCCCCACCCTGCATGCGCCACTTCCAAAATCTGGCAGCGAGCCCCAGCAGCGTCACGTCGTGGCGGCTGTGGGCGACGTATCCCTCAGCCCATGCGCGGTGGCTGCCGCCACAGTACGGCTCAACGAGCAAGATCCTCATTCGTCCTCCAACACGATGTGGTCACGTCCACACCACCTACTCGGCGGGCTCACGATCGACCCTTCGTTAGGGTCTAGGTTCGAGGTTCCCCTGAGATGGCGGGGGGTTGCGGGCGCGGGCTGGGACGAACAAGGTGCTGCCCCAGCTGGTAGTTGCGAACAGCTCACCCTTCCACACACGCCGGGTGCCCGCCGCAGCATGACCACCAAGCACGCACGAGGGCCAATCACTCCGGTGCAACCAAGCACATCCCCTCTCGGCCGACCCGATCAAGGTTGGGCTTGGAACGCCACCGCCGGGCTTGCGTGCCAAACGGCGTAGTCAACGCACAGCAGCAGCGCAGTCTAGGATTCCAGGATGGCGTCGATGGCGTCGAGGTCGTCATCAGAAAGGGTCCAGTCGGCTGCCCCGGCATTGCTGATGAGCTGCTCCACCTTGGTCACGCCGGAGATCACGGAGCAGACCGGGGGCTGTGCCAGCAGCCACGCCTGGGCCAACTCGCTCAAGTCTCGTCCTCTCTCCTTCGCCCAGGCCTCCAGCCTCTCGATCTTATCGTAATACCGCGACGTCATGTATTGCCGCACGGACTCGCTGCTCTCGCCACGCGAACCGGGGGGCGCCGGTTCCCCGCGCCTGTACTTACCGGTGAGGAAGCCACCGGCCAGCGGGTAGTAGGGCACGAATCCAACGTCCAAAGCGCGACAACAGGGCAAGACCTCCCGCTCGACGTCCCTCGCCAGCATGTTGTATTCGGACTGGATGACCTCCACCGGAGCCCAGCCGCGCACATCGGCGAGCAGGTGCGCCTGGGCCAGCTGCCACGCCGCGAAGGACGAGACTCCGACATAGCGGATCTTGCCCGCCCGGGTGAGATCGTCCAGCCCGCGGAGCGTCTCCTCCAGGGGTGTGGTCGGATCCCATGCGTGCACGTAATAGAGATCAATGTGGTCGGTCTGGAGACGCCGGAGGCTCCCCTCCACGGCGTTCGCCATGTGATAGCGGGATGCGCCGCGATCGTTCGGGCCCGAGCCAGCGCGCATCGTGAACTTGCTGGCCAGGACCACTCGATCCCAGCGGCCGCCCAGGGCCGCTCCCAAGACCTCCTCAGAGCGACCGCCGACGTAGATATCCGCGGTGTCGATATGATTGATGCCGCGATCAAGCGCGGCGTCGATGATGTTGTCGCCCACTGCCTGAGGCACCTTCTCCGACCCAAATCGATTGGTGCCGATCCCGATCGCTGACACTCGAACGCCAGATGAACCCAGCTGGCGGTATTCCATCGCGTAGCCTCCTTTCGTTTGATACAGACTGATTTCCACTGCGTCCTTGCCCGCCCGTACAGGTTACCACCCCTATGCGCACAGATGTGCAGGGCCGGCTCAAGCCGGTGCCTGGACCAGCACCTCAGAGGCGGCATCGGCGTAGATCCGGTGCCGCGTGAGGACGCATCGTGTCTGGACAGCGAGGACGATCCGCAGCTCATATGCCATCCTCGCCACGCACTCGACTGGCTTGAAATCATCCCACACGGCTCCTGCCAGGTCCACTACCACACAACCTGGCGACGCCCATCAAGGCGTGGCGATCCACGTTCGATCCCTGGAGCGATC
>CAZGSX010000039.1:18391-26128 GCA_964528475.1 uncultured Anaerolineales bacterium
CCCGCGGACTCACCGCCCCGAATAGCGGTCCCAAGCGATGATTGTGCCGGGGCCGTCCCGGTGGCTCATTCTGGGAACGCCATCCTCACCGACGCGATACCAGAAGAGGGCCGGATCCGAAGACGAGGCGCGTTCGTCAAAGCTGAGCCGCCCCAGGAACCCATTGCGCTCCACCCGGGATAGGGCCTCCGCCAGCCGATCTCGTGTGGGCTCTCCATCGCGACCAGCCTGATCCAGTGCCTGAAGAAGCATCCATGTGCCCTCGTAGGCGGGAAGCGCCATGGGCCCCGGCTCAGTCCCGCCGGACTCCTCCCGATAGGATGCGGCAAAGGCCGCGCCGCCCAGCACATCGCGAGGAAAAGGCCAGGGGGTCACAAACGTAGCGTCCACCGCTGACGCCTCCGCCACCGCTCCAAACGCGGCTGCGGCGAGCGCGGGCCCGCCAATCACATCCCCTCCCCATCCCTGCTGCCGCAGGGCGGACACCAGCTCCCCGGCATGGACTGGCTCAAGGTCGCATAGCAGCACAGCCGGGGCTTCATCGCCTTCCGCTGGCAAGGAGGTGCGATCCTCCCCGTCAGACACGACCCTCAGCGCCATATTCCTATCATGCGCGGCGTCCTGCAGCGCGTCACCCAGCGGGCCACCGTCGGTGACCAGCATCACCCCTCCGTCAGCGGCAAGCTCAACCGCGCGGTCAAGGATAGCTGCCGCCAGCCCAGAGGCCCGCGGACCCAGTGCATAGGCCAATCTCTCCGCTCTCAGGTCCGGGCTGAGCTCGACCGGTGCGATAAGCGGGATGCCCGCCCGGGCGTAGACGTGCACAGCCGCCATGGTGGTTGACTCCCGGAAATGGCCCAGGGCGGCCACCACGTCATCGTCGACCTCCAGCTTACGCGCCTGCTGCGCCCCCATTGCAGGGTCGCCACCGTCGTCGTAGGCAGCCAGCTCCACGCTGTAGCCGGCGACGCCGCCGGTGCGGTTCACCTCGCGCAGCGCCATGCGGACCGCGGGGATCGCGTCGTACCCCACGTAGCGATAGCGTCCCTCAAATGGGGCGACGAGGCCGATCTTCAAGGTGGGCCGCACACTCCCGGGAAACGTACAGGAGACGACAACGAACAGACCAAGAAGGAGGAGCGTCAGGGTTCGGCGCATATCACAGAGCCGGCGCGCCACACCGCTGCGACCCATGGTCACGAGGTGCCTTCGAGATAGCTAGGGCACCTGGCCGCCGCAGCGCTCGTAGTTGGCGTAGTGCTCGGCCTCGGTCTGGGCGAAGAGATGGCTCCCGTCGTCCTTGGTGCAATCGACAAGGAAGAAGAAGTAGTTTGTGTCAGCGGGGTCCGCAGCCGCCTTGATGGAGGCCAGCCCGGGGCTGCAGATCGGCCCGGGCGGAAGGCCGCCACTCTGATAGGTGTTATACGGGGATAACGCCGCGGTATCGTTCAGCGTGATCTCCGGCCACCAGTTGTCGGGGGAGCTGAGGGCATACTGCACGGTGGGGCACGCCTCCAGTCTCCAGCCGGCCGCAAGTCGATTCTGATAGACCCCGGCGATCACCCGGCGCTCCTCGGCCACCACCGCCTCGCGCTCCACGATAGAGGCGAGCGTGACCAACTGATAGAGATCAAGGCCTTGCTGAGCGGCGGAGGCCTCCAGCTCGGGAGTGACCCTCTCCCGGAAGGTGGTGATCATCCGTTCCAGCATATCGTCCGCGGTGGGGTCCTCAGGGAGGCGATAGGTGTCCGGGTAGAGAAACCCCTCCAGAGGAGCGCCCTCCGGAAGCTTGGAGAGGAGCACAGAGGCGTAAGGTCGATCCCGCCAATCGTGCCTCGCCAGCTGGAGGAAGGCCTGCTCGTCAATTGTGGTCTGCCGGGCCACCTCGGCCGCCACCTGCTCCAGCCGCAGCCCCTCGCGGACGGTGACAGTCTGCTCGGGCCGGCGCGCTTCCTGCAGCGCACGAGCGATCTCCGGAATGGTCATCGTCTGGCGCAGCGTGAACTCCCCGGCCTCAATCCTGTTATCCAACTTGTGATACTGAGCGTAGCGTCGAAAAAGCCTGGCGTCGCTGATCAAGCCCTGACGCTCCAGCCGCGCCGCGATGTCAGCGGCGGTCTCGCCCGGCCTGACCAGAAAAACAACGGGGGTGCCGTCGCTGCCGGCCGGCGTCTCCAAGTCCTCGGCGTGGGTCTCTAAGTAGGCACCGAGGGCGATATCGTCCGCGGAGGACAACTCACACAGGCCGATCTGCAAGCTGGGAATTCCGAGAACCGCGTGCCCCAGGTTCCAGGTCAGGCCACCAAAGGCACCGAAGATGACGGCGAACGCGATGGAAAAGGCACACAACCGACCCGCTCTATTCAAACTAACCCTCCCGATAGGCCGCCCACGCTGGGACTAGCGGCTCTCCAGATAGCTCCGCAAGATGACAGCGGCGGCAATGGCATCGATCTCCCCATTCGCACGAGCGCGCCTCCTGGCACCCCTCTTGCGCGTCTGCAGGAGCACCTCATCCGCCGTCGCCGTTGAGAATCGCTCATCCCAGAGAATCACCGGCACATCGAGCGCCTCCCGGAGCGCCTCTGCATACCGATCCACATACTGAGCCTGAGGCCCGACGGTCCCATCGAGGCTGAGGGGCCGACCCACCACGACGGTACCGACCTGGTACTCCTGGACCAAGCCGGAGACGGCTGCAACGACCTCCGCTCTCGACCGATGCTCGATGGTCGTAAGCGGACGGGCGATGGTGGCGGTGGGGTCGCTGATGGCCACCCCCGTATGTCGTTCCCCAACGTCCAAGGCGAGAATACGCATCATACACCGCTGGATTGCACGCGGACGAGAAGGCCTCAGGCCGGACAGAGGACGCTTCACCCCGCTGACTCGGAGCTGCCAACCTCCATGCCCGATGCCTCCGGCCGGACGTGAACCTCAAGGCGCAGAGGGATGATGGGGACGCGATCGAGAAAGGCCAGCCACTCCGGCCACTTCGGCTGGCTGACGATCTCGGGGGGCTGGGCCAGAGGGAATGACTCCTCAAGGTGCGCTCGAGCCTCAGGGATGCGCATACCGCGCGCCTCCGCCATCACGGCCCCCTCATCGATCACCGCGGCCGCCCATCCCTGGCCGGTGACATAGAAGGTGAACCAGCCTGGCCCCTCCTCCTCCTCGACCAGGTCGCCAACCTGGAACTGGGCCTCAATCAGCTCGTGGCCGTCTGGCACCCTCTCAACCAGTGCCTGCCTGGCGACGGAGCGCGCCTGATCGGCACTGACGGCCTGACCACTCACCAGGAGGCGCATATTGAGCGTCACCTGCTCCGCCTCCTCGCCCACGAAATGAGAGTAGACCTTCTTTGGGACGGCCTCAACCCGAAGCGAGGGATAGGGTAGGAACTCATCCTCCTCCAACAACTGGTGCAGCTCTCCGTAGGCCTTGTCCAACAAGTCCTGGGTCAACTGCTCACGGACCCGATCGTAGTCCTCCTGCAAGACAACCGGCACCTCCTTACCCTCCGCGCCGGTGGTGGCGGACGGGTTGATGACCCGCACAGCGGAGCCAGCCACCCCCTCCACCCGGTTGATCTGGTACGCGCCAACGTTTCCAGTCCGATCGTCCAGGGCCTCGATAGGGGCGGTCGCCTGACCGTCAGCAGGCACTACGACGTCGGCCGTCGTACGAAAACGGATGGGGTAGCTGGTTGAGGAGGTACGGACGATGGTACCGGAGGGGACGACGTAATCCTGTGACAACCGACTCGTCAAGAGCACCTCGCCGACGGCCCGACCAGAGGCGACCTCAGTCATCCCCGTCGTGCCCACCGCAGCGCGGCCCTCCACCTCCAGACCAACCCTGCGCGAGGGGAGGATGCCCCCTGGTGAATTCTCCAGATAGGTGATCGACTCAACCGCTGGATCGACGGAGACCGGGACGTGAACGGTGACGGTCTCCGTCACAGGGACCAGGGTAATGTCCGCGCTGGGCCCCAAAACGTAGGCCCCGGCCGCCACAGCGACAACGGCAATCAAGAAGATCGCGTAGCGCGCGCCCTGCCAGATACGGCGCCACCAGGCGGGTCCAGCTGCACGCCGCTCGCGTTTGAGCTCGATCTCCTCCTCCCACCAGTGCTCGGGCGGTGGTTCAACTCTTTCGCGAGACCGGCCATTCCAGCGATCAGCGGACATGGCCCTCTCCTCCGTCTGAAACGCGGGGAAGCCGCATCCCGTGGCCAGCTGACGCCTCTGAGGATCGGGGGAGACCACGGCGAATTCCAGGCCGCGACGCTGAGCCTCACGCCGCAGGAGGTCATAGTCCAACTCGCGGGAGAGGAAGTCGAGATCCCACGGGAGCGAGAGGGCGACGCGCCGGGCGTCGACATGGTCCAGGCGGTAGCGCAGGGACGCCAGGTCGTCGTGAAGGCCTAGCTCGACAATGGCCGGCCCCCCCGCCTGTGCGCTCTGCGGAGGGACTTGAGGCTGTTGCACGCTGTTCACAGGGGCTGACACCTCAGCACGGCCGTGGACGCGCACAAGTCAGGTGCAAGGGCCGCGGAGAGACAGCTGCCTGAGACCGGTGAAGGGGCATCGCCACAGCGTGGATCGTCACGATCCCGCCAGTTGCTCCTTCAAGACCTGCTCCACCTGGCCCAGGGCTTGATCCAGCTGACCAGGGTCGCTGCCTCCCGCCTGTGCCATGGTGGGTTGACCCCCGCCACCGCCGCCGACAGCACGGCCCAGCCGCTTGACGATGCCCACGGCATCGGCTCCCTTATCCACCACATCCGGCGTGACGGCTGTGACCAGGGCCGGCCGTCCGTCGACCACCGTGCCCAGGACAAAGACACCGGACCCCAGGCGATCGCGGAGCCAATCCGTCATCTGGCGCAGCGCGTCCATGGTGGGCGCCTCTACGCGGGCGGCGATCATCGGCACGCCATCCACCCGCTCCACAGCGTCCAGGAGCGACTCGAACTCACGGCGTGCCAATCTCTGCTCGAGGCGGCGGATCTCCCTCTGAGCGGAATCCAGCTCCTCCTCAAGCCTCTCCACGCGCCACTCGAGCTCGTCGGGCGGGACGCCCAGCCGGGCGGCCACCTGCTCCAGGAGGCCAAGGCGATGCTGGACGAAGTCCACGGCGCCACGGCCGGTGACCGCCTCCACGCGCCGCACGCCCGCACCGACGCTCTCCTGGGAGACGATGTGGAAGAAGCCGATCTGTCCAGTCTCGCTGACGTGGGTTCCGCCGCAGAGCTCGCGGCTGAAAGGCTCAGCCGCCGGCCCCACGCGCAGAACACGGACGGTGTCGCCGTACTTCTCACCGAAAAGGGCAATCACGCCATCCTCGACGGCCTGACGGTAGCGTTGCTGCGAACTGGTGACAGGGTAATCGGCCAGAATCGCCTCATTCACCCGACGGGTGACGTCGGCTAGCTGCTCCCGTGAGAGAAGGCTAGGATGGGTGAAATCGAAGCGAAGCCGATCGGGCGCAACGAGCGAGCCGGCCTGCTGTACGTGATCGCCAAGCACGTGCCGCAGCGCTCGCTGAAGGAGATGTGTCGCTGTGTGGTTGCGGGCGATGTCCATGCGCCGCTTGCGATCCACGGCCGTCAGGGCACGGTCCCCCACCCGCGGCATGCCCCTGCGGACGCGACCGACGTGCAGAATCAGTCCGGCCACCGGCTGGCGGACATCGGTAACCGCCACCACCCAGGACGGTTCCTCCTCGTGGGGAGCTGCGGCGGTGATGAGGCCGGTGTCAGAGACCTGGCCCCCGGACTCCACATAGAAGCAGGTCTCGGGCAGCACCAGCTCCACCCGGTCGCCCACCTGGGGCTCGTCGACGGGGTGCCCGTCGACGAGGATGGCCACGACCCGGGACTCCATCTTCAGGGAATCGTAGGGGTTCTGCTGGACGCCGGCATCACCCAATTCACCCTGATCCTGCAACGTAAGGAGAACGTGCTGGTAGCGGGAGAGCGCCCCCTCATCCTCCATCTTGAAGGCCCCCGCCTCCCGGGCGCGCCTGCGCTGTTCCTCAAGAGCCTCCAGATAGCCAGCCTCGTCGATGGAGAACCTCTCCTCATCCGCCACGTCGCGGGTGATCTCCAGCGGTAAGCCGAAGGTGTCGTACAGGCGGAAGGCCTCCTCGCCCGGAATAACCGACTCTCCACGATCCTCCAGCTCGTCCATCACCGCGTGCAGGCGATCGAGGCCAAGGTCGAGGGTGCGAAGGAAACGATCCTCCTCCTGCTCGATGGTATTGAGGATAAAGGCTCGGCGATTGACCAGCTCCGGGAAGTGCTGCCCCATGGTGTCAATCACCGTCTTGGCAACCTCATGCATGAAGGGCTCGTCAAAGCCCAATTCCCTCCCGAAGCGAACGGCGCGGCGGAGGATCATGCGCAGCACGTAGCTCCGTCCCTCACTGCCCGGAAGCACCCCGTCGCCGATGAGGAACGTGACAGCCCGCGCATGGTCAGCGATGACGCGGTAGGCAACGATATTGTCCCGCACCTGCGCCTGAGTATGGCCGATCATCTCGCGGACGCGCTGGATGAGGGGGACGAAGAGGTCGGTCTTGTAGTTGGAATCGACGCCCTGCAGAATCGCGAGGAGACGCTCGAAGCCGGCGCCGGTATCCACGTGCTTATCCGGCAAGGGGTGGAGGTTCCCCTCCTCGTCCTGATTGTACTGGATGAATACCAGGTTCCAGATCTCGATGAAGCGGCCGCACTCCCCGTTGACGCGACAGACGTGGTCAGGATCGTCGGAGCACTCACAGGCATCGGGGCCGCGGTCGTAATGGATCTCGCTGCAAGGCCCACAGGGGCCGGTGTCGGCCATCTGCCAGAGGTTCTCCTTGCGCCCCTCATAGAGCACCTGATCGGCGTTGATCTCGGTCTCGGAGAGCCAGAAGCGCTTGGCCTCCTCGTCGGTCTCGAGCTCGCCCAGATCGTCCTTGAAGACGGTGGCCCAGAGGCGGTCCCTCTCCAGACCCCACTCCCCAGTGAGCAGCTCCCAAGCCCAGCGGATGGCCTCCTCCTTATAGTAGTCACCGAACGACCAGTTGCCCAGCATCTCGAAGAAGGTGTGGTGACTGGTGTCGCGACCCACATCGTCGAGGTCGTTGTGCTTGCCAGAGACCCGCATGCACTTCTGGCTATCGACGGCGCGGGTGTACGGACGCGTCCCGACGCCCAGGAAGACGTCCTTGAACTGATTCATCCCGGCATTGGTGAACAGCAGGGTGGGATCGTTAGCGGGCACCAGGCTGGAGCTGGGGACGACGGCATGGCCCCGCTGGGCGAAGAAATCTAGGAAACTCTGACGCACTTCGGCGCCGGTCATGGGCTTCATACGGTTCTGTCACTCCTGCTCGGCGAACGTGTCTATGGCTGTGTGCGGTGTGTGCCGTGTCGGTGCGCGTATTCTAGCTTGAAGGGTTGGATGTGTCAATCGTTGGCCGGCGGCGACGATATTGTTTCCATGCTGGCTTTCTTTATCAGGAACAATAGCGATGCTGCCGCTTGGGCGGTGGTTCGTTGTTAGAGGGAGTATACCACAGGGAGGCGCAGTCGACCATTACGCCAAGCCGAATGACGGAGTTGGGTGGCGACTTGACTCGAGGGGAGGATTGTGGTAGAATCTCAACACTCGGGGCCGTGGTGTAGGTGGTTGAACATATCGGCCTGTCAAGCCGAAGATCGCGGGTTCAAGTCCCGTCGGCCCCGCT
>CAZGSX010000040.1:0-25976 GCA_964528475.1 uncultured Anaerolineales bacterium
GTCTCTGACCAGGAGACGATGGAGGCGGTCATTGAGGAGCCTTACGTCCTCATTCACGACGACAAGATTTCGGCAGCTCAGGATCTCGTTCCGATCCTGGAGAAGCTGGTTCAGAAGGGCAACCGCGACCTGATCGTCATCGCTGAGGACGTGGATGGCGAGGCACTCGCCACCCTGGTGCTGAACAAGTTGCGAGGGATGCTCAACGTCTTGGCAGTCAAGGCGCCGGGCTTCGGCGATCGTCGTAAGGCCATGCTGCAGGACATCGCGGTTCTCACTGGCGGACATGTTATCACCGAGGAAGAGGGCCGTACCCTTGAGAGCACGACCATCGAGGATCTTGGCCGGGCCGAGAAGGTGATCTCGACGAAGGACGAGACAACCGTCATCGGTGGGAAGGGCTCGGACAGCGACATCAAGGGACGCATGGAACAGATCAAGGTTGAGATCGAGAAATCGACCTCCGACTATGATCGGGAGAAGTTGCAGGAACGCCTTGCCAAGCTCGCGGGGGGTGTGGCTGTGATTCGTGTCGGGGCCGCCACCGAGACCGAGCTCAAGGAGAAGAAGCATCGCGTTGAGGACGCGCTTTCGGCGACACGTGCGGCAGTTGAGGAGGGCATCGTCCCCGGCGGTGGGGTGGCGCTGATCAATGCCATCTCCAGCTTGGATGATGTCAAGATGCAGTTCGGCGACGAGCAGACTGGCGTGACGATCCTGCGTAAGGCGCTGGAGATGCCGCTACGCAAGCTCGCTGAGAATGCCGGCGAGGACGGTGCGGTCATTCTCGATGCCGTTCGGCGGATGCAGAAGGAGAAGGATAGCCAGCTCATCGGTTACGACGTCTTGGCGGGCGACTTCACCGACATGGTGGAGCGCGGCATCATCGACCCGGCCAAGGTGACGAAGGGGGCCTTGCTGAATGCGGCTTCCATCGCGGCGATGGTCCTCTCCACCGAGGCACTGATCGCTGATCTTCCTGAGAAGGAGGATGAGGGTGGGCCAGGCGGTCCGGGTGGTCCGGGTGGTATGGGCGGTATGGGTGGCATGCCACCTATGTAGTCCCCTGACCTGCTGAAAGAAAAAAGCCAGGTGCTAGAGCGCCTGGCTTTTTTCGTACCCCTGACCGCTTGGTGGACGCAATCGGTGGCGGCGTTTACTCCCGATACTTGGCGTAGAAGCAGAGCATCACTCCACCGTAGGCGCGCTGATCGAACAACGCGTAGTGTTCCATGGCCTGCTCCTCGTATTCGAGCGGGTCAATCTGGACGATGATCCACCCGTCATCGGCCAGCCAGCCGGGTCTCTGATCAAGCAACCTCAGTGTCCTTATCCACAGCTCCCTGTACTGTGGGGGCGCGATGTAGACGAAGTCGAAGGCGTCTGGCTCTCGCAGCAAGAAATCGAACACGTCTGCTCCCACTACGTGTGCCCCTTCCTGCAGCCTTGTGTGCTCCAAGTTCTCGCCTATGGTCCGCAGCGCGGACCTGGCCCGCTCCACGAACACGGCCTCGTCCGCCCCGCGACTCAAGGCTTCGATACCTACCTGTCCCGTTCCCGCGAACAGATCCAAGAAGCGAGCGTGAATGACATGGTTTCCAATGATGCTGAACAGCGCGCACTTCGCCCGATCGGTGATGGGACGGGTGATGTCGCCTGGCACGGATTTGAGGCTGTGCCCCTTTGCCTTTCCCGTAATGACGCGCATTCGTGACCTCCCTCCTCTTCAGCGTCGAATATCACTATAACGGTAACGGCGCCGCCTGGCAAGTGAATCCCTTCTGCTCTGAGCTCATCTCATGGGTGACAGAATCTAGAGCCATCGCTCGTGACGCTGCAGGTTGTGCCCCCCCGTCCGCGCGGCCCTCACGGGCAATCTAGTCTCGTGTTCCACCGCGTCACTCTCGTCGGGGAGTGCTCTTCCCAATCGACGCCCATGCGAAACCGGGTTATTAGCTCGTCTGTCCCGTCATGGGGCATACACGAACTGTGAGCTCCAGTGCTGTTTCGTTGACAAAACAGAGGAACGGACTATACTTTCGGTGATAGATCTGTGGATGTCTGGTTCATTGAGGGAGGCGGCAACGCCCCATCATCCTCTGCACAAGACACCGTAGCGAGTTCCTCCACGTGCTCGACCAACTCTGATGATGAAGGGCGTTGAAGCCAGATGGTTGTTGCAGCCATGGTGAGATCTGACATAAATCGAGAGACCGTTGAGCTGTCGGATGTCCTGGAGCGCCTCTCACTCCAGGAGCGGGGCGATGGTGCCAGCGCGCTCATCGAGCAGGCCTATGCCTTTGCTGAAGAAGCGCACGCGGGTCAGAATCGAGATTCCGGCCTCCCTTACATACAGCATCCGCTCTCTGTCGCACTGCTCCTAGCTGACATCGGGATGGGCCCGGACACCGTGGCGGCTGGGTTGCTCCACGACGTGGTTGAGGACACCGGCACAGGGCTGGATGAGTTGACTGCCAGGTTCAGTGAAGATATCGCAGCTCTTGTCGACGGTGTGACGAAGCTGGAGCAGATGGAGAAGGAACAGGCTGATGACTGGTTCTCCGGTGACGCCAGGAGCCATCTGGTGAATCGCGAGGCGGAGAGCCTGCGCAAGATGTTTGTGGCCATGGCCCAGGACATCCGGGTGGTCATCATCAAGCTCGCCGACCGAGTGCACAATATGCGGACGCTTGACCCTCTCGATGAGGAACGAAGAAAGGCCTTCGCTCGTGAGACCCAGGAGATCTTTGCGCCCCTGGCCAGCAGCTTGGGCATCTGGCAATGGAAGTGGGAGTTGGAGGATCTGAGCTTCCGATACTTAGACCCGGAGACCTATGGGTGGATGAAGGAGCTGATCGCCGAGCGCCGTCCCGATCGCGAGGCCAGCATTGAGCGCTACATCGGGATACTGAGCGATGAGCTGGCCGAGGAGGGCTTCGAAGCGCAGATCCACGGGCGGCCCAAACATATGTACAGCATCTATCGCAAGATGCAGCGCAAAGACGTTCCATTTGAGCAGGTCTACGACGTACGAGGGATCCGCGTCGTGACCCAGAGCGAAGCCGACTGTTATCGCATCTTGGGCGCCGTGCACGGCTTGTGGAAGCCAATTCCTGGAGAGTTCGACGACTACATAGCGACACCCAAGGAGAACGGCTATCAGAGCCTGCACACCGCCGTGATCGCCGATGATGGCAAGACCCTGGAGGTGCAGATTCGCACGGAGGAGATGGAGCGCATCGCTGAGTACGGCGTCGCAGCTCACTGGCGGTACAAGGAGAGCGGTAAGCCAGATCCATCATTCGACACGAAGATAGCTTGGATGCGCTCATTGGTGGAGTGGCAGCGCGAACTGACGGACGCCAGCGAGTTCGTCGATGCTATGAAGACCGATATCTTCCAGGACCGAGTCTACGCTTTCACCCCCCAGGGTGACATCATTGACCTGCCTTCTGGCTCGACGGTCATCGATTTCGCATACCATATCCACACGGAAATTGGCCACCGCTGCCGAGGGGCCAAGGTCAACGATCGGTGGGTGGGCTTGGATTATCAGCTGAAGACGGGTGACCGGGTGCAGATTATCACCGACAAGCACGGTTCTCCGAGTCGTGATTGGCTCAATCCCACGCTGGGCTATGTCAAGACCTCACGGGCCCGTTCGAAGATTCGACGATGGTTCCGCACGCAGGACCGGGAGAAGAACATCCTTCAGGGGCGGGAACTGGTCGATCGAGAGCTGAAACATCTGGGGATGGAGCAGATCGGTCACCAGAAAGTTGCTCGCCTCTTCGGCTATGGGGATGCGAGCGATTTCCACGCAGCGGTTGGCTTCGGGGATATCAATGCTCAGCAGATTGCCGGTAAGATCGCCGAGTTGACCGCGGAGGAGGAGCAGCTCCTACCAGCGGAGCCACCCTCACTGACTCAGTCGATCGAGGGGATCCAGGTCCAGGGGGCCGGGGGCTTGATGACTCGTCTTGCCAGGTGCTGTAGCCCCTTACCGGGTGAGGACATTGTGGGCTATGTGACGCGAGGCAGAGGCGTCACCGTGCACCGTCGCGACTGCTTCAACGTGCTGCGTGTGGATGACAAAGATCGACTGATTGATGTTGACTGGGGATCCGAGCAACAGACTGTCCCCGTGGCGGTGTACATCAGAGCCTACGACCGCACCGGATTGCTTCACGAGATCGCGGGCGTGATCAGTCATGAGAAGATCAACATGTCTGCACTCAATGTGAGCCGAGATAGGAACATCGCCACCCTGTACATCACGCTGGAGATCGGCAACATCGGCCAACTCAGCCGGGTCCTGACCAAGATCGAAGATCTGTCTAACGTGATTGAGGCGAAGCGGCACATAGGCTGAAGGACGACGGAGTCGCCCCCAGAGCTCGGACAGAACCCCGGGGGCGATGGCATGCGGGGGGTTAGGGCGGTGTTACTGCGGGATCTACGGCCTCGTCGGCACCTTGCCCTCGATGGACTGACGTTCCACCAGTGATTGTTGAGCATCCAGCCACGATTGGAATGTCTCCTGAGCCATCTGCTCCAGCATGCTGGCTTCTATCTCACGTTCCTCACGTCCGATGACCTCGAAGATATAGTAGGTCTCGCTCTCTTCGCTCAACTTGACTGGCTCCGTACGTTCGCCAATGCCCAAGTCAAGGATCATAGTCGCCAACTCTTCACCGAGCCGATCCGCGAGCACGTCTTGGGGCATCCAGTCCAATTCACTGGCGGAACCGGCGGCCTCCTCATCACTCTGGATCTCCTCCACCAGCGCGTCGAAATCGGTGCCCTCGTCCAAGCGTTGAACGAGCTCGGCGGCCTGCTCCTCGCTGTTGGCGCTGATAAAACGCACCTTGACTTGATCGGCCCGCTGTGGAAGCTCGGTCATCATGTCGTCCTGGAGCTTTTCGTAGAGAAGTGATGCCTCAACCCAGGAGCGGTATTGCTGTTCCGAGATCCCCAAGGGCTTCAATCCTTCCCGCATGTAGCGATCGTAGATCTCCCGGAAGTCTGCCTCTGTCATCTGTGTTGCCGTGGGCTGGGCTGTTGTCACCGACTCTGTGGTCGTCACAGCGGGCGATTCCGACGGGGCAGGCGTGGCGTCTGGGTCGTAGCCAAAGTTTTCGTGGACCGCGCTCTGGACCTCCTCATCGGGGACGCTGATGTCGCGACGCTTGGCCTCCTGTCGGACCAGTTCTTCCTGGATCATCTGGTCAAGTACTTGCTCACCCAGGGAATTGGCGTTCTCCGCCGCCAACTGCGACTGCAGGCTGTCAATCTGCTGCTGGAAGTACTCCTGAAGCGACGTATCGCCTGACTCTGAGGCCTGCGCGGCCATGGCTTGTTGCTGCTGGTAGAGATAGGAAAGCTGATTCTGCAGCTGCAGCCGTCTGAACTTCACGCGGGCCTCAAACTCGGCGGTCGTGATGGGCGTCTCATCGACAATGGCCACGGGTTGCCGGGGGCCGATGATCCTCTCGGCGACCACGCCATAACCCAGCACACCTACGACCAGGACGACCACGATCCCCACTCCCCACATGAGGAGCCTCTGCATCCGCCTTTCTTCGTCGAGACGCGAGCGTTGCTTCCGAGTGAGTTGTTGCTTTACCGTACGCTTAACCTTCTTGGTCATCTTCTTCACCTTTCCGTCCGAACAAGATGCAAAATAAAAGAAGGCCCGGTTGGGTCAGGGGCCTTCCTGCCTGCTTGATCTCCTGAAACGAGACGTTTGCGCCGCTAACCTACGTAGGGAAGCATCGCCAGATGGCGGGCGCGCTTGACAGCTCGCGCAAGCTGACGCTGGTGTTGGGCGCACGTCGAAGTCTGTCTTCGCGATCGGATCTTGCCACGATCGGTTAAGAACTGCCGCAGCGTATCCACATCCTTGTAATCGATGTGGTCGATCTTCTCCTCACAGAAGTAACACGTCCTACGTCGGTTTCCATACCAGGGGCTCATACATCCTCCTAACTAACTGTAGATCAGGCGCGGCAGACGCCAGCGCCGGGTATCCTCTATTCTCTGTCGGTTACCGTGGCGGCGACGGCGTCGCCCTCTCTGGGGGGCTGCAATCGAATCATCTCCTCCGCGACGAGCTCAGCGCGAAAACGAAGATCCCCTTCCCTGGTCTCCCAACGTCGCGTCTGCAAGTGACCTTCGACGTAGACACAATCGTCCTTGCAAAGGGCCTCCTTGCATCGCTCAGCCAGCTCTCCCCAGACGACCACGTTAAACCATTCCGTCTCTTCGCGCCCGTGGCTTTCCTCATCCTCCCACGAGCGTGCTGTGCCGACGCTAAATGAAGTAACCGCCCGTCCACTGGGCATATAGCGCATCTCAGGAGCACGTCCTACCTTGCCAATCACCATGACCTTGTTCAAGCTCCTGACCATCGCATCCCAATCTCTCGAACCTAGTCTTCAAGTCGAATGATCATATGCCGTATGACCGATTCCTTGAGCTTGAGGGCGCGCTCCAAATTTCTCACACCAGCCGGCCCTAAGTCCATCGTCATGAGGAAGTAATGACCTTCCTGGTGCTTGTTAATGGGATATGCCAGCTTGTGTAACCCCCAGGGTTTGACCTCTGTTGTCTCCCCATCATTTCTCTGGACCAGTTCTTGGACCTCGGTAACAAGCTCATCCACTTCCTCGCCCTCCAGATCGGGGCGGACAATGAACACCATCTCGTAACTGCGCACGTAAACAGCCTCCTTCTTTCCACGGTAGTTGCCCTCGGGTCAATGCCCGAGAGCGGAAAGCGACATCGTACTAGACCAATGGGACGTATCCTAACACAAAGGGGGGCTTTTGGCAACTTGTTGTGCTCGGATAGACACCGGCGGCAGGCATTCGGTGGATCGATATCGCGAGGTGCTGCGACGCAAGAGCCAGACGCAGGTCAGTCTATCTGGGCAGTCTGACCCTCCGAAGGCCTTGGTGCCTTACTCTTTGCCGACTGGTAGTGGTCTATGCAGGAGCCGACGAAGGCCTTGAAGAGTGGGTGCGGACGTGTCGGCCGGGACTTGAACTCCGGATGAAATTGGCTGCCCAGCATAAACGGGTGGTCCTTTAGTTCGACGATCTCAACCAGACGCCCATCAGGTGACAGGCCGCTCACGACCAGACCTGCCCGTGATAGCAGATCCCGGTAAGCGTTGTTCACCTCGAATCGGTGGCGATGCCGTTCTTCCACCAAGGGTTCGTCGTACGCCTCGGCGGCCCTAGTTCCCGGCACCAACTCGCAGGGGTAGAGCCCGAGCCGCATCGTCCCCCCTTTTTCCGCAATAGAGCGCTGATCGGGCATGAGATCGATCACCGGGTACTCGGTCCGGGTATCGAATTCGGTGCTGTTCGGCTCGTCACTATCCAAGGCATGGCGAGCAAGCTCGATGATCATTACCTGTAAGCCCAGACATAAGCCTAAGTAGGGGACTTGGTTCTTTCGCGCCCAGCGAGCTGTGTCGATCTTGCCCTCAATCCCTCGCTCTCCAAATCCGCCTGGCACCACGACGCCCGCCACCCCTGCCAACTGATCCCAGCCCCGTCCTCGCTCCAATTGCTCGGAGCTGACAAATCGCAGATCGACGTCCCAACCATGGGCCAGAGCGGCGTGGTCGAGGGCCTCGCTGACACTGATGTAGGCGTCCTGAAGCTCAACGTACTTGCCCACGATGGCAATAGGCAGGGAGGGCTTCGGCGCTCGGATGCGATTGGCAAGATCGCGCCACTCGCTGAGATCGGGTTCGGTAACCTCCAGCTCAAGTTGTTGGGCGATGAAGTCGCCGAAACCATCTTGCTCCAGCAGTAAGGGAACCTCATACAATACGGGAGTGGTCACCAAGGGAATGACCGCCCGTCGTTGGACGTCGCAGAAGAGGGAGATCTTGTCACGCAGGGACTCATCCACCGGATGATCGGCTCGCGCGATGATGGCGTCGGGCTGGATCCCCAGGGAACGCAGTTCGCGCACGCTATGCTGAGTTGGTTTTGTCTTCAACTCGTCCGTGGCGCTGATGTGGGGCAGGAACGTGACATGGATGTAGAAGGTGTTGCCGCGACCCACGTCCCGACGCATCTGCCGCAGGGCTTCCAGGAACGGAAGCCCCTCAATGTCGCCAACCGTACCGCCAACCTCCACGATCACCACCTCGGCGTCGGTCTGCTCGCCAACCAGTGCGATACATCGCTTGATCTCGTCCGTGATATGCGGGATCACCTGGATTGTGCCGCCAAGAAAATCACCCCGGCGCTCACGCGCAATGATCTTTGCATACACCTGGCCCGTGGTCACGTTGCTCGCCTGGGTGAGATTCACGTCGGTGAAGCGCTCGTAATGGCCCAGATCGAGGTCGGTCTCCGCCCCGTCGTCGGTCACAAAGACTTCGCCGTGTTGGTAGGGAGACATGGTGCCCGGGTCCACATTGATGTAGGGATCGAGCTTCTGGATGCAGACCCTGACCCCCCGCGCCTTCAGGATGCGGCCGACGGATCCAGCCGTCACCCCCTTGCCCACGCCACTGAGGACGCCGCCGGTGCAGAAAATGTACTTCCGTGTCTCGGTCATACGCTTCTCAATACTTGAGGATTGTTTTTGTCCGACACAGCAAACAGGGAGAGCCACTGATGGAACCCTCCCTGAACTGGACACAGGCTCTTATGTGGTTGTGCCTTCCATGGATAACTCTCGAGACGGCGAGCCAGGATCCCGTCCCAGGATGACGTCTACTATATCACGGGTGCCCCGCGGTGTCAAACGGCTGGATCGCGGGGGGTGGGCCGCGATAGGTGGCGGAAGGGGCACGTGCAGACGGAGTCCACCTCACCGGTGCCAGCTGGCCAGCTGACTCCGTGACTGGACGATCTGTTGGCCCAACGGTTCGCCTCTTCAGAAACGGTGTCTGCGAGCTTCAGCGATCACGGTAGGATGGTTTGAACCAAAGGCCTGCGACCGCAATATACCCCGGTGCACGCGAGGTCTTCAGGAGGTCTGGATTCTCCACTCGTAGAAGGAGGCAAACCATGAGGCTCTACGATAGAGTGCAGGAGCTACTCGAAGCCGGCGATATGCAGCAGCTCAAAGATCTGCTGGCTGGCATCGACATGGATGGCTTGCGATCTCTCGTTGAGAGCCTCGCGCCCGACCAGCGGATCCTTGTACTTCGGCTGCTGACCAAGGACCGCGCCCTGGCGTTTTTTGAGCAGCCGGACGTCGAGCAGCGCCAGCATCCGATCACATCCTTCGGTCAGGGGGAGGCTGCGAGTATCTTCGCTGCCCTGGCTCCGCACGACCGGGCCCGTCTGTTGGATGAGGTACCCGCAGCTGTTGCGAAGCGACTAGTTGAGGCCCTACCTCCCTCTGAGCGCGCTCAGGTCAATTTGCTGACGGGTTACGAACCGGAGAGCGCCGGGCGCATTATGACGCCCAAGCTTGTGCGTCTCTCTGATGAGATGACGCCCGTCGAGGCGCTGGACAAGGTTCGGCAGGTCGGTCGAGAGCGACAGGCTGAAGCCATTCATGCGCTCTACGTCACGGGGCCAGAGAGAAGGCTGCGGGGAGGCTTCGCGTTGCAGGACCTCGTTCTGGCCAATCCGGATGAGACGATGAGCGATCTGATGGATCCCGCCGTGATCTGGACCACCACGGACACGGACCAGGAGGAGGCCGCCCGCC
This sequence comes from uncultured Anaerolineales bacterium, assembly GCA_964528475.1. Classification (GTDB taxonomy): domain Bacteria; phylum Chloroflexota; class Anaerolineae; order B4-G1; family B4-G1; genus SKLM01. Next base: position 9,691 of record CAZGSX010000040.1, read on the forward strand.
TGCTCCAACATCACGACTTGCTCTCCCTCCCTGTGGTTGACCAGGGCAGCCGCTTGGTGGGTGTCATTACGATTGATGACGCCATGGAGATCATGGAAGAGGAGGTCACCGAGGACTTCTTCGAAAAGGCTGCTCTGAGTCCCCTGGCCGGGGGGCGATGCCCACGGTAGCTACCGTTTGGTCAATGGGTCACTGTCGGACATCTGGTCGGTGCGCATGCCCTTTCTGATGATCACCATGGTGGGTGGACTGGTGGCCGGATCGGTGATTGACGCCTTCGGCTCCATCCTGCTGAGCATTCCCTCGCTGGCGATCTTCATTCCTGTGGTCATGGATATGGGAGGGAATGCGGGCACGAAGTCTACCACGATCTTTACACGTGCGCTGGCGCTGGGACACATTAACGTGCGGCAGTTCGGTGCTCCCGTGCTGCGCGAGATGGACGTCGGCCTGAGCATGGGCGTGGTGCTGGGAGCGATCACTGGGGCGGTCGGGGTCAATCGGATGGCGAAGCGCAATGCCATCATCCGTCGCCTTCAAGCTGTTGACACGCTGGGTGCCGCTACCGGCATCTGCACAGACGAGACGGGCACGCTGACCAGCAATCAGATGACCGTGTAGCAGGTGACGGCAGGCGGGAAGACGATTAACGTGACCGGTGTTGGCTTTGAGCCCGCAGGTCGCTTCGAACGGGACGGAGAGCGATTCGATCCCACCTCCGATCCCGACGTCCGTCTGTCCCTCTAGATCCGTGCACTCTCGAACAACGCCCGTCTGGGAAATCCACGGCGAAGAGCTCAGGAAGCTCATCTACGGGCGCACAAAGTGAGTTGCGCTCTCCCCTGTCTATGATAAAATACGGCCACGATTATCGAATCTCCGTCGGATCCTGCCCCTCGCATCTGACATGTGCTTACTGCGCCCTGGTAGTCTCCCGACACCAAAGCTTCGTCACGGGAGCGGCTGATGTGCGCCGAGGGAGCCGGGGAGAGTGGCGCGCGTGTGCGGGACTGGGGGAATTGCCGGTAGGATCGCGGCGAAGCTCATAGAAGAGATGTGGAGGACGAGAGATGAACTTGTTGGTCGCTCTTGCCCTGATTATCACGGTCGTCGTTGGGGGCGTCGCAGCCGTCGTGGTCAAGAACTTGCTGCGAGCAGCTGTCGCCTTGGGAGCCAGCAGCGTCGCCCTGGCCTCGTTGTTCTTCCTCTTGCAGGCGCCGTATGCGGGCGCGTACGAGCTCAGCGTGGGAGCGGGGCTGATCAGCGTGCTCTTTATCGTCGCCATCAGTCTTACGGAGTCGATGGGAGGCGCGGGCGATGGGTCGTAGATTTGCGTCCTGGGGGTTGCTGCTGATCCTATTGGCGGCGATAGGGCTGATGGTGGGGCGATGGCTCTGGGACCCGGCGAGCCTTTCCTCCCCAGCGTCGTTCCGCGTCTGGTGGTGGGAGACTAGGGAGCTCGACATAGGCGTCCAGGTGGGGTTGGTGTTTGCCGGAGCTCTCGGCATCGCCGCTCTGATGCCCCCGGAGACGGAGGAACCTGAATGAACTGGGGGCTAGCGCAGATGGGAGATCTGTTATTCTTCTCCGGAAGCGTGCTGCTATTTGTGTTGGGATTTGGATGTCTGCTGACGCAGCGTGAGGCCATCAAGCAGGTGATCGGCCTGAAGATCATGCTTCAAGGTGTGACGCTGGGGCTGGTCTACCAGGGTTATGTCAGCGAAGATCTCCACACCGTGCAGAGCATTGTCATCTCCGCCCTGGTCGTGGAGACGATCCTAATCGCCGTAGCCCTGGCGCTGATCATCAATATCTACCGTTTCCATCCCTCGGGGGACATAGATAAGCTGGACAGACTGCGTGGCTAGCATGGCCAACGAACTCCTAGTTGCTCTCTTCGGCTTGCCGTTCGTGGGTAGTGTGCTGGTCTCCCTTTTTCTGCGCCGCTCGCCCGTCGTGGCTCGTAACGTGGCTCTGGTCATTAGTGGCGCGACAGCGCTCTGCGCAACGGCTCTCCTCCCTCTCGCGGGAAGTGACCCGACCCTGGTCATCGAGTGGCTGCCCGGTACCGGACCGATGGCCTTTGGGCTGGGCGTCACCAGTGTGTATGCTGCGCTGGTCACGACCTGGGCCGTCTTCCTTGCGATCTTGGGAATCACCGCTCCCAAGACAGAGACACCAGCGCTCTCACTGGCCCTAATGCTGCTAGCCCTCGCGGCCGGCAGTGTCGCGTTCCTCACCGAGCACCTCCTGGCCCGTTATGTGGCCTTGGAGGTCGTCGCGCTCTCCATTGCTCTGGCGCCGCTGGTTGAACTGAGGGGTGACCAAGGGGGTCGGGGATTCTGGTCGACCTACCTGATGTTGCGTCTGGGCGATGTGGGTCTGCTCACTGCCATTCTCATTCTGTTTGAGGCCAGTGGCACGCTGGAGATTACCCCGGCTTTGGCTGCGGCTGGGACGCTAAGCGGGGCGCGGCTGAGCTGGGTGGTGTTTGGCCTGGTGCTCGCTGTTTGGGTCAAGCTGGGGAATTACCCATTCCACCTTTGGGCTCGTTGGGGGCGCCCTCTCTCGCCGTCGGCCCACGCGTGGCTCTTCCTGACTGTGATGCCCAATCTTGGCGCGTATCTGCTCTACCGGGTCACCCCGCTTCTCACACCGAGCGCGGCCGTGCAGGGCTTGATCCTGTGGTTCGCGGCGGGCACTGCGATGGTCGCTGTGATCACGGCGCTGACCCGCCGCAGCCTGCGCAGCGCTCTGATCTACGTGGCCGCAACCCGGGGAGGGCTTCTGCTATTCGCAGCCGCATCCGGTCTCAAGGGAGCCGTGTGGCTAGGCCTGGTGGCGACAACGCCGCTTCAGCTACTGCTGTTCCTGACCGGTGAGGCGCCCGAGAAAGGAGCACCGTCAGTGCTGGGACGAGCAGCCCGCGCCCTGTTTGCGCTGGCCGGCGTGATGCTGGCTGGGGTTGGCTTGCTCATCACCTGGTGGGCGCGGCAGGCGGGTGTGCCGGTGGATGTCCTGTTCGTCATGGAGGCCAGTGTGGCTCTGTTGGTGCTCTGGGGAGTGCGTGAGGCAACGCGCTCCCGTGGGGAAGATGTATCGGTCGGAAGCCTCTCTGGGCGCTGGATTGCTTTGGGAATGCTAGGAATTGCGATTCTGGCTGCTGTGCTGAGCTTTCGGTCACTCACTCGCTCGGTGATGGCCGCCGCAGGAATTGCGGACCTGCGGATCCCCACGCTGACCATACTGTTGCGCTACGTGGTCTCTAGCCCGGCGCTGCTTCTGACAACAATCATCATCGTGGTGATGTGGCAGATGCAGAGACGATCGCGTATCCATGTCCACGTTCCGGGGCGGGTAGAGGAGACCCAGATTGAGACATATGATCTGCAGGAAGGGCTGACGCAGGCTGCGCGCGCCTTGCGGGCTATCGTCGAGGTAGGCTTCTTGGAGCAGATCATCGTGCTGAGCGTCCGGGGCGTTGTGGACGGATCCCGCCTGGCCTATCGTTTCGTGGAGCAGGAGGGGTTGGAGGGCCTTATACGGCGCATGGTGCAGGGGATTCTGCAGATGAGCGAGACGCTTCGCCGCAGCCATATGGGTCTTCTGCGTCGCAACCTATTGTGGATTCCTCTGAGTCTGATGCTGGCGTTGATAGTGGCACTGGTCTGGTGACGCGCGTCAGGCCGATGGGAGGAGAGAGGACATGCCGACGAACACGGGGACAATAGGACTGATCGTTATCCTAGGTGTGCCGGTTGTAGCCGCTGCGGTACTCTTTCTGCTGCGTGGAAGGGGTGTCCGTTTCGCGGGCTGGATCGCGGGTGCGAGCGCCGCTATCTCGTTGGCAGCAGCTCTTGCCATGCTACCCGCGCTCTACCGCGGTGAGGTGCCCACGTTGGCCGTGCCGTGGATTCCCGCGGTAGGCATCGAGTTTGACCTGCATGTGGACTGGCTCACCCTACCGTTTCTTGTCACAGAGGCTGCTGTGACGCTGGTCGCCGTCATCTATAGCTGGGGCTACCATGAAGCTGACGAGCGAAGCGGCTCCTTCTATGCGCTGTTGCTTCTATTTGCGGTGGGTATGTCCGGCACCACTCTGGCCGATGATATGGTGCTTTTCTACGTCTTCTGGGAGCTGATGTTGGTGGCCTCAGCAATCCTCATCCTCGGCTGGGGAGACGGTGAACGGCGCGGCCCCATAGCGCTCAAGTACTTCATCTTCACGCACCTCGGTTCGCTGATGGTGCTGCTAGGACTGATCATTCTCTACGACGCAACGGGTACGGATACCTTCTCGGCCTTGCGGGCCGGTGTTGCTTTGGGCTCCGGTCTGAAGAGGGGTGTGATTGGGCTTTTCCTAGTCGGTTTCTCTGTCAAGATGGCCGTCTTTCCGGTCCATCTATGGTTGCCGGATGCTCACACCGTGGCTCCTATGCCAGTGACGATCATGCTTGCGGCGGCTATGCTCAGCATGGGTACATACGGCATTTTGCGGTTTCCACTGAGTATCTTCTCCAGCGCCGATATGGCGCCCTTTGCCGTACCGATGATGATCGCAGGGGTCGTGTCGGAGGTGTACGGGGCGTTGATGGCCCTGGCGGAGCGAGATGTTAAGCGCATCATTGCCTATTCCAGCGTCAGCCAGATGGGGTACATCCTCTTTGGTCTTGGGACATTGACGGCCGCCGGAATCACCGGTGCCACACTCCATGTCGTTTTCCATGCTATCGTGAAGGCGCTCCTTTTTATGGGGGCGGGCTGGGTGCTGAAGAGCACCGGGCGTAGGCGCATCGGAGAACTAGGCGGGCTGGCGAAACAGATGCCCCTGGCGATGGTCTGCATGGGAGTAGGGGCCTTGGCTATCGCCGGCATGCCGCCCTTCTGCATCTTCGACAGTGAGTGGATGATCTTCTCCGGCGGCTTTCACACTGCTCATATTGGCCTTTCCGTTGCAACCTTATTGGGCTCACTGCTGACCGTGGTCTACGCCGTGCAGTTGGTGATCGGCATCTTCTTCGGGTCGCGACCAGAGGGGCTGACAACAAAGGAGAGCCACTGGGCCATCGTTGTGCCGACGGTACTGCTGGCTGCCCTGGCGCTGATTGAGGGGATCTTTCCAGGCATGGTCTTCGACTGGGTGGTTCACGAACTACCCTTGCTCTTGGGAGGGATTGGGTGACCGGAAGCATCCTAGTGATCGCCCCGTTGGCTTTCCTGGGAGTGGGAGCATTCATCGTGTATCTCATGGCCCGGGTGGTCACCGGCCAGAATGAGTGGTTGGCGTTGTTCACAACGCTGGTGTTCGCGGCAGCACAGGTCGGCTTCGTCCCGCTTGCATTCGCCACCCACCGGGCGATGCAAGCTGGCAATCCCTTGCCCGGGTGGGGAGCTTCAGGCTCAGGCAGTTTCTTGTTGCGATCTGACCCTGGAGCAGTCGTGATCGTGGGCACTGCTCTCGGGTTGGGCACCCTGGTGTCGATCTACTCGGGTCGTTACTTGTCCCGCGATCGGCGTCACAAGCTTTACTATCCTCTTGTCCTGCTCATGATCGCTGGCCTGTGTGGTACCGTGCTGGCCGCGGATCTGTTCAATCTATACCTGTTCTGCGAGCTGATGAGCATCGCCGCATACGCGCTGGTCGCATTCAGGAGGCACAGCCAGACGGCTATTGAAGCGGGCTTCAAGTACTTGGTGATGGGAAGCGTGGGGACGTTGCTCTTTCTGGTCGGCGTGGCCCTTATCTATCGAGAGCGAGGGACCATTGCGCTGCCTTCCGTCCCACAAGCCTCGACTGCGCCGCTGGGGGCCTGGAGCCGCGCCAGCATGACCTTCTTCTTGGTTGGACTGGGAGTTAAGAGCGCGCTTGTCCCCTTGCACACCTGGCTACCAGACGCACACGGACGTGCCCCGAGCAGTATCAGCGCTCTGCTTTCGGGAATCGTCATTCAGAGTGCCCTCTATGCGCTGTTGAAGGTGTGTCTCGGGATCGGGATGTCCGCCCAGGCGCTGGGAGGAGTCTTGATGGTGGCGGCCCTGGCGAACATGACCCTGGGGAACAGTGTAGCACTGGTGCAGACCGATACGAAACGACTGTTGGGTTATTCCAGCATCGCGCAGGTAGGCTACATCCTTTTTGGCATCGGGCTCGGGCTGCGCTACGGCATTCCCGAGGCGGTACAGGCTGGATTCTTCCTGCTCGTGGCTCACGCGGTGATGAAGGGGCTTGCCTTCCTGAGCAAGGGGGTGTGTTATTTCCACCTTCACACGACCAGCATAGCTGATCTTCGCGGAACGTCGTTACAGCTGCCGCTGGTCGCGGTGACATTCAGCGTGGCGCTCGGTGGGCTGGCCGGCGTGCCCCCGCTCGCTGGGTTTATCTCCAAGTGGTTCATCCTAGGTGAGGCGCTGCGGCCGAGGGACCCGCTGGCATACGTGGGGCTAGGGATCTTCCTTCTAAACAGCCTGTTGGCACTGGGATACTATCTGCCGCTTATCGCTCAGCTCTTTGCCCCGCCCGATGTCTCCCCGGTCCAAGGATTTGAGCGCATTCGCATCTCGCGCTGGATGGTCGTCCCTCTGGTGGTTGGGGGAGCGCTGGTGATCGCCATTGGTCTCTCCCCGGGGCCGTGGTGGGGGTGGCTTGGTGATGTGGGACCGTACTTGTTGGGGAGGTAGACGGTGAGGGATATTCTACTCAGCCCACCCGTTGTCATGCTGGTGTACTTGGGCGTCGGCTACTCGCTCTATCGCCTGGGACAGGCTTGGGCTGCCCATGGAGAGGAGCATCCGGGAAAGGAGGAGCCCTACGCCTGCGGCGAGGACCTGAGGCCTGCTCCGATCAAGCTAGCCTACCACTCCTTCTTTCAGCTGGCCCTGATGTTCAGTGTCCTCCATCTAGCCACGTTAACGGTCTCAACCCTGCCCGGTCGGGGTATCTTTCCGGCTGCCGGGTTGATCTATCTGGTGGGCATTGCAGTTAGCGTGCTGGTGCTCATTGAAGAGGGAGAAGTGTGATGGTGAAGCGGCTTCTGAGATGGGCCCGACGGCGATCGCCGTGGATTCTCCACTTTAACACGGGTGGATGCAACGGCTGTGACATCGAGATTCTCGACCTTCTCACCCCTCGCTACGATGTGGAACGCCTGGGGATCCTGAAAGAGGCATCCCCGCGCCATGCCGATATCCTGCTTACGACGGGTCCGGTGACGCGTCAGTCCCGCGACCGGCTGCGGCGGATCTATGAGCAGATGCCGGAACCCAAGTGGGTGGTGGCCGTGGGAACGTGCGCCTGCTCGGGGGGTGTATTCCAGGGCAGCTACAATGTGATGGGGGGCATCGATCAGGTTGTTCCGGTGGATCTATACATACCCGGGTGTCCCCCTCGTCCGGAGGCGATCATTGCCGGGCTCGCCAGACTGCTGGAGGAGATTGAGGGCACGAAGGCTCAGGAGAGTGCTGGCGTGGATCCTGAACGCGCAGAGCCAGTCAATGGTGCCTCCGCGGACAACCATGCACCGCTCGAGAATTGAGGTAAGCGAGATGCTACAATCGAGAGATACCCGCGGGAACTCTCCTTTCTCTGGCACCCCGAGGAGGTAGGACAGTCATGGAAGCCAAGGCTTTGGTGGAGGCGTTCAGCGAGACGTGTCCTGATAGGACGTTCGAGGCACGTCCCATCCCGGTAGAGGAGACCGTCATCAAGATTCCGGCGTCGTGCCTGCACGAGGTGGTCGCCGTGCTGCAGAGCAGGTTTTCGGTCTATCACCTATCCACCATCACCGGTCAGGATAGGGGGACGGAGCTGGAGCTCTTGTATCACTTCTGGCACCAGCAGGGCATCACCCTGCAGGTGGCACTGCCGCGGGAGGATCCCCGCGTGGGCACGCTCACCGAGACCATCCCCGGCGCGGACTTCTACGAGCGGGAGGTGGGCGAGATGCTGGGGGTGGTATTTGAGGGACATCCCGGGCCGGAACATCTTCTGTTGCCGGAGGATTGGGAGAGCGGGCCGCCGCTGCTCAAGGAGGAATCAGGGGAGGAGGGCGACGCGTGACGCGAGTAACGATCCCGATTGGTCCCCAGCACCCTCTGCTGAAGGAGCCGCTTTCCTTCTTGCTCACGGCCGAGGGCGAACGGGTTATCGAAGGAACACTGCGCTTGGGCTACGTGCATCGGGGCATCGAGCGTTTGGCCCAGGAGCGCAATTACGTGCAGAACCTCCATCTCTTGGAGCGTGTATGCGGGATCTGCTCACACGTCCACACCACCACCTATTGCCAGGGCGTTGAGGCACTCTTGGATTTGGACGTCCCCCCCAGGGGACTCGCGCTGCGGACCTTGATGTGTGAGCTTGAGCGAATTCATAGCCATCTGCTGTGGTTGGGTGTTCTGGCCGAGAATATCGGATACACAACTGTTTTTATGTACGCGTGGCGCGATCGAGAGATCGCGCTGGATATTATGGAGGAGCTCTCTGGCGGGCGGATCGCTCACGCAGCCAACCTGATCGGCGGTGTACGTATCGATGTGAAACCGGAGCAGGTCGACGCGGCCCGACGTCGTCTGGATGAGCTCCAGGAACAGGTGGACGACTTGTTGGATGTGGTCGAACACGAGCGCACGCTTCGGGTTCGCACGCAGGGGGTGGGACGGGTATCCTTGGAGCAGGTGCGTCGCTACTGTGTCGTGGGGCCGGTGGCACGGGCTGTGGGCGTGGATATAGATCTGCGGCGGGATTCTCCCTACGCGGCATATGATCGATACGCTTTTGAGGTGGTTACTGCCTCTGGTGGTGACGTATGGGCAGCGACTCGAGTGCGCGTGCTGGAGGTGGTTCAGAGCCTGTCACTCTGTCACCAGATCTTGGATGATCTTCCGGTGGGGGAGGTCTCGGCCAGGGCGCGCCGGCGGGTGCCCGAAGGCGAGGTAGTCGCCCGCGCCGAAGCGCCCCGAGGAGAGGTGATCTACTACATCCGGAGCGATGGATCGGATAGCCCAGCGCGGATCAAGATCCGCACGCCTACGCTGCCGGTGCTTAGTTTGCTGCGGGAGCAGCTCCGCGACATCAACGTCGCCGACGTGCCCGCCGTGCTATCCGGTGTCGACCTATGTATTGCCTGCGCCGATCGCTGAGGCCGGGGAGGAGGTTGTGCTGAGGGATCTACTGTATGTGCTGACGACCGTGCTCATCTTCCCGGGCTTCTTGTTTCTTGTTGCCTGTGGGTTGCTGTTTAGCTGGATCGACCGGCGCACCATCGCCCGCCTTCAGGGTCGTGTTGGGCCGCCCTGGTTCCAGCCACTGGCTGACCTGATCAAGCTTCTGTCCAAGGAGAGTGTGCTTCCACGGGGAGCCGACAAGCCGATCTGCACGGCACTGCCCCTGGTTTCGCTAGCGGCTGTGCTGACTGCCGCGATGTACATCCCCATCGGCGGGCGCGTGGTGTATGCCTTCGAGGGAGATCTCATCGTGGTCTTGTTCCTGCTCAGCCTTCCCGCTCTGTTCTACTTCCTGGCGGGGTGGGTATCGGTAGGTATCTACAGTGTCATCGGCGGAGGCCGTTCTGTGCTGCAGTACTTCTCCTACGAGGTACCCTTCTTGATGGCGCTCAGCGCCCCGGCGATTCTCACGGGTTCATGGTCGATATCCGAGATTATCGCGCAGCAGGCAGAGGCGGGGTGGATCGTGCTCGTTCAGCCCCTCGGGTTCCTGCTCGCTGTGGTGGGCCTCATCGGCAAGTTGAAGCGGGTTCCCTTCGACATTCCCAAGGCCAAATCCGAGGTGGTTGGCGGTCCGTTGACCGAGTTCAGCGGCCGGAAGCTGGCGCTGTGGCATCTCACCGTCGACGTCCAGACCGTGGCTGGCATCTTTCTGTTGGTCAATGTCTTTCTTGGTGGCGGCGACCTGACGCTTCTTCAGGGCTCCACGTCACTGGGCATTGCCCGGGCGTTGATGTTTGCCGTCAAGGCGCTGGTCATGTTGCTCACCCTCTCGGTCACCAGCGTCCTGTACGCGCGTCTGCGGATCGATCAGCTTGCCAGCCTGGGATGGCGCGTTCTAGCGCCTCTGGGCCTGCTGCAACTGGCGGCGACTATTCTGGTGGGACTCGGCTGATGACGCAGTTGAAGTCGTTGATCTACCTGCTCCCCCAGTTGTGGGAGACGCTGTGCGAGAAGGTGACCACTGTTGCCTTCCCCTTCGGATCCCCGTCGGTACCCTCTAGTTTCAGGGCCCGGCTGACAATCGAGCCCGATCTGTGCCGCGGATGCGGGGTCTGTGCACGTGACTGCCCGTCGTTCGCCCTTGAGCTGGAAAAGGAGGATCGGGATGAGTTCCGTTTGATCTACCATCCCGACCGTTGCATCTTCTGTGGTCAGTGTGAGGATTCCTGTCGATTTGACGCTATCCGGCTTACAAGCGAGTTCAGGGAGCCGACGGTGGGCAGGAGACCATCTCTTGAGGTGCTGGTGGATCGAAAGCCGGGATGAGGCATGATCGCTGTGCCTTCGACCAGGCATTGGGTGGTAGAGGTGAGAGTCGAACCGGCCTGACCTGGCGGAAGAGCCCGTTCTGGGGAGCCTGCGGGTGTGCTGCCGTTCTGGTGCCGCCTAGTAGGATACTCGAGTCTTGTCTTGTGCTGTCTGTCCGGTGAGGTAGGATAACCTGTGCTTTGTGAAGCCCATCGCGAGATGCCTAGCAGCTTGGCACGAGCAACGACTGGTTCAGATCAAGGTCCCTGGAAACTAGAGGTATAGCGATCATGTCGCAAGTCTATGTCGCGTTGGATTTAGAGACCACAGGTCTTGACGCTCAGCGGGACGCCATCATAGAGATTGGAGCGGCGAAGTTCCGACGCGACGAGGCACTGGATACCTTCTCCACGTTCGTCGACCCGGGACGTCATATTCCCCACGAGATCACTACGCTGACCGGTATCACCGACCAGGACGTGAAAGGGGCTCCCCGCCTCTATGACGTGCTGCCGGGTCTGGTACGCTTCGTGGGTGAGCACCCAATTATAGGGCACAGCGTGGACTTTGACCTGCGCTTCCTGCAAGAGCATTCCCAACAGTTCGACAACGAATGTCTCGATACATTTGAGTTGGCCGGGGTCATGCTGCCGGATGCCGATCGCTATAGCTTGAATCAGCTAGCAGGGATGCTCGAAGTCGAACTGGAGCGCGCCCACCGGGCGCTGGACGATGCAGTTGCAAGCTACCGAGTCTTCCGAGCGCTGCTGCGACGGGCCTCTGAGTTGCCACCCCGGTTGCTGAAGGAGATCATTGCCCACGGCCAGCGGGCCTCGTGGGGTGCCTGTACCTTCTTTCAGGAGGCCCTCCAGGAGGCGGCCCGCGACCCCACAAGGAGACGGGACACCCCGCGGCGTCTGGGGCCGGACGAGCCCCTCTTCGCTCCGTCTGAGCGGGTAGCTCCGCTTCGGGCGTCGGCCGAGCCAAAGCCTATCGACACCGATGCCCTCGCGTCTCTGCTGGAGAGGGACGGTGTGTTTGCGGATAATCTGCCCAGCTACGAGCATCGACCACAGCAGGTGGAGATGCTGCGCTCTGTGGCCGATGCCTTCAACAGGGGGCACCACCTGTTGGTCGAGGCCCCGACAGGGGTGGGGAAGTCTCTGGCCTATCTGCTCCCTGCTGTCTACTGGGCGATGCAGAATGGAGAGCGGGTCGTCATCTCCACCAACACCATCAATCTTCAGGAACAGCTTTATCACAAGGATCTCCCTGACCTGGATGAGGTGTTGTCGCTCGATTTTGACGCTGCAGTGTTGAAAGGCCGCTCTCACTATCTCTGCCCCGCTCGACTGCAGGCCGTCCGTCACCGGGGCGCGCGCTCTCCCGAGCAGGCGCGCGTGCTCACCAAGGTCCTGATATGGCTGCTGCGAACGATGGATGGAGACGGTGACGAGCTGTTCTTGCCCACGGCGCTGGAGAGGGGTATGTGGTATCGCCTCTCAGCCGACTACGAAGGATGCAATCCAGAACAATGTCAGTTCTTCCAGCGCGGCGTCTGCTATTTCTACCGGGCGCGGCGTGCCGCGGAGGGCGCGCACCTGATCATTGTCAATCACGCGCTCCTGTTGGCTGACGTGGCGGTCCAGAACCGCGCTCTTCCCGACTACGATTACCTGATCGTGGATGAGGCCCATCATTTGGAGTCTGCGATCACTCAGGGCCTGAGCTTTGAGACCGATCGGACCAGCATTAGGCGGTTGCTTAGCGAAGTGGGGCAGGTGCGAAGCGGGGGCCGGGTGAGCGGGGTTATCAGTCAAGTGCTTGGTTCCTGCCAGAAGGCTCATCTGCCCGATAAGGTGATGGATGCGGTAGAGCTTTCCATAGGTCAGATTGGGCAGGCCGTGGATCGCGCTTTGGATCGCCTGGATGAACTCTTTGACCTTCTGGAGAGATTCGCTGCTGAACAGAAGGGGGATCGCTCCAGTCAGTATTCGTTCCGCATGCGGCTGGATTCAGGAATGAGGGTGCAACCAGCCTGGGATTCCGTTGAGATTGCGTGTGATGACTTGAGCACCGAGATGGAGGACGTTGTCAATGAGCTGGGGCGGCTAGCTGGAGGTCTGGAGGAGTTGGCAGCCAGCTACGACCTGGCGAATCTGGAGGAGCTACAGGTGCAGATGTTAGGCATGGCTCAGCACCTTGATGAGATTCGTAGCCAGATCGCCAACATGCTGATGGACCCTTCCTCATTCCTCGTTTACTGGTTGGAGGTGCAACCGAGCAGTGAGCATCTCAGCCTTCATGCCGCCCCCTTGCACGTTGGTCCTTTGATGCAGGAGCAGCTGTTTCATCAGAAGCGTTCGGTCGTGCTCACCTCAGCCACGCTGCGCACGAGTGGTACGTTTGACTACCTGCGCGAGCGGCTACATGCCTGGGATGCGAATGAGCTGGCCGTGGGCTCTCCCTTCGACTACGAAGTCTCCACACTCTTCTACATCGTGGACGACATTCCCGAGCCCAACGAGCGTGGATACCAGACGGCTGTGGCACAGGGCATGGCGGAGCTCTTCCGGGCGACGGAGGGACGGGCGCTGGCGCTCTTCACGTCTTACCGTCAGCTGCGTGCTACATTGCGAGCGATCAAGGCCCCACTCGCCCAGGCTGGAATCACCGTACAGGCGCAGGGTCAGGGTATCTCCCGGGCGCAGTTGCTGGAGAACCTACGCACCGGCAAGCGGCACGTGCTGCTTGGTACGCGAAGCTTCTGGGAGGGTGTGGACGTGCCTGGGGATCCGCTCAGCTGCCTGGCCATCGCCAAGCTCCCCTTCAGCGTACCCAGCGATCCAGTCTTTGCTGCGCGAGCGGAGATGTTTGAGCAACCATTCCAAGATTTCATGGTCCCGGACACCATCCTGCGTTTCCTCCAGGGCTTCGGGCGCTTGATTCGCACCCGCGACGATCGAGGCGTGGTGGTCTGCTTCGACAAGCGGCTGTTGACCAAGTCCTATGGCTCGTTCTTCCTGGACTCGCTGCCTGGACCGTCCCTACGCCACGGCTCCCTTGCTCAATTGCCCCGCGTGGCCGCGGATTGGCTGGACCGGTGAGACGCGCTCAGTCGATGGAGATGTCGATTGTGTACTCCAAGCTGTCGCCCTCGCGGGGAGGCGTGCGCATCAAGGTGACGAAGTAGTCCTGCGTTGCAGGCAGCGCAGGAATTACCAGGCTGTCCTCCCCAGCCGGGATCTGCCAGGCTGAGCCTTCACTCGTGCCCGAGACGTCGACCTTCAGTTCTGAAGGCCGCGCGTCTATCTCCAGCGTCTGCCCAGCCGATGCGCTGAGCACGTAGCGATACGTGTCTTTGTCGGCTGCCAGGGTTCCGCTGATCGTGGCCGAGGTGGCTGCTGGTTCGAATTCGATGCGCGGGACCTGAACGGTGAAGGGATCATCGTTCTGATCGAACAGCTCTGGATCCACGCTGCTGGAAATCCGCATCTGCATGGCGTCTGATCCTGCCACGCCGAAATTGCTGACGAGGCCGACCGGGATATCCCAGGATAGCTGGCCGGACGAAGCATCCACACCCAAGGCCACGTGACCCAGAGGCTTCCCGCCTGAGGCAACCTCTATGTCGACCGTCTCTACACCCCAGGCATCCCAAACGATGTCCTGGGTGGAGCCTTCCCACCAGACCTCTCCGCCGTTGGGAATGAGAAGCTGCACCGAGGGCTCGGCTGGTGCCGAAGCGATGGTGACCGTGAGGGTATAGTGAGAGGCGTGATGGGCCTCGATCTCGATCAGGCTGGTCTCCGTCTTCGGTCGTTCGCCTCGCCAAGCCGTCTCCTGAGTAGTGGAGCGTAGGAGCACGTTCCCGTTCTCATCCTGCCAGGTCAAGTTGATCTCCTCACTGGCTTCCACTGCCAGCTCCAAAGCCTGACCCTCGCGAGCTCGGACTAGATAGCTCGCTGTCTCACCGCTTCCGAGTTCGCTCTCTAGTGTCCTCGATGGTTCGTCCAGATCCAGTGTGAGGGGGAACGGCGTCGCCGCCCCGGCCGGTTCGGGCGTCCGGGATGGCTCTGCCGTTGGGCTCGCTGTCGGTTCCCTGGACGGAGCCACGCGTGTATCGGTTGGTATCGGACGGTCGGTGGCGGTTGAGGTGGCGGTCGGGCGCGCGGACGGGCTGACGCGCTCGGGTCTGGAGCAGGCAGTTGGCGAACAGACGACCGCCAACAGGAGCAACACCGAAAGAGCCCTAGTTTCCATCACGATCCCTCCTCAGTAAGTGCGCGGAGCGGCGGAGACGCGCACGCCGCCGCGCCTATCGCCGCGGCATGACGTCTGCACCCGGCACCGGCAGTGATGTCAGAATCTCGTCCATCACCGTCTCACCAGTGACGTCCTTGAGCCGTGCGGCGGGATTGACGATCAAACGATGGGCCAGCGTGGTGACACCGAGTCTCTTGATGTCGTCCGGAAGCACGTAGTCTCGCCCCCGTATGGCTGCCCAGGCCTGGCCCGTCCGGTAGAGCGCCAGCGAACCGCGGGGGCTGGCTCCCAGGTAGATGTCGGGGTGGTGGCGGGTCTGCTCGACGATGTCGACGATATACTTCTTCACCAACCTGTCGACATAGATGTCCTTTAGGATCTCCTGGGCGGCCAGCAGGTCGGCGACAGGTACCACCTGCTCGATCTGTGTCACAGGATGAACGTAGCGCTGTGACTCCAGAATGGCGATCTCGGCCTCCGAGCTTGGATACCCCAGCCGGATGCGCATAAGAAAGCGATCCAGCTGAGCCTCTGGCAGGGGGAAGGTTCCCTCATATTCAATGGGGTTCTGTGTGGCCAGGACGAGGAAGGGTTCGGGCAACGGGTGCGTCACGCCGTCGACGGTGACTTGCAGCTCCTGCATCGCCTCCAGGAGTGCCGCCTGCGTCTTCGGCGTCGCGCGATTGATCTCATCGGTGAGCACGATCTGAGCCATCACCGGGCCCGGCCGGAACTCGAACTCCCGCGTCTTCTGATTGAAGATCGACACCCCGGTTACGTCCGACGGCAGCATGTCGGGTGTGAACTGAATTCTGCCGAACGTGCAGCCCAGCGATTTGGCCAGGGAGCGCGCCAGCATGGTCTTCCCGACACCAGGGACGTCCTCGATGAGCATATGGCCCTGCGAAAGCAGGCCCACGACGATCAACTCGATGGCGTCCCGTTTTCCGATGATGACCTGTTCGACGTTCCCAACCAGTTTCTGTGCGACAGACTGCACACGCTCTATGTTCATGCTATCTCCTCTGTCCCCTTGATGCGGCAAGTCCAACCCTCTTCATCCTGCTCTATGACGCTATGCGAGCGGCCGGTCACAGGCTGATCTGCGGTCGTCCATCTCGGAACGGGTGACATCAGGTCTCACCCAGTCTTGACGCGATTGCCTGTCGAGCTGCGCGTAGATCGCCCACCGTCACGGTGTCGGGCAGGCTGTACGCAAGGTCGTGATCAACCCCAGCGTACATTAAGTCAGATCGCAATCTCCGAAGCGCATAGGCCAGAACCCTGTCGTGGTCGAAGGCGAGTGGCGGAAGGTCGTCGATCGACCACCAGCGAGCCTCTCCAGCGTCGCTGCCCGCCTGCACAGTGGGAAGTGCGTGCGGGCTGCGTGCGCCCGCGTTCGCCACCACGCCAAGGTACATCAAAGTGACCACGTGACCGCGGGGGTCTCGGTGGGGAGCCCCGAACGCCCGGAGCTGTTGCAGCTCGACATCGCGCACGCCGGTTTCCTCCTCCAGTTCCCGTGACGCCGCCTCCTCGGGGGCTTCGCC
>CAZGSX010000041.1:0-23326 GCA_964528475.1 uncultured Anaerolineales bacterium
GCCCGACCGTGGCTTCTGGCGTCTCGGCTGAGACCCCGCCCCGCCACACAAACGTGCGCATTTCGCTAGCGGGCCCGGCAGCCTCGTACACCCCATCACCCGTCTCGCGGACGACCTGGACCTGCCAATGAAACTCGCCCGTGCCGGTTGCTTTCGCGTGCAAGACATCAACCGGCACACGCCAAGCTGTGGCGTGGGTACGGATGGGCGGTGACACCACCTCCTGGCCCAGATGCCACAGCCGCAACTCGTACCACTCATTGTCCTGGAGGACGCTTACGGATGCCCACTGCAGAAGCACTGGGGCATCGTCCCTCACCAGGCCACTGTCCGCTGGATAAAGGAGTGGCGGCGGCGCGTAGGTTGGCACCACGGTCGGGGCCGAATCGGCATTGGTCACCCCAGCTCCGGGAGTCGACGTAGCGAGAGGAATGGTCAAGGACTGACCGGCCTGAACGTCTTCGTCTACGGACGAGAGGTCGTTTGCCGTCCGTAGGACAGCCACCGAGACTCCATAGTCGGCGGCAATAGAATTCAGCGTCTCTCCCGCCTCCACAGTATGAACCAAGGAATCGCTTTCGGCGGCCTCACCCGATTGGGAGCTCTCGCTCGCTGCCCCACCTGCGGGGATGAGCAGCACCTGCCCGGCCCTGATGAACTCAGGATCGACCTCAGGGTTGAGCTCCAAGATGTCATCAACCGCAACCCCGTGTAGCTGGGCGATATCGCTCAGAGTTTCTCCTAGTTGCACCTGGTGCGCCTGCGGAGGGACAGGGGTCGGCGTTGATGTCGGCAGGGGGGTCTCCGTCGGTGTGGCGGTAGGCCGACGGGTGGAGGTGGGTGAGGGCGTGACCGCCTCCCTGGTCGGCTCCGCAGTGGGCTGACCACTGAGCATCGCGTGGAGCCCGTAAGCACCACCGCCCAGAATCAGCACAGCCAGCACGGCGATGACAACAGATCCAATCCAGCCACCGGATTCCTCGCTCTTCTCATCCGGTATGTCGACCTCATCCTCGCCCGTCAAAGAGGCCCCGCACATGAGGCACTCTGAAGCCTTTTCGGCTACTCGAATGCCGCAGACAGGGCAGTAACGAGGTGGCTGTCGACGGGTGGGGGGCTCAAGTTTCTCGCTCATAGCATCGGATTCACGGACGATATCATAGCACAGAAGTACCAGTTGACAAACACCTGTTCCGCTTTGCACACGTCGCTAAGCGTGCTATACTGCGCGCAAGGCTTCTGCGGCAGCGCGTTCGCTGCTCAGAGGATGTAATAGGTCCCGCAGATGGCCCCACGAGTGGATCCAGGCTCGGGCCGCAGAGTTTTCTTGGTTGTCCATCTTCCGACCTGGGAGAGCCCGAATCCTGGCCACGGCGACGGTGGAGGCCATCCCCGTCTGGACCAGAACGCTTTCGCTCGAGCGGGAGAAGCGTGGCTGGCAGACAGGGCGCCACGGTCTCTGGCTCCGGATAGCGGACAGTCCACGCCAAGACGAATTCTAGATGCCGCAGGCAACCTGCGAGGCAGGATCGGAAGAAGAGCCGGGTCTCCACGCCCTCAGCGTAGGTGTCGTGAAAAGAGAACCATCACCGAGTTGCGCCTTATCAGTCTTCTGTATGGAGGACCTTGGAGACAGCCGTCAGGTTGAGTCAGTAAAGAGGATCACGAGAGGGCTGGTGCACGCTCCTGAGGCGTGTCCCACGACGCACCTCTCGTAAGACAATAACGGGGGAAGACCATGGGTGTTCATCAGACAAGACAGGAACTACTGGAAGCGATCGACAGGACCGTGGAGGTGAAGGGCTCCACGGTCCTCGTTAAGGATAGCGCGATGCTGCGGGGACCAGCCGTCGATGAGCTGATTCGGAACGCGGTATTCGGGGACGGTGAGGTCAAGACCACAGCCCACTGGCTGATCTGGGAGATCGCACAGGATCAAGGCATCCGCCCGGCAAGTATCTATGCTCTCTACCGGGCACGTGGTCGGGGTGAGACAAGGGGCCATTGGACGGTGCCAGCGATGAATCTACGGGGCATGGCGTACGATATGGCCCGGGCTGTCTTTCAGGCAGCGCTACCCCGGGACGTCGGCGCGATGATCTTCGAGATCGCCCGTTCCGAGATGGGATACACCGGGCAGCCTCCCCAGGAGTACACCAGCGTGGTGCTGGCCGCAGCTATCCGCGAGGGCTACTCGGGCCCAGTGTTCATTCAGGGAGACCACTTCCAAGTCAACGCAGGAAGATACACGGAGAGCGTCAAGACCGAGCTGGACGCGTTGGAGGACCTCATCGAAGAGAGCATCGCGGCAGGGTTCTACAACATCGACATCGACAGCTCCACCCTGGTGGACCTGACCCAGCCCACGATTGCTAGAGAGCAGCGGAGGAACTCCGAGCTGACTGCCCACTTCACAAAGGTCATCCGAAAGTTGGAACCCCAAGGGATCACGACGTCAGTCGGGGGGGAAATCGGGGAGATCGGGGGAGAGAACAGCACCCCGCAGGAACTCCGCGCTTACATGGACGGGTACAACGACGTGCTTCCAAATGGGCTGGTCGGACTAAGCAAGATCAGCATTCAGACGGGAACCAGCCACGGAGGCGTGGTTCTGCCGGATGGTTCACTAGCCCAGGTGAAGATCGACTTCAACGTTATGCGCCGCCTCTCGCACATCGCTCGAGAGGAGTATGGACTGGGAGGTGCTGTCCAGCACGGCGCTAGCACACTGCCAGAGGAGGCATTTCACAAGTTCCCTGAAGCAGGTTGTCTGGAGATCCATTTGGCCACGGGCTTCCAGAATATCATCTACGAACACCCGGCGTTCCCCGACGAGCTGCGCCAGGACATCTACGAGAGCCTCAAGGAAGGACATGCTCACCGTTGGAAGGACAACCAGACGGAGGAGCAGTTCATCTACGACAACCGGAAGCGAGCTTTCGGGCCGTTCAAGGAGGAGATCTGGAACATCCCGCCCGAGGCCCGAGAGGAGATCCGGAAGGCGCTCCGAGACAAGTTTGCCTTCCTGTTCGAGCAGTTGGGAGCTGCAGACACGAGGGACCTCATCCGCAGACACATCGATGCGCCAGCCTTCCACAGGGGTCCAGCCGATTTTGCGATCGTTGCAGACACCGGAGCAGACGCGGAACTCGCTGACTGACGAGGAACGCAAAGCTCCCTGATGGTCAGGCGGCAGCCAGAGGGCCGGCCTATCGTGTGGTGGGCCCCCTGCGACGCGGAACCGACATTGAAGGCCCGCAGAGAAGAAGCGCGCTTTTGCTCAGCGGAAAGAGCTGCTCCCTGACGCTATGTGATCTCTGGGCCGACCCTCCAATCGTAGCCAATCTCCGGGTCATCGTGGCGGATGCGACCCTCGTCGGTTCCGTCATACTCGTGCGACACGATGTAGAACACGTGAGCCGGGCCCTGCAGCACCCGGTACCCATGTGCCACCCCCGGAGGAATCTTCAGCACCTGCGGTTTCTGCCCCTCGCCAAGAAGAAACTCCTGCACCTCCCCATGCGTTGGCGACTCAGGACGCGTATCGTAGAGAGCCGCCTTGATCGTACCGACAGCGACGTACCACCAATCAGTCTGCGTCTGATGAACATGCCAAGCCTTAGCGACGCCTTGGTAGGACATCGTATGGCTCCACTGGCCGAAACCCTCGGGGAAGATAGGGTCGCTATTCCGGACCACCTCACGGAAGAAGCCTCGCTCATCAGTATGGGTCACCAGGTCTTTGGTCTCAACGCCGTCAATCATCGTAAACTCCTTGTCAGAAAGTCACTGTCCGCAGTGGCGCCGGCATGAACGTAAGGATGAAGATCACGAGCATCAGGATCCCTACCAGCACGCGTTTTCGACCCACCGGGGTAACATCGTCCAGCGGGGGGGGATGCTTGCGGTTCATCAGCAAGTTGATAAAACCCCACAATACCCAGAAACCTCCCGCTTGATCCCCCTGCAAAAGCAAGAAGGCCCCCCAACCGACCATGGCAGCGATGAGCACGTAGCCCAGACTCCACGCCACCCGTCCTAAGAGCGCATAGCTGATGTGCCCTCCGTCCAACTGCCCAACTGGTATCAAGTTGATCATCGTTACCAGAAGACCGGCCCAGGCAGCAAACGCCACAGGGTGAATCCAGACATCTCGCCCGTTGATGGGAAGCAGCTCCCCGAACACCAAGTACTTGGCCCCCAAGTAGAGCAACGAATTTCCCTCTTGCAGGGCCTCGCCCAGTCCGGGCGGTGGAGCCTGGACAGTGGAGAGGGACAATCCGACAAGGAGCAATGGGATGGCGAGCACCAAGCCGCCGAGTGGGCCCGCAACACCGATGTCAAAGAGGGCCCTTCTATTGCGCATCGGGGCCTTCTGAGTGATGACAGCTCCCATGGTACCCAGCAGATTGGGCATCGGAATGAAATACGGCAAGCTGACCGGAGAACCATAGCGCCGAGCCACTGCGTAGTGACTCAGCTCATGAGCCAGCAGGATGCCCATCAGCGCGGCTGCGAAGGGAATCCCGCGGTGCAGATTCGCCAGGATGGTCGGGAGATCATAGGTCACCTCCAGCCCGTGGAACTGCTCGGCATACTGAAGCGCGTAGGGCGCCCCGATGAAGAGCACCGTGGCCACCGTGGCCAGGAACAGGGCCACGTTGACCCACGGGTTAGAGGGCTGATCTTCCTGCACGCCCAGGACCGCCAGAACCTCATGCCGTCCATCGTCCGCATGGCGCAACATAGCTGTGTACCCAAGTCTCTCAAATGCCTGAGATATGTGATCGAAGGCAGAGCCCGTATCTCGTCGCACGCGACCTCGAAACGCAATCACAGCACTGGGCGACTTGACAATCTCGTACTCCTCAATCTCCATCTGATGCATCAGCTGCCGCCGGAGCCTCTCAACGATAGCGGGCCCATCCTCGGTTGTCAACGTCATAATCTTCTCCTTGTTTCATCAGCGACTGATTAAGCGAGCAGGCTCGAGATCCGCCATAGGACAACACTTCAGGTGGTGTCCTCAGAAGTGGCGCCCATCCAGGCAAGCTTCGTGACCACCTCACGTGAAGCCATCACCGATGCCTGAGAACGAACCGTGACGCTGCACTGTCGCCCACAGGTCCGCAAGGCTGCCCTGCCCCATCAAACCGATGTCCCTCGGTGGGATGTCGGCATCCTCAGCAACCCAGTAGACGTGAATCCCCGCCGACGAAGCCGGGACTATATCCATCTCCCAGCTGTCCCCGACCATTAGGCACTCCTCAGGCTGACGACCAAGACACTCCAAGACCTCAGAGTAGTAGGCCAGGTGAGACTTGGTGGCATGCATAATCTCGTAGCTCGTTACTAGCGCGTAGTCGGTATCCTGGGCAGGCACACCCGCCCAGTCCAGGCGCTGCTCGATTGCCTCGCGCGGGAACAGTGGATTCGTGGTCACTGCCACCTGCAACCCACGGTTTAGCGCCCAGTCGACCAGCAGACGAGCCTCTGGGCGGGCACGGGTGAGAGGTCGAAGCTTGGGAAAGACCTCCGCGTAGAATCGGCTGAAGGCCGACTCCAGCTCCGTTCGATCGATGTCGAAGGCCGGGTAGAACACAGAGGTGAAGGCCTCTTCGTTAGTCACACGTGGATCGTGATTGGCGTTCATTGCCGCCGTGCCACGCATCAGCTCCCTCATCAGACGATCCCCGGGGACGAGGTCACTCAGTGCGTCGGTCAGCGCGCCGAAGTAGGCCGGGAGGAAGTCATCCATGGGGTTATTGAGAAGCGTATCATCCAGATCAAAGAGCACTGCCTCAAGCATCATCCTCTCCCGACTCCGGTGCCCCAAACAGCCTAACTGCGTCCGGATGACAGTGTCCGCAGCCAACATAGGGATCGTCTACCTCTACCTCGTATTCCGTACATACAGCATAGACCTCCACACGGTGGATCAGTCCGAACCACCGACGCACCACCCTCGCCTCCAGCACCATATGGGGACAGGCGTTGGCTCGCAGAATGCCGGGGACAGGGCATCGAGCACATAGCTTCGGTTGCCACTGTTCCGAGCGGCGGTTGCGTTTGATCAATCGGCACTCCTGCTGCGAGCGACCGCGATGGAAATCTTCGTAGTAGTAAGGGCATTCACTGCCGGCTGGTGTTCGCATGGGCACTCGACAATCCTGTGATTAGTTCTTCTCAGAGACGCCGTTCACCAAGGTCATCCCCGTGCCATCCCTGGGGCGGCTCAGGTATGGGACAACGCCCCCGCCGCGATTGCTCTCATTGAGGGCCGGTGTCACCAGATGTCTCCCGCTCCAGCATTCTGACCAAGGCTTCCAGATCCTGCTCCAGCGCCGCCAACTCCCTTCCGTAGCACGACCAATCCCCGTTCGCAAGACATGCCTGCGCGGCCTCATAGTGTGCTTGGGCCGATCGAGCCACCTCCCCTATCCCGACCAGGACAGATTCTGTCTCATACTGGCCCCCGTCAAGGGGCTCACCGGACTCCGCGTTCACCATCGGCTGCCCAAGCAGCTCAGCCAGCCCCGCGGACAAGCTCTCTCCCATCACAATCCGATCCCGGTGGGCGAGGATCACCCGCTTGAGCTCAGGCAGGTGACTGGCCTCGGCCTGAAGGTAGATGGGTTCGACGTAGAGCAGCGAGCCGTTGATAGGCAGCACGATCAAGTTACCACGGATGACTGAGGAGCCCTGCTGATTCCAGAGCGCCAGTTGCTGCGAGATGGTTGCGTCCTGCTGAGCCCGGGACTCCACCTGCATCGGGCCGTAGACCAACGATTCCTTGGTGAACTTGTACACTCCGAGCTCTCCATAAGCGGATCGGTCAGAAGCTGCGTACAGCCAGGCAACCATGTTCTGTTTACCGCTGGGCACAAAGGGCCGGATCATCAGGAACTGCACATGCTCAGAGCCAGGGAGCCGGGTAGAGACGTAGTAAGGCGCCATTTCCGTCGTCGCAGACCCACGCACCTCCGTGGGCGTTTCCCACAAGTCTTCCTGGTTGTAAAAGACGCGGGCGTCCCGCACGTGATAAGCACCGTAGAGATCAGCCTGGATCAGAAACAGCTGTTCAGGATAACGCCAGTGGTCGCGCAATGTGCTATCCATCTCATCCAACGGAGTGAAGAGCGCCGGGAAGATGGACTGATACGTCCTGATCAAAGGGTCGCCTGGATCGACCACGTAGAAGGTCATATCGCCGGTATAGGCATCGATTGCTATCTTCACGCTGTTGCGAATGTAGTTCAGCCCTCGGGTCGGCCTTGAATAGGGAAACTGTCGACTCCAGGTGTAGGCATCGTACAGCCAAACGATGCGCCCGTCGGCGATAACGGGATAGGGATCTTCATCCAGCCACAGCATCGGGGCTACCATCGCTGCCCGATCTGAGAGAAGTCGATGGAAGATCATGCGGCTATCAGGCCTGATGGCCTCGGAGACCAAGATCGGCGTGCTGTTGAATCGCAGAGCAAAGGCGAGGCGACGGAGCGGACCCCCAAGAGGCACGCCGGTCGGCGCTTCATAACGCGTGTACACGTTCTGATCTCCGCTAGGGTAGTCAAACTCCTCCTCGGTGGTATTGACGATGATGTAGCTGACTGTCCTCTCCCCGAAGTAGATCTCAGGTCGCGTAATGGCGAGCACGGGGCTCTCGCTTCTGGGGGGTATGTCCCGCACCGCGAGGCGCGGGAGGCCTTCGGCCGTGACCTCCGATACCTGGCTCAAGCAGAGGCCGTAGCCATGCGTGTAGATGAGATGGCGGTTGACCCACGTCCGGGCATCCTCTCGCATTTGCTCAACATCAAGCTCTCGCACAGCCAGGTTGACCTGCCGCAACTCACCGTCGATCTTATAGCGGTCAATGTCGACGTCCGCAAACGTGTAGTATGTTCGAAACTCCTGCAGCTGTTCGTAGGTCTCGCGCAAGGGGATCCAATCCCAGAGTCGCACGTTGCTGAGAGTGTGGGCGTTATGTTGCAGGTCTTGGGCGGTCAGCTCTCCGGTCAGTCGATAGTCAAACTCCTGGACCCCCTCCAGGTCGTAGGCATGGCGCGTCATACGGATGCTGTGCTCAATGAACTCTCTTTCCAACCTCAACTCGTTAGGTTCGACGGCGAAACGTTGAACCGCCACGGGATAGAACTGTCCTATCAAGGCCAGTGCCAGCCAAGCCACAGCCACGAACAGCAGCCATTTCCAACGACGAAGGAAGACGTTGATCAACAATACAAGCGCGGCTAGCAGGACGATGACCGTCAGCAGATTGAGGAGAGGGAGACGCGCGTTGACATCCGCATACCCCGCACCATAGACCGCACCGTCAGGGGACTTGAGCAAGCTCCAGCGCTGCATCCAGTGACCAGCGGCTCCACTAACCAACAGGAGCGCGCCCAATACCGACAGGTGTCCTGTGGCGCCTCCATCACGCAGCCGCCCGGCGAAGGCGTAGATCATCGCATTCCCAACCAGTGTCGCCGCGACCAAGGCCATGATCCATCTGTCGATGAACCGATAGAGGGGCAATCTGAACACGTAGAATCCGACATCCCTCCCGAAGATCGGATCGCTAACCCCAAAGGATTCGGCGTGGAGGAATGTCAGCGCCTCCATCCATCGGCCGCCAGCCGTGGATGCCATCGCCAGAGCGACAAGGACACCACTCAGGGTCAGGAGAAGGATCAGAGGCCGTTCGCCCAGCGTAAGGGACACCCGTCCCCTCTTCAGGATCCGCACCTGGAGGGGACCCACCAAGCGCTGGGGTAGAAGGAACCAGTTCACAGCCAAGAACCCGACCACTGCAGACGCACCGACTGTCCACAAGGCGGCCTGAGCCAGGATGCGGGTCTTGACCACGCTCAAGTACCCGACGTTCTGGAACCAGAGCCAGTCCGTGTAGAAGCGGGCGGCACTGCCAGAGAGAAGGAAAATGGCCAACAATGCCATGAAGGCAATGACCGAGGTGATCACGGTGTGGCGACTGCTTCGATTCATCGGTCCCTTGTGCGGCTATCGGCCAGAGGGTTATACGCGCGTCACGTACTCACCACTCCGTGTATCGACCCGGATCACGTCCCCCACTTCAACGAACAGAGGCACGTCCACCTGCAGGCCGGTCTCCGTGGTCACGGTCTTGAGCGTACCAGTCGCCCGGTCTCCCGCCACGGCTACCTCTGAATGGACGACCTCGAGATCCACTTTGGTCGGCAGGTCCACATCGATTACCCTGCCCTCGTACACGGAGACGACAATCTCCATGCTCTCCTGGAGATATGGGGCCGCCTCCTCCAACACAGACGCGGGTGCAGCGAGCTGTTCATAGGTCTCGGTGTCCATAAAATGATACAAGTCGCCATCCGTATAGAGGTACTGAACGCCTCGCCGCTCAACGTATACGTCCTCCACCTTGTCACCGGAGATAAACGTCCGTCTCGTGGTCGCACCGGTATTGATGTTACGCAGCTTGGTGCGGATGTAGGCCTTACCTCGCCCCGGCTTGTGGTGCTCATACTCAAGCACACGATAGAGCTCACCATCCATGGTGAACGTGGTACCCTTCCGCAACTCGTTGACGTCGATCATGGTCTCCTCCCAAGATTGTGCCTGAGATCTTCTGAAGTAGAGGCTCCGTGCTGAGACAGGTCTCATCAAGAGAAGTTGAGACATCCTCTTCACGCGTGCCCTGACGGCAATTGGCAGATTGGCCGACCGGGCTTGATTATACCCTCCCCGGCCTTGTCGTCAATCGGAAAGAGCCAGGATTTGCACCGACCCGAGAAACGCCGTATACTGAAGCCACAGCGCAGGCCCGCCCAACAAGAAGACAGGCGGCAGCCGCGCGTGATGACAGCTCATCTTTGCTGAGATCAAGCTGAAAGGATTGCACCCGTGGTCATCACGGAGGTCGAGGACCTGCTGGCCTATTACGAGTCCATGCGCCTGAGCGAACACGCTCTGTTTGAGGCCTATAAGGAGAGCTTGCGAGCTAAGGATGTATTCCACGCCATCTTCAATGGGGAAATCCTGGAGCATTATCCGCGCCGGCAACGGGTTCTCATCGTCGGGCCCAGTGCACGTTTTGATGTCTGCATCCACGTGGTGTGTGATTACGGCGATCGAGACGAGATTGTGGCCATCACTGTCTACATCCCCGACCGTCCCCGGTGGGCCACCGATCGGGCTCGGGCTTGATCTCGTTCAGCCGTAAGCCGACAGCCGGGCCTCACTTCGTGGCGGCTGGCGATTAGTGCTAGGCGCCACTATAATCCAGGAAGTCTGATCTCCGCAGTGCCTACAGTCCAGTCCAGCCTGATGAGATCCCAGTGTGTTTTCTGCCAATCCAGGAGGAGGAACTATGCCCAGTTATCAACGACCACCCGGAACCCTCGATATCCTGCCGGAGGAACAGCCCTATTGGGCTCGCTTGCGCGGACATGCCAAGCATCTCGCGGAGCTGGCAGGTTTCGAGCGGCTTGACACCCCCATCTTCGAGGCGACAGAGGTCTTCGCCCGCGGTATTGGGGAGGGCACTGACGTGGTCGATAAAGAGATGTACACGTTCACTGACAAAGGCGGGCGGGAACTAACACTCCGGCCGGAGTTTACGGCGGGGGTGGTGCGCGCATACATCGAAAATGGCCTTCACGTGGAGATCAAACCTCAGAAACTGTACTCGATCGGGCCCACCTTTCGTTACGACCGACCACAAGCTGGCCGATACCGTCAGTTCACGCAGTTCAACGCGGAGATCCTCGGCGAGCAGGATCCAGCTGCCGACCTGGAAATCATGACCCTGGTATGGGACATCTATGCAGGCCTCGGTTTTCCCGAGCTTGAGTTTCAGCTGAACTCCACCGGCTGCCCCCGGTGCCGACCAAGCTATGTTGAAGCCCTCAAGACGTACTACCACCACCATGAGGAAGAGATGTGTGAGGACTGCAGGCGGCGCTTGGAGCGCAGTCCATTGCGCGTACTGGACTGCAAAGCTGACCACTGCCAGCCTCTGATCGAGGAGGCCCCACGCATCACGGACTACCTCTGCGACGAGTGCAGAGAGCATTTCGCCAGCCTCCGCGAGTACCTGGAGCTCCTCGGGCGCCACTATGTGCTCAACCACCGCCTGGTCCGAGGCCTTGACTACTACACGAAAACCGTGTTCGAGGTCTGGGCATCAGGGATCGGCGCGCAAAGCGCGCTCTGCGGCGGAGGCCGCTATGACGGGCTGGCTGAACTCCTAGGTGGTCCTGACACCCCAGGCGTGGGGGTGGCCATAGGCTTGGAACGAATCGTGATCATGATGAAGGAGCTGGGAATCGAACCGCCCCCCGCGCGCGCACCGGAGCTCTTCCTCGCCTATCTGGGTCGCGAGCCCCGGATGAGGTGTCTGCAGCTCATGGATGAACTGCGGCGCGCGGACACAGGGGTCTTCTTCGCGATGGGCAGAGACCGGGGACTGAGGAGTCAACTCCGTGAGGCGGACAAGCGGCAGGTCCGGTTCACCGTGATCCTCGGCGAGAACGAGCTGGCGAGCGGAAAGGCAACGGTTCGAGATATGAAGTCAGGCGAGCAGACGGATGTTGACCTCAACCTGCTCGTGACCTGGCTGAAGGAACGCGTGGAGGAGGCCTAGACGAAGACCCTGCATGACGCCTATGAAGCCTTGCTCACCTGCCAGCCCTCTGCTGGCTTGGTGCTGGGCCTGCTCCCGTCGATTCGCGTGGCCAAATAAGGCATCGTTTCTCAGGCACAGTACATGCTGAAAAGACCCGGCGGGTGCCGGGTCTTTGGCCATCGTCAGCACTTGAGCGCTAGCTGATCAGCAAGGCAGAGAGCAGGATCAGCTGGGGCTAGAATTGACGCCAGAGATCCTCGGGGTCGACGGCCGCCGTGATCTCTGCCTGGTTATCCAGAAGCTCGCGATAGCTTTGCTGCAGCGCTTCGTGCATAGCGCCAGCCTCATCTGGATACCGCACAGCAAAGGCACTCACCAGGACCACGATCATAGCAGCCAGGCCGGTGAACGACGCAAAGCCAGTCTGGGTGTGGCCTGGGCAAATCAGAGAGGTCTCGGCCTCGAGCGCTGCCGCTGAAACCGAAGAAGCAGCAAAGACTAACGTTCTGGCTTCCCGCTCCCGCGCGAACCGAATGAGGCTTGCTGTGTCCAAATCCAGGCCGGACAAGGCGAATCCTATCATCACATCGCCTCGTCCGATCTCCTTCAGGTTGGTCGCCCCCTCCAACGGATCGGCTGCAATACGTACCGCAGGCAGGCCAATCTCCCGCAGAGCAGTGGCACAGAGTCCAGCCAGGTGCACGCAGAGACCCTGCCCCGTCACCCAGATCCGGTCAGCGTTCAGCAGCACCGGCAAGAGTCCATTGACATTATCCGACAGCCGGTCCTGAGCCAGCTCAAGGTTATGCTTCTCGTTCCCTAGAAGGGCACGGTAGACCTGAAGGTCTTCTTCGCTCTCGAGGTCCACGGTGTAGGAGGCCTTCAATTCCGCTCGGACAACCTCCTGTATCTCCTTGCTGAGTTCGCGGAACCCGGTGTATCCGAGCTCCTGGGCGAAGCGGACGACCGTAGCGGCATCCACGTCCAGACGGCTGGCCAGCTCCGTGGCTGTCATGAACGCCGCATCGAGCTGGTATTGCAGGACAAAATCAGCCAGCTTGCGGAAACTGGGCGTCAAATCATCATACTTCTCTCGAATCTTGTCGCGGAACATCGTGAGGTCTCCTCCTACTCTGTGAGAACCACAGGATCGACTCCTCATTTGCCAGAACACTGATGTCGACACATCTGGAGTGCGATGTCGCTCAGGAGAAACAGCTCGGTGCTGAGCACAACAGAGAGTGGACCATGTCGACGCATCCCTATAGATTGCACGCATTCTACCACCCGTACGCGTAAATTGCAAACGCAAGCGGGAGGGGGTCTGCAAAATAGCAGTGACATCTCCGGAGCTGTCCCCCTTACCCACGACACGGCAGCCATGAAGATCAATCAGAGGACTATAACCTGGCACGTCGATTCTGGGCATGCGCCCCCTGGAGGCACGACCACGAGTTTGACACTCCTTTTGCGCGTGCTATAATGCCGGTGCTTTGGCGAACATGGCTGACGGTGAGACGTTGTCCGGGCGTTGGCGCCGCCTCCGCAAGCTATGGGTCCCCCTGGTGGTCCTGACGGCGCTGGCGGGAGCACTCCGGTTTCTCCTCCTGGGTCGCCTCCCCCCTGGATTGTATCACGACGAGGCGTTCAATGGTCTGGACGCGCTCAACATCCTAGCTGGCAGCTTGCCTATCTACTTCCCCGGGAACCACGGTCGAGAACCCCTCTTCGTCTATCTCATTGCCGGCACGGTCGAGGCACTCGGTCGCACACCTGCTGCAATGAGAGCTGCGGCGGCCATCTGCGGGACTCTTACAATTCCCGCCACATACGCGATGATCCGCAGCTGGTTCAATCGCTCCACCGCGCTACTTGGAACGGCCATCCTCTCGGTGACCGTCTGGCATCTGCAACTTAGTCGAGTTGGCTTCCGCGCCGTGATGCTTCCCCTCGGGATCGCCTGTTTTTTGGCCGTCCTGGGACGAGCCAGGCGCTCGAAGTCCCCGACGCTTTGGTTGTTGAGTGGAATCCTGTACGGATTGCTCTTCTATACCTACGTGGCGGCTCGATTCACGCCCATGGCTCTGCTGGGCTTTGGAGGATGGTTTGTGATCCGCGGCATGGGCAAGCGTCTGTGGCCGGGTGTGCTCTATCTGACTCTCGGAGCGCTGGCGACGTTGATCCCGCTGGGAGCATATGCCACTCACCATTGGGACACCGTTATGGGAAGACCGAGTCAGGTATCAATTCTGAACCATGCCGTACACGGGGGTGATCTCTGGGGTACTCTGGCCCGTCATCTGGCCAATACTGCAGGAATGTTCTTCGTTCGCGGCGACACCATTCCGCGCCATAACGTGCCGGGTCGTCCCGTTTTTGGCCCGCTGCTGGGCATCGCTATGATCCTGGGCACCATCCAAGCTGGCCATCGAGCCAAGCAAGGCGAGCCTGGTTCAGCCCTGATTCTGGTCTGGGTGGTGGCCATGCTCGTCCCCACGGTGGCCGCCGCTGACGCCCCACACTTCCTGCGAGCTGTAGGCGTGCTCCCTCCCCTCGTGGTGCTCCCTGCCCTTGGCCTGGAGAGCGGCCTCGTCGCGTGGAACCGTCGGAACAGACCGATGTGGGCATCGACCACCCTCTGCCTGATCATGGCGCTGAGCCTGGGGTCGACGGTACGGGACTACTTTCTGCACTATGCAGCCAGCCCGAAGACAGCCTATGCCTTCGAGTCTGCTGCAACCGATCTGGCCGCGGAGATCAACCGCTTCACCGGTGTCGGCTGGGACGGAGAAGGGCTGAGCGCATCCGACAATCCTGTTGATTCCGAGGACCGCGTCTACCTGGATCGCAGGTTATGGGAAGCGTGGGAGAGCCTCCCATTTCTGGTTCCGGATCAGGAGGCTTTGATCATATTCCCTCCAGATGATCCCGTCTCTCTGGTGATTGGCGACGAGTCTCTTCTCCTCCTGTGGCCATACGGCGACCTGCAACGGCACCTGAGGGCTCTCCCCCAGCCGGCGCGCGTCGAGGCACACGGCGGTCCGCTAGCGCGCGGTGATCTCGAGGAGGACGCTTACCCGGCATACGTCTCCTACCGCGTCACTCAGCCACTTGAAGAGCAATCCTCGGCGCCTATGGCCCGCTTTGGCAAGTCGATTGAACTCATTGACTTCGATGTAGAAAGAGACGCCGACGCCTGGAGCGTCCAGTTGGTGTGGAGGGCACGAGGAGCACCGGATGTCGCCTATACGGCCTTCGTGTACCTCTGCCACGAGGGATGCACCGGGGAGAGCCTGTTGGCGCAGAACGACGCTCAGCCTGGCGAGGGGTATTATCCTACACACTTCTGGCGAGCGGGAGACGAAGTGGTTGATGTCCGTACGCTGACCGCCCCCGACAGAGAGCCGGGACCAGATCGGATCGCCGTCGGTCTCTACGCCTGGCCAGCCCTGGATCGTCTGGCGGTGACCGGCCCCTCGGGCGCACCCCTGGGTGACATGCTCTATTTGCCCACGGACTGGTGACCCGATGACGCGAACCGATCGGACGTTGTGCATCGTGCTCTTCCTGATCTTCTCTAGTCTGTACTTCGCCACGGCCTCGGGAATTACGTGCAGCAACGATGGCAGCCACTATGCGCTGACCCGCGCTATTGCCGACGAAGGGCGATTCGCGATCGAGAGCTACGATGAATACGCCGAGGGCAATGACATCGCCGTTAGAGGCGACACCCTGTTCAGCGATCGACCACCAGGGACAGCTCTCATCGCCTCCGTCGCCTATCAGGTGGGCGGATGGCTGCCCAACCCGTTGAGTCAACTCCCGTCGCGCCACGATCCGGAGAATCCGCGTCTGCTGTACGTCATGTTGGTCCCCGCCTGGACGGGCGCCGCTACGGTCGTACTGCTCTACCTCGTGCTGCGTACACTCGAAGTGTCCACGTTCAGCGCCCTGACGACCAGTGTCGTCCTGGGGACTGGCACGACGCACTGGAAGTACAGCAGTGTGCTCTTCTCCCACGCACC
This sequence comes from uncultured Anaerolineales bacterium, assembly GCA_964528475.1. GTDB lineage: Bacteria > Chloroflexota > Anaerolineae > B4-G1 > B4-G1 > SKLM01. The sequence continues at coordinate 15,646 of CAZGSX010000041.1, forward strand.
TTCGGCGTTCTTGGTCGTGCTCTCTATCTACATTGCCACTCGCCTGGCCCGTGATTCCAAACTGCGCCGCGGATGGATATTGACCCTTGGCTTTGTCGTCGGCTTGGCCGTGCTCGTGGAGTACTCCAACAGTATCCTGGTCGCAGCCATGGGACTGTACATCCTCCTGTCGCGTCATTCGCTCTCGGACCGCGTGAAGGGGCTGCTCTGGTTCGGCCTGGGAGGGCTCCTGCCAGCTGGATTTCTCGCCTACTACAACACAGTCAACTTCGGTGGCCCGTTTTCCTTGTCCTACGACTATGCTGTCAACTACCCGTGGGCCGGTCAGGTCACAGAGACCTTCAATTTCCCGGTGCTTCGAGGCTTGCGCGCTATGCTGATCTGGGGAGAGGGCGGGGGCTGGTGTAACCCCACATGCTTCAATCAGGGACTCTTCCTCCTGTCCCCGGCGCTGTTACTCTCAGTGTTGGGATTGGAAGCCTACGTACGCCGCAGTCGACGCATATCGTTCCTCACCCTCGGGCTGTTCGTCACGTATCTCCTGCTGTTCTCAAAACACCGCACCTTCCACGGGTTCACCGCCGACGGCCGCTACCTGGTCCCTTTCCTAGCTCTGTGGTGCATTCCCCTCGCTTTCTGGTTGGAGAAGGTAACAGCCTGGGGTGACCGACCCGCCTGGCAAGCGGGAGCCTATCTCCTGATCTACGGGACCCTCTTCCTTTCTGTCTGCAACATTTTCCTACACGTTGGCTTCTCATACAACTACGGGCTTGACCTCAACCAGCTAGACCCGATGATCGCCAAACCGAGCAACGCCTCCTACCTGCTGGGCCAGGTGTTCAGAAACGCCAGAAACCTGCCGTTGCTCTGGCTGTGTGACAGCCTGCTGCTGGCTATGGGAGTGGGAGGGGTAAAGGTGAAGCGACGCTGGGGCGGGACCTAGACCGGCTTTGTGCTTTTGGTCGAATGTGCTAGAATCACGGCCCGAGTGGGGTTAATCGAGCCATTTTGGCCTGGCATAGACTCAGCGACACCATGGCGCCAGGGCCGGTTTGCATGGTGCAAGGCATTGAGGGGCAGATCTCCCACTAGAGAATTCGATTGAGGAGGACGAAAGTGACTAGACAGGACATAGAGCTCATATCAAGAGGCTTTTTGGTCTTAGGCATCGTTGCAACGCTGATGCTCGCAGTTTCCCCTGCTGAGATGTTCGCCCAAGAGAATCTGCTTAGGAACGGGGGATTTGAGCAGGGCTGGTACGACGTGAGCGGCACCCAGCAGTGTCCTAACGATTGGAGACTGCATTGGACAGAGGGGGAAGCGGCCGGCGACGCCAACAACGTCACCGCCCGTCCTGAGACCCGAGTCTTACCCAGAATTCAGGTTCCCCCGGACGAGCATAGTCTCTATTTCTGGGATGGCGATTACACACTGAAGATGTTCTGGGCCAAGGCTCCCATCCACATCGCGATTTCGCAGGACGTGGGCGGTCTTGAGGTGGGTCGTGAGTACCGGTTTGTAGTTCCAGTCTATGTGGACACGTTTATCTGGGACGGTGGCAAGATTCCCCCGAATGATCCACACGCAGCGCAGGTTCGGCTCGGTGCCGGACCAGCTGGCGTCAATTGGCGGGACGCGAGCGCCATCAACTTCAGTCAGTGGGCGAACGCTCAGAACACCTCGCCCTTTTATCTTTCGCGGACGACGCTGCAGTTCTCGTTCGTCGCCACCAACCCGGAAATGCGAGTGTTTGTGGAGTTCGACACCAAATGGGGACTGGATAACAACGGCATCTTTATGGATGCTTTGAGGTTGGAACCCTTGGAGATGGCCCAGCCGCCCACTGCTACGCCACAGCCGGATCCGCCCACTGCTACACCTGGTCCATCACCTACGCCGCTTCCGACGTCAACACCACGTCCCGACGGATCGATCGTCCACGTAGTTGAGAGCGGAGATACCTTGAGCAGCATCGCGCTGGAGTATGACATGTCGGTGGAGGAGCTCCGCGAACTCAACGCCGGAACGATCGGCGCCGATAACCTGATCCGCACAGGTCAGGAGATCGTTATCTCGGTACCAAGCGAGGCCCCCACGGCAACGCCGGTTCCCGAGACCCCCACCGCGACAGCCGAGAGCGGAGAGGAAGCCTTGCCGTCGCCGACGCCAGAGACAGAGGGGGCATCCGTCTGCGTGGTGGCCTTCCACGACCGGAACGGTGATACGGTGCGGGACCCTGACAGCGAGGAACTCCTCCCTAACGCAGAGTTCACGCTCTCGTCTTCGTCGGGCGTGGTGGCGGAGTACACATCGGATGGGGTCAGTGAACCCCACTGCTTCACCGACCTACCTGGGGGCTCCTACCGCGTGGCGCAGCAGCCGCCAGCGGGCTATCAGGCAACCAGCTCAGCCGAGCAGGCTGTGGCCGTAGCTGAGGGTACCAGCCTCGATCTGGAGTTTGGTAACGCTCGAGCGGCTACTGAGGAAGAGGAGGAAGAGGAGGCAGATCCGGAGACCGGTGACGGAGTGCCCTCCGAGGGAGAGAGCGGAACAGGGACGAGCGGAACGGACCGTCTCGGCACCGTTTTAAGGAGCGCGGCCCGTGCGGCGGGTATTCTGATCCTAATCCTAGCTGGAGCCATCGCTGTGCTCTTCTTCCTCACCAGACGACGCCGCTACTAGTGTCGGTCGCCCCTGAGCTCGCCACAGCTCGGAGGCGGACCCAACGATGAAGAAAGCGTCACGGAGCGTCGCCTGGCGGCAGATTATCCCCCCGGCGGCGCTCCTTCTTATTTCGCTCCTGGCAGCGAGTCCGCTGTGGGGCCCCGGCCTGCTGAACACGCGGGCAGGTGGAGACAGCCCCTTTCTGTTGCTGCGCACCCATCAGCTAGTCGCCAACCTTGGTGCCGGGGTGTTCCCGGCTCGATGGATGCCCGATGCCGCCTACGGATTCGGCTATCCATTCTTCAGCTACTACGCCTCGCTCCCGTACCACCTGGCGGCGGGCTTCAACTTGCTGGGGCTGGACATCCTCACAGCCATCAAGCTGACCCAGACACTCTTCCTGGCAGCTGCGGCTCTCTCGGCATACTGGTGGACTAAGCAACTGCTGGGCAGCCGAGTAGGCGGCTGGGTGGCCAGCGTGGCTTACACCGTGGCCCCCTTTCACCTGGTGAACGTGTATGTGCGGGGTGACTCCCTTTCGGAGTTCGCTGCCTTTGCGCTGTATCCCCTGATTCTGTGGGGCTTCGATCGGCTCGCCGCCAGGCCATCCGGGTGGCGAACGCTGTTTCCTGCTCTAACCTATGCGGCCCTCATCGTCACGCACAACGTCTCCGCCCTCATGTTCTCCCCCTTCCTGCTCCTATATGTCGCACTGCACTTCACGCCATTGCTCCCCAGTAGCCCTGACCGCCCTGGGGGGACAGCGAGAAGGCGGAGCTTGGTTCTGCTGGCCCCGTTGTTCCTGGCCCTCCTACTTTCAGCCTGGTTCTGGTTGCCGGCACTGGCGGAGACAGGCTACGTGCAACTTGATAGTCAGACCACAGGGTACTTCTTCTACGGCAACCACTTTCGTGGCGCTGACCTGGTGCAACGCGCGCTTGTGTTCGACTACCAAACGAGCGAGGGGGAAACGTCACCCTTCGCGATGGGACTGGTGCAGGCGATCCTGGCACTGACCGGTGCGTTGGTCGCTGCCGTGCCCTGGGCACAATCCCGTCTGTCAGGGCGAAGCAAGACAAGGAGCGATGCCGACTTAGGACACAGGGGCGAACTTGCGATGTCGTGGAGGCTGGCCTTCGGCTTTTTCGGTTTCCTGATAAGCACCTGGCTGATGACGCCTCTCGCCCGTCCTCTGTGGGACCGCCTACCCCTATTACCTCTGGTCCAGTTCCCCTGGCGCTTCCTCTCGTTACAGGCGCTGTTCGCAGCTCTGTTGACCGGATTCGCGGTCTACAGAGTTGCACCCAATGAGAACTTGCGCGCCTGGGCCTGCGCGATGCCCGTGGCAGCCCTGCTGGTGGCGACCGCGCTTGGGGGGCTTGAGCCGGAGTACCTGGCTATCACCGAGGAAGATGTCACCACAGAGCGTCTTCAGCTCTACGAGCTGTTCACCGGCAATATCGGCTCGACGGTTCGTCACGAATACCTCCCCAAGTGGGTGGACCCGCGTCCGCACACTGGGCCGGGCCACATCTGGGGCAATGCATCGCCACGTTGCGTACCGGTTGAAGGCACCCTCCTGGATGCTGAGAGGCTCCTCTACCGGCCCACCAGACAGACCTGGTATTTGGAGACTGGGCCAGAGGGCTCAGAGACGGCTTTTCCCCTGTACTACTGGCCAGGCTGGTACGCAGTTGTGGACGGGACTCGGGTCCAAGCTAAGCCGGCCAGGGGCTCGGGTTACGTGAGCCTGGATGTTCCACCGGGGCAACACATCGTCGAGCTTCGCCTCGGACGTACGCCACTGCGACTGATGGCAGAGGTCACATCCCTCATCACGGCACTCCTGGGGGTGACGTGGGCGGCTGTCGCCTGGTCTCGGCGCGCAGGGGAGAGGAACCGAGCGAACGGCAGTGACCACAGAGAACAGAGACTGGACGGGCCTAGCTCCGCCTGGCTCGTGGCAGTGGCCTGCGTGCCTTTCGCGGTACTCCTATCTCTGATAGTTGCCTTCCACCCGAGGGTAGAAGCTGCCCAAGGCTGTAGTGAAACGATGGACTTCGAGAGCAAACCCTACCTCCATCACAATCCAGATGGACTATCTCTCAACGGGTGGCTTCTGATCAGCTACGAGTATGAGGGGACGGGGTCGGGTGTCATGGCGCAGAGCGCACCAGGGGAGTCCCTGCAGGTAACCATCAACTGGAGGGAGGACGGAGCGAGGACCACCAAGGAGGGTTCGCAGAGACCGATGGAGATCCGCCTGGTCTCTCCGGCAGCGGTGCGACACAGTGAGCTGCCCGCTGTGGCCGAAGCATCGATTGACTTCAGTCCGGGACGTGCCTCTTCCATAATCACCCACAGCACAGACGTAACACTATCTGTGCCCCGTGACACGGCTCCGGGCATCCATCTCCTTCAGATCCCCACCAGCCCGCCCATGTACCTGAGCCCGGTCTGGGTGACCGTGGGTCAGACCTTCGAAGACAATGAGGAGCCTGTGCGCGCCGCCTTAGCGGACGGGGCTCTGCGCCTCCACGACGTCCAGACCAAGCAGCGGGACGCCAATCGACTTCACATACACCTCAAGTGGTCGGCGACGAGACCTGTGGCAGCGAACTACGGGCTCAGCCTCAGCCTGACCGATGCGGCCAACAATGAGTGGCTTCGGCAGAGCGAGGGTCCCGGCTACGACACCCAACCGGGTCACGGGTTCCTACCTACGAGTTTGTGGCCGCTGGACCGGCTTCTCTCCGACCACCATGCGCCGGGTGTGTACGACGGTATCCCGCCGGGGGACGATTACCAATTGACCGTTAGCCTCTACGACGTGGCATCGTGGCAGAGCGTCGGTCAGTACACAACAACCCTTGCCCTCACGGAAGTCTCGAGACGAGAGGATGCTCCAGTCGTGGCTCAGCTGGGGAAGGAGCTCGTGCTGAGCGAGATCCAGGTGCCGGAGAGCGTCTGGCAGGGACAGGCCCTGAGGATGACGGCCTTCTGGTGGACAAGGACACAGCCTTCAGAGGATTATGTCGTCGAGTGGCAGTTGGATGGGCCCACGACATCCATCTACGCCACGAAACCACTGGCGCCAGGATCCTCCCCTAAGCAGTGGCCCTCGGGAGCGTGGATCAGCGGCCGGACGGCCTTGTCGATTCCCCCCGCGACCCCGCCGGGTGAGTACACGCTCTCCCTGGCCCTCAAGAAGACGGCGGAGGGAGCCGCACTCGAGCGGTACATCCACAGCGAGCCCATACGCATCCGCGAGCGGGATCGAGCCTGGGAGCTCCCCGAAATGGATCACCGTGTGGGAGCACGCTTCGGTGGCGCGATCGAGCTGGCAGGATACGACCTGCATCCGGCGAAGCAGCATCTGCGCGTGACACTGTACTGGAAGGCGCTTGCCGCACCAGAGCAGCACTACATGTTCTTCGTCCACCTGGCCGATCCAGAGACAGGAGATCCAGCCTCCCAGGTGGATACCATGCCCCACAGCTTCGTCTACCCAACGGGGGAATGGACGGCCGGTGAGGTAGTCTCCGATGTGGTGGAGCTTCCGATCGAAGATGTTCCCGCCGGCCGATATGTGCTGGCGGTGGGTTGGTACGATCCGGACACGAGGCAACGACTCCCGGCCGTGGACCGTGACGGGACCCCCCTCGTAGATGACCGCGCCATCCTCCCGAGCGACGTGAGGCTCCCTTAGCTGCGCCCAGTGCTGGGGCTGGGGTCGATCTCAATCCCGTGGTTTATCCCTGGCTGTCTGTCACAGGACCTGACTGTCCCCTCGTCTTGGCCTTCACCGGTCGCTTCCCTCCTGTTGTCAGCTCGCGTCTCAGGGACGCGACCAGTCCGTGATCACGCCGCCTACCCCTTGCACGCTCGCGGCCTAGGTGCTCCATTCTAGCGGAGCCAGGTGGATATCAAGAGCTCCATCGTGCTGTCGTCCTCCATTCCCTTCAGCGCTTGATTGACGGCGTCCAGAAGCCGCACGCTGTCACGTCGCATGGCGCAGGCGTACGGGACCATCGTCAGCGGCTCTCCAACGATAGTCAAGTCCGTGTTGCTGCCAGTCGCCCCCAGCGCTGAGACTCGATCGATGACTACCACGTCCGCCTCAGATTCCTGGAGGGCCTTCAAGGCCTCTTCCACGGTGTTGTACTGCAGCAGATTCAGATCCCTGAGACGGCGGGCCCAACGTCTTGCCTCCCGATCTCCCTCGGTCCCCAGCACCACGCCCACAGAATGACCTGCAAGGTCGGCCACGGATTGCACAGAATCCCACTGGAGCCGCGCGACAAGGACATGCCCAGCATAGAAATAGGGCTCCGAGTAAGCATAGTCCTCCCTACGGGACGGATCAATGGGCAGTGCGGAAATCACGATGTCGACGCGCTCCGCCCGCAGCGCATCGTAAAGTCCGTCATAGGGAAGATTGGGCAAGAACTCGGGTTCTAAGCCAAGCTGGTTACTGATCTCGCGCGCGATATCGACGTCGAGACCAACCAGGGTTCCATCCGCCGCAATACTCTCGAAGGGCGGATAGCTGGCATCCATGCCGACGCGCAGTACTCCCGTCTCCTGGAGGCGCTCCCAGGTAGGATCGGGAGGGGGAGCACACGCAGCCAGCACGTACATGAGCGCCACCCAGCGGATGCAGCGGGCCAGAGTCCTATCCATCATCATGTCAGCAAGGGTTCAATGGTACCGGAGGCCAGCCGCAATCGCAAGCGAGAAGACTCACGGATGCCAACCCGGAGCCCCACACCCCGCAAGACCAGGCCATGCGAGGAAGAAGCGCTCCTTCTCGCTCGAAGCTCCCTGAAGCAAGACTGCAAGGGCTGGCTCCCTGCCGCGGGCATCCAATCGGATTCGAAAGGAGACGAAGGGGCGTTCGAGCAATCGGAAACCACACGCAAGAGACCGCATGGCTGACAGCTGGCTCCGCTCCGGAGGGAATGGTGCCGAGACTTCGCAGTAGCGGTGACAGCAGGCACCGCTGGCAACGTACCAA
>CAZGSX010000041.1:23426-25823 GCA_964528475.1 uncultured Anaerolineales bacterium
TGGTGCCGAGACTTCGCAGTAGCGGTGACAGCAGGCACCGCTGGCAACGTACCAAGAGATTGTGCTCGATCGTCTCGGAAAGCCCTTGACCACAGAGCACGGAACGGGTATGATCCACTCCGGGATCGCAATCGAGCGCTAGGCTGAGGGGAAGGAGTCAGGGTGATCATCTACTTCGCTGGATCGATCCGAGGCGGACGCCAGGACGTCGACCTGTACGGATGCATTATCGACCTGCTGCGACAGCACGGTCTGGTGCTAACGGAGCATGTCGGGGACAAGAACCTCAACGAGGCCGGCCTCTCAGATGCAGCGATCTACCGGCGAGATATGAGATGGCTTGACCAAGCTGACACCCTCGTCGCGGAGGTGACAGTCCCCAGTCACGGCGTTGGTTACGAGATCGCGCGTGCGGAGATGCTGGGCAAGCGCGTGCTGTGCCTCCACCGCCCCCGCTCTGGACGGCGGATCTCGGCGCTCCTGGCAGGCAATCGAGGTATCGAGTGCCAGTCCTACCAGCGAATGGACGAACTCACAACCATTCTGGAGCGCTTTTTTCAGAAGGAAGCCCAGCGGCCCTCAGCTCCGGCGTAGAAACACCCACAGGCGGCTGCGTCCCTGCCCTCTCCCTGGATCGTGGTCAGCTTCGATCAGCGATTCAATGTCTTCTTCAGGGCCACCCCGAGGCGTCGAATGCCCTCAACGATGGTGTCGGGCGGGCTATAGGAGAAATTGAGCCGCATGGCATTGAATCCGCCATCTTCGTTGGGATAGAAGTTGACCCCGGGAACGTACGCCACCTCCTCCTCCACGGCCTGCTCGAAGAACTCCAGCGTGTCAATCTGCTCTGGGACCTGGGCCCAGAGGAAGAGCCCTCCTTCAGGATAAGTCCAGCTACTTCCTTCTGGCCAGAACTCGCTCAGAGCATCAAGCATGGTGTTCCGGCGCTCTCTGTAGACCTCTCGCAGCATCTTGACGTGTTGTTTGAGGATACCCCGCTGGCAAATGTCGTTCGCGACGTACTGGACAAACGTACCGGTGTGGAGATCCGCGCCCTGCTTTGCCTGCACGAAGCGCTTCATCAGGACCTGAGGACAGACGATCCAGCCAAGGCGAAGGCCAGGAGCCAATGTCTTGGAGAACGTACCCAGATAGATCGTCCTCTCTGGAATGTAAGTGCACACCGGGGGCAGGTCTTCACCCTCGTACCGCAGTTGCCCGTAGGGATCGTCCTCGACGACGGGGAGATTCAGGTCGTTAGCGACGTCCGCCAACTGCTCGCGACGCTCCTGAGATAGCGTCGTTCCGGCCGGGTTGTGGAAGTTGGGCAGCACGTAGAGAAAGCGGGGTGGCTTGCCGGAATCGGCCACGGCCTTCTCGTAAGCGTGCGCAATCTCATGCACCACCATGCCGTCATCGTCGAGTCGCACGGTGTGATATCGCGCCTGATACGCATTCCAGGCCTGAATAGCACCCAAGTAGGTCGGTCGACCAGTGAGCACGTAATCGTCGGGATCGACAAACACCTTCCCGATCAAATCCAGCGCCTGCTGGGAGCCGCTCGTCAGCAGCACGTTGTCCGGCGTCGCTGGAACACCGTACTTGTGCATCGATTCAGCCAGGTACTCCTTAAGGGGAAAGTATCCCTCTGTGGCACTGTACTGCAGGGCCTGTGCCCCATCCTCCTGGATGATGTAGCGGCAAGCCTCTTCCACCTCCCGAATGGGAAAAAGGTCCGGAGCAGGCAGGCCTCCAGCGAAAGAGATGATGTTTGGCTTCTCGGTCAACTTCAGCAGCTCACGAATCGCTGAGCTCCGCATGACCTGCGTGCGCGAGGCCAGGAATGGTTCCCAGTCTAGTTCCGGTATGTCACGATTGAGGTCAATGTTCAAATCCATCGTCTACCTCCATTGGGTTTTGCCCGGGAGACGCCCGAGCTCTGTTGAGACCGTACACCGACTCAAGAATAGCACATGCCCACTATACGACGGCTCACCGCCTCGAGCACGTCAGTGGACCAGATGAGGTGCGACGACAACAAAAAAGCCCATCCGAGAGACCACTCTCGACATGGGCAACTGCATCGCAGTATTGCCTCTAAGCATCCGCTCGAGCACCGACTCAACGTCCCCACGCACTAGACTCGGCGCACTCAATCCCACGAGTGACTGCGTTACATCAGTCAATCTCGGTCCCCCCCCGACGGCGCCCTCGAAGACCACCAGTAGGTTCGCATTGTGAAGGCACTTGCGATTGGAGATCAAACACGGCATCCACGCAGCACCATTGTAGCATCAACGGGGAGGAGGGTCAAATGCCGCCGGTGCACCCTTCCCCGACGCGCGGCAAGCGACTACCAAGCCGGTGTGTCACCGCGCGATGGAGTATATGACCGTG
>CAZGSX010000042.1:0-25758 GCA_964528475.1 uncultured Anaerolineales bacterium
GCAATCCTGCGAGGCGCCAACTTCAGAGGGGCGAGCCTGATGCGCGCGGAGATGGACGAGGCGGGATTGCTGGAGGTGGATTTCGGAGACGCCAACTTGCGGGGCGCGGAGTTGACCGAGGCGGATTTGCGCGACGCGAACCTAGAGGGGGCAGACTTACGGGACGCACTCTTGAAGGATGCCCTGGTGGAGGACGAGCAACTGCGACGCGCGAGCTCGTTGGCCGGCGCCACCCTGCCGGATGGCACGAAACTAGAGAAGCAGGGGTGGCGAGAGGCGTTCGAAGCGTGGTGCCGTGCCCATGACTGAGGGAGCTCTGCGAGCCCGTAGAGGCTAGCCTCGCGCCAGACCGATGGGGGTCACGCCCGGAGTCTACCTAGAGCGCAAAAGCAACGATGTAAGCCAGAGTGGTGCCGAGGTTGACGGCCAGGTTTGCCCCGCACAGTCTCTCCAGGGCCTGTGTACGGCGCCATCTTCCTGAGACAACCCACAGAACCAGCAGAGCGGATAGAGCCAGCACGGGGAGGTGGAGCCATAGGACCTGCACTGGGGCTCCGTGGTTTATCGAGGCCCAAACGGCCGCCCAGCTTCCTACGCTGAGCAGGGCATAGAGGATGGAGGAGCGAGTCCGTCCCAGACGCACCACGAGGTTCTTCTTCCCTACGGATCGATCCACCTGGTAGTCTGGGTACTCATTCAGTAGAACGACGTTGAAGATGGTCAAGCCGATGGGGACCGAAAGCCACTGGACGACTGGGCTGATCTCTCCTACCTGGAGATAGCAACCGGCCGCGACCGGCAGCCAGCTGTAGCAGACCCCAACCCACAGTTCCCCCAGGCCTCGCTCCACCCAGCGGATTGGACGGGTGGAATAGAAGAAACCCCCGAAGACGCCGAACGCGCCCATGGCCAGCGTCCACGGGCCTGTTCTGTAGACTAGGCACAATACGCCAGCTGTTAACAGGGCGATCGTCAGGCTGGCCAGCGAACCCCAGAAGGGTGTCGCTCGGGGAAGGAGCCCGCGCTGCACCACGCGGGAACCGCCGGCGAACAGGCTCCCGCCCTGTTGCAGCGAGAGCGAGTCCTCACGGTAGTCCCAGTACTCTCCCGCATAGTAGGTCGCGAGCATCACCGCGATGACGCCCACCGCGCCCCAAGCGAAGATGCTCCAGCGGAAGGTGCCGATGACGCGCCACGCGATCACATTGCCCAGAATGAAGGGTAGCACGCCGACAGTGTGGAATGGGGGTCGAGAGAGCGCTATCCATGCTGAGAGCTTGGTGGTTGTCCTTGACATGCGATCTTCCCTCAGGCGAAATCAGTGGGTTGTCAGGTGGATCTGGGATGATCGACGCGGAAGCCCGGCGCTTGGCCATGTGCCGGTCCGGACCTGGTCGGTCTCAACACCGCGGCACGTTTTCAGCTCAAGGTTTTCGAGGCGCAGCGCACAACGGGAGCAACTGTGCATGAGGAGGCTGGGGGAGGAGGATTTGAACCCCCACTTACGGTTCCAGAGACCGCTGTCCTACCATTAGACGATCCCCCAGCGTTCGTTTTTGATTGTACCATGAATTAGAGGTTTCGCCAAGTGATCGCGGCGCGTGAAGAGCATCGAGACGGCCGATGTTCGATTGGGTCATGGGAGGCTGGGTGTCTCAAGAGGATCGACAGGATGATCGGCAGGGGCAGGCTTCAGGTCGCGGGAGGAGACTCGGTACATCCGGCGAATCCTGTCCCGACTGTACTTGCTCTATGACCAGCATTGACGAGCGGTGTCATCTGTGCTATTCTACTCGCGATTGGCGCCGCAGATTCAGGAAAGAGATATGCATTCAACAAATCATAGGCCGAACATCGTCCTCGTGGTCCTCGACACCCATCGCTGGGACCGCCTCGGCTGCTATGGGTATTCCCGGGGGACATCTCCCAACCTGGACGCTTTTGCCCGGGAAGGTATGCTCTTCGAGAGGGCCATCGCTCCTGCGCAATGGACAATTCCCTCTCACGCATCGATGTTCAGCGGCGAGCCCCCAGGTGTCCACTGGACCCTGCAGTCCGATGACGTGCTTCACCCCCGGTTCAAGACCGTGGCCGAGCGTCTTCAGGTCGAGGGCTATCAGACTGTTGGATTCTGCAACAATCCATTGGTCGGCGTGCTCGACAACGGGCTGCGACGGGGGTTCGATGCCTTCCACAACTACGGAGGGGCGTTCCCGGTAGGGGTGGGCGGTGCGGTATCCGATGGGATGGTCCGTCGTGCCTGGCGCCTGGTCGGCCGTGCGCTGCGCCGCGCTGCTCAGCCGATTCAGAATGCCTTCGCGCGATCCGCTACGCTCTTTCTAGGTGCCCTAGATCCATTCTGGGTGCCCATCTGGACTGGAATCGCTAACTTCAAGGGTGATACGGCTCGCTCTATCCACGACGTGGCAGCGTTCATCGAGCATCAAAGGTACGGCCAGGGACATGATCCCTATTTTGTGTTCCTGAATCTGATGGAGACGCATTTGCCCTACACGCCGCCCGCATCCTACGCAGAGGCCTTCGCGCCCAGCTACGCGGAGGGGGGAGAGGCCTCTGATTTCATGGAGGACTTCAACCGGCGGGCAGGAGACTGGTTTACGCCGCCCGAGGAGCCGTTCTCCGCAGTCGAGCGGCAGGTTCTGGGGGAGATGTACGACGCTGAAGTGGCTTATCAAGACCACTTGCTAGCCGAGCTTCTGGAGACGCTGAATCAGCCGGCGCGGCGGGACGATACGTTCGTTGTGTTTGTGGGCGACCACGGGGAGATGCTGGGTGAGCACCGGTTGATGGGGCATGCCTTTGGCGTCTATGAGGAATTGATACACGTCCCTTTGATGATGCGCTGGCCGGGCCAGCGAGACGGCGAGCGTATCGGAGAGTCGGTGTCGGTCACGCGTCTCTTTCACACCCTCCTGGAGGCAGGAGGCGTGGACGTGTATGAGGATGTCTCGGGCGAGCGCTTGGCGGCGAGGGAACTCAGTCTGAGGCACGTCACGGGCGGTGATGGGCCAGCGTTGCCGGTGGTCTGCGAGGCGTATGCTCCAAGGTTCGCGGTGCAGGTGATGGAATCCCGGAAGCCGGCGCTGATTGAGGACTTGCACTGCCGAGCGACGCACTGGGCGGTGTACGAAGAAGAGCACAAGCTCATCTCTGTTGAAGGGGTAGGAGATGAGCTCCTCTTCATGAGCACGGAAAGCGGTGGGTTTGAGAGCCTCGAAGGTGAGACCGACGTAGCGGCAAGGCAGCGCCTGGTGGAACGGCTGGCGTCCTGTCGGGAGCAGGAAGCCGGGCGGAGGCCGGACGTCGATGCTGGACGGGCAGACAATGTGGACGAGGCCGCGATTCAGAGGCGGCTGCGCGATTTGGGTTACCTGGAGTGAGGGAGGCAGTCGATGATCGATCCGATTATTTTCACGATACCGGGGACGGGCATTGCGATTCACTGGTACGGTGTATTGATGGCGCTCGGTGTCTTTGCAGCTGGGTGGGTCACTGCTATTGAGGTGCGGCGGCACGGGGAGGATCCTGAGTATGTGTGGGACGGCCTGATCTGGGCCATTCCAGCGGGGATCATTGGGGCCAGGCTGTGGTACTGCGCGAACGTGACGCTAGGTGGGAGCAGTTACTATCTTGATGATCCGACCCGAATTATCCGGATGTGGGAGGGCGGGCTCCATTTCTACGGGGCGGTGCTCTTCGGTGGACTGGCGGCCTTTATCTACTTCCGGGTGAAGGGACTGGATTTCTGGCTCCTCCTGGATTCTGTCGCGCCGGCACTCCTGATTGGACAGGCGATCGTGCGCCCAGCCAACTTCATCAACCAGGAGCTCTACGGCCCCCCGACCGATCTGCCCTGGGGGATCAGGATCGAGGGCGCGCACCGCATCCCCCCCTGGACCGATCTGGGGAGGTATCCGGTGGAGGCAACCCGGTTTCACCCCACGTTTGCCTACGAGATGGTCTGGAACCTCTTGGCGGCCGCTCTGCTTCTTTGGCTGGCGCGCCGCTTGACCAGCAAGCTGAAGCCGGGCGCTCTGTTTGCTGGATGGCTGATCCTGGAAGGGGCAGGACGATTCTGGCTGGAGTGGTTCCGCCCCGATCAACCCCGCTTGCCGGGAACGGAGATCAGCTACTCCCGCGTCGTAGCTCTCGCGATGGCCCTGGCCGGAGCCATCTGGTTGTTGGTGCGATACGAGGTCATTCGGTTTCCTTTCATTGGGCCAGGACCCTCCACATATGCGATTGGCTCTTCAGCAAGAGGGGAATCCGAGGAAGCGGTCGAGGCGTAGTGGAGGTTGGCTGACCGCGCGGCGTTGTGCGGTCAGGGAGAATTGAGCAGGTAAGACGCGGTTGGAGGGTACATGGTACGGAGCTTGAACGGAATCAAGTGGGAGAGGACGTCGGGCGAGACAGTGCGCGTGGATGATGTCTCAGCTACCCCGCAGTGTCAGGCCCTGAGCGTGCGCTGCCCGATGGGAGGTTGGGTGTGGAACCGCCCTGTGGGGGTGATCGTGGAGCGAGGCGGCGAGGAGCAGTATGTGCCCGTCGTCGACCTCACGCGGTTGATCCAGATAGCCCTCTATGGGATCGCCCTGGTCTTTGCCGTGGGGGGATTTGTTCTATGGATGACGGAAAGGAGAGCATCAGATGAGTAAGACCTTCGATCAACTGAACGCCACATCGGTGCAGAATCAAGAGCAGGCCATCGGGCTGATTGAGAAGTTGCTTACGGTTGCGCGGCCTGGCGCCGTCTTTGGCGAGCCAGTGACTGTGGAGGACCGGACATTGATCACCGCTTCAGAGGTGACTGTGGGGCTTGGTGTTGGTTTTGGATTCGGCGGCGGGGCCGCGCCCATCAATCGGGGCAGAGGGCCCGGGGGCCGTAGGGCGTCTGAACACCACGGCAGGACCTCTCACGAACGTGTCGTGCTTGAAGGAGCGCAACCTGAGGATGAGGAACCACAGGAGGAGCAGCCCGAGGATGTGGCATCGGAGACCGGTATAGGGGGTGGTGGCGGTGGGGGTGGCGGAGCGAGTGGGCGGCCTGTGGCTGTCATCAGCGTCAGTGAGGAGGGCGTCCGTGTGGAGCCGGTGGTGGATGTGACGAAGATCGCCCTCGCTTTCTTCACTGCGTTCGGTAGCATGTTCTTCATGCTGGCGAAGATGCAAAGGGCGGCCGAGGTGGGGTCCGGCAGTTGACCCAGGGCCGGGAGACCTCAGCTAGCGGGAAGCTGACCAGCGGGATCACCATTCGTCGGATGGAGGCTGTGGAGCTTGGGCGGATCGCGGAGATCGATCGTACAGAGCATGTGACCACGGGGTACGTCCACGAGAGGGGCATGCTGCGGAGGGAGAGCGTCGATTGGCGCGTCCCCCGCTGGCCGATGCAGGGAGAGGCGTTCAGCGTCCAGGCTCAGATAGAGCGGATAAGGCCGGTGCTGGACGACGGCGGGGTGATGCTGGGCGCCTTTGAAGAGGGCGGCTCGTTCGTGGGATTCGCAGTGCTTCGCTACGGGTTGACGAGCCGCATGGCGCAGCTCGACGCCCTCTTTGTCAGCAGAGCCTACCGACGTCGCGGCATCGCGACTCGGCTGACGTCCCACGTCGCCAGCCTAGCGGAGGCGGATGGGGCCGACCAGCTCTACGTGTCCGCCACGCCATCAGAGTCGGCCGTGGGATTCTACATCAGCCAGGGGTTCCAGCTGGCAGGCGAGGTCCACGAGGAGCTATACACCCTCGAGCCGGAGGACATTCACATGATCCTCCGGTTGACGTAGCTGTCTTTGAGTGCGCATCGAGCGATAGCCTTCCGTGTCCCCGAGTGACTCTACGGAGGCTAGATCCACGACTCTGTCCTGCGCACCCGTGTCGGGCTGGTCAGATACGCCGGCCGCTTCGTCTCACGGACGTGTTGGGTGGCAGACGGCCACCGTCCTCCCATCTGCTACTTGCGACGCAGGTCCATGTTGAAGGGAAAGAGGGCCAGTGGCACCAACTTCAGGTGCTGCTTGGCGAACGGTATACCGACGATGGTCAGAGCCAGCAGCAGGGCGAAGATGACGTGTGTCAGGGCGATCTCCCAGCCGAAGAGGAGAATCCAGACCACGTCGAAGACCAGTTTTAGAAAGCCTTGATGCTCCGTGTCCACGACCTGCTTGCCAAAGGGGGCCATGGTGGCCACTCCCAGTCTGATTGATTGCAGGCCGAACGGAATGCCAACGATCGTGACGCAGAGCAGCACCCCGCTGATGATGTATTCGAGGCCGGCAAAGAAGCCTCCGAATATCAGCCAGATAATGTTCCCTAGTAGACTCATGGTTCCCGTTTCTCCTTTCTCCAAGCTCGCTTATGACCTTCGACTCCCTACACATAGTATACCATGATCAGGCTGGTTTGTTGAGAGCTGGGTGATGATTGAGACTGCCGTGTTAGCCCGGGTGAGGTCCCTCCCCCAGCCTGCTACTACGCTGGAGCGCGGGATAGATTGACACCGCGGACAGGCGTGCTATACTTTCCGTGCTGAACGAACCGGTAGTGCAGAACCCCGCGCCGCCACGGGCGCCTCGCCGCTCGCGGCGGCCGTGTTTGTTGTGATTGGCCGTGATGAATGACGATCATGAAAACGGACATCGTCCCAGCCGATAGTGCGGCTGGCCGGCGGCGGGCCCTGAGGATCCTCAGGTCTGGAGGTCTGGTTGCGTTCCCGACCGACACGGTCTATGGCGTGGCTGCCAGTCCCTGGGAGGAGGATGCGGTGCGGCGGATCTATCAGGTTAAGGAGCGACCGGAGGCGTTGCCCATACCCCTGTTGCTCTCCGACGCCGAACATCTCACCCGGGTCGCCACGCTCCCAGAGCCCTGCCAGCGGCTGCCCGAGCGCTACTGGCCCGGTGGGCTGACGCTGGTGCTCCCGAAAAAGGCTGCGATTCCCGAGGTGATCAGTCGCCGTCCTACTGTGGCTGTGCGCGTACCGGATCTTGAGCTCGCCCGAGACTTGATGCGCAGGGCCGGCGGCGTTCTCGCCGTGACGAGCGCCAATATCTCTGGTGGCCCGAACCCGGTGACGGCGGAGGATGTGGTCGATCAGCTGGGTGGGCGGATTCCCCTTGTCATCGACGGAGGGGCATGCCGCGTGGGGGTAGCGTCAACCATTTTGGACTGCTCCGTGTCACCTCCTATGCTGCTGCGCCGTGGTGCCATCAGTGAGGACGATCTTCGGGTTGTCATCGGCCCGTTGCGGCTGGCGTGATTACCGTGGTGACGCGGCGCTTTGCTTGAGCACGACGCCTCGCTCCTCGTGCAGCTGTCTGTGAATGATGGCCCTCAGATCGGGGAGCGGAGGGAGGTGCCGGTCGGAGAGTCTGGCGGGCCCGTCGACTTCACTGGTCTGAATGGGTGCCGTCGAGGGCCTTGGGAT
Source organism: uncultured Anaerolineales bacterium (assembly GCA_964528475.1). Taxonomy (GTDB): domain Bacteria; phylum Chloroflexota; class Anaerolineae; order B4-G1; family B4-G1; genus SKLM01. The sequence continues at coordinate 7,439 of CAZGSX010000042.1, forward strand.
GCAGCAGCAAATGACTGCGGAGCGGCTCTATAGTGCCCCACTATGGGACGATTTTCTGTGTGTGACTGGAAGGAGCTACTTCAGCGTTGTCTGAGCAGATGGGTTTTACAGTTTGGCTTACGGGTCTATCCGGGTCCGGGAAGACGGCCATCGCCGAGCCTCTAGCGGAGGCATTGCGCGATCGCGGCCTGCGTGTGGAGCGACTTGACGGTGACATCGTCCGTGAGCACCTCACGAGTGATCTGGGGTTCACGAAGGAGGATCGCGATGAGAACATCAAGCGGGTGACGTTTGTGGCGAAGCTGCTCTCGCGGAATGGTGTGGCTGTCATCTGCTCCTTCATCTCGCCCTATCGAGAGCGCAGAGCGCGCACTCGCCGGCAGATCGAGGAGGGGGCACCATTCATCGAGGTATTCGTCGACTGCCCGCTGGAAGTGTGTGCGGAGCGCGACGTAAAGGGTCTGTACGAGCAGGCCTTCGCCGGGGAGATCGACAACTTCACCGGTGTCTCTGATCCCTACGAGTCCCCTGAGAACCCGGAGATCGTGTGCCGCACAGCGGAGGAGACGGTGGAGGAGAGTGTCGCTCACGTGGTGAGTTATCTTGAGCAGCAGGGGTACATACCCTCGCGGTGAGGTGCTCGAGCGCTCGGAGGAGGGACTGCCGCTGACCTGGACTTGTGGCAGGCGCTTCGGCCTGATTCTGGCTTCGAATGTGGGCGAGGTGAGTCGCTCTGCAGATGCTGGATTTGGCTTTGTCTCACACACGATGTAGTCAAGGGATGGTGAGTTGATCATACTGTCGGCGGTTGTGACATGCTTGACGTTGCCTTCCAAAGTGGGATGCGTCAATGGTGGGTAGCGGGCCAGTGGTGGCTCAGGGGAGCTCCCGGGCCGGCGGGCTGAAGCTGAAGGCGCTGGTTCCGGTGCTGCTCTTCCTGGCGGTCTTCGCCCTCTACGCGAGCACTGTTGCCCCCGGTACGCTGTTCGGCGATCCGTCGGAGTATCAGTTTGTCCCCGCGATCCTGGGGATTGCCCATCCGCCGGGTTACGCCTTCTATATCCTGCTGGCCAAGCTGTGGCAGGTTGGCGTGCCCGTGGGCACGGTCGCGCTGAGGACCAATCTGTTCTCTGCAGCTGTGGGTGCGTGGGCTGTCACGGCAGTCTATCTCTTGGTGCGCGATGTGCAACTGGCGATCCAGCGGGCTGGGAACGCGTCAGGTCATAGCCTGGCTGGTTGCGAGGCCGGGGATTGCTGCGGTGGTGTGCTCGTGCCTCTCTTCGCTGCTTTGGCGCTGGCTGCTGCGCCCGATCTGTGGCAGCACGCGATTCACGCCAATGCCCATATCCTCAGCGCCGCGCTGGGCGTCACGCATCTCTGGTTGCTGGTACGATGGTGGCGCACTGGCCGCGATGCTTGGCTGGGCGTCTTCGCCGTGACGCTAGGCCTGGCCATCACCCATCATCCGATTTTGCTGATGGGTCTGCCCGCCTATGGGCTGTTTGTCCTTTCCGTCAGGCCGCGGATCCTGCTTGACGGCAAGACCCTCGCGCTGCTGGTAGGTTGTTTGTTGCTGGGTCTAGGCCCGTTCCTTTACTACCCGCTGCGCAGCCCAACTGCACCCTTTGGGCCCACGGATATGGACACCTGGGACGGGTTCCTCCGGCATCTCACCGCCCGTGGGCTGCGGGTCAATCTGTTCCACTTCGGGCTGGCCGACCAGCCGCATCGTGCACTGGTTTTCTGGTCTCTCCTGCGGCTGCAGTTTCTGCTGCCTGTGATCGCGCTGATGCCGGTGGGCTTAACGATCCTGATCCGCCGGGTACCCCCCGCGGCGCTGCTGTTAGGGACATTTGTACTGGGACATCTCGTCTTCACGCTCAACACGGTTCAGGACGTGATGGCCTATCTGCTTTTACCCTTCTGCGCGCTGGCCGCGTTGGCGGGGGTCGGTGTCTACGTCCTGGCGGCGTGGATCTGGAAAGCCGTCGGCTTTCAGCGGCGCAGAGATACTCAAGGGAGCGGGCGCGGGGTCCTAGCCTGGCACATGCTGTTGATTGTGGCGCTTCTACCTTGGGTTGCGGTGCGGGCGGGGCAAAACCTCTCCCGAGGCATCTCGCTGCGCGATTTCACAGCGGCGGAGGAGTGGGTTGACGCGGTCCACCAACGGTTCGTTGGACTGCGGGAGGGAGCAGCCTTACTCGCTGCGTGGGAGTATCTGACGCCCATCTGGGTGCACACCTACACGCAGGGCGAGCCACTGGACCAGAGGGACGTGGAGCTCAATTATGTCTCCACTGCGACTCCCTGGGCAGACGTGGTCTCGTCCTACGTCGAGGAGGGGTCCATCTACCTGCCGGATTTTCGGCCTGCCGTACGTCGCGCTGGCTTCCGCCTGGTGCCCGAGGGCAGCTTCTATCGGGTTGAGGTCCCGCCTGTGAAGGAGGCGAGTCCGTCGCAGAAGCTGGAGGTGTGGGTCGACGATCGCGTGCAGATCCTGGGCTACGACCTGCCGAGGACGACGGTGCGCGCCGGTGAGCCCGTGGCGCTGACGCTGTATCAGCGCATCGAGAAGCCCTTGATGGGGATATGGATGCCGTTCGCACGGCTTGGCCCGGTGGAGGATCGCTGGACGACGGATAGCCGCCTGCTAACGACGGAGTGGGAGCCCGGCGAGATCGTGGTGGAGCGGTACGAGTTGCTGGTGCCCTTTGATCTGCCGCCCGGAGACTACCCGCTGTGGCTTGGGTACGCCGATCTGACAGGGGGGCGGCCGGAGCTTACCCTCTCCAGTGGTGGAACGACGACCGAGCTGGATACCGTCTCGGTTCTAGCCAACGATGACGCGCCATCGGAGCGGATAGTGACAGCCGCGCTCGCGAATCTGGACAACCAGGTGGCACTGACGGGGGCGCGGGTTCGCAGCGGATGGCGCTCCCGATCCGCTTTCTGGGAGGAGCCAGTCCCCGTGCGGGCAGGGGGGTCGCTTCACCTCGCACTCGTATGGCGGGCTCTGGTCTCTCCTCGCGACAGCGCCACGGTCTTCATTCACTTGATCGACGCGGCTGAGAGGCCAGTGGCGGGTTGGGACTACACGCCGCTGGGAGGCTCGGCACCCACCTATCTCTGGTTTCCGAAGTGGCTCTCGGGACAGACGTATATCGATCCCTACCGGCTCACCGTTCCGGCGAATCTGCCGTCTGGCGACTATCGACTTGAGGTGGGGATGTATGGCATGACGTCTCAGCGGCGATGGCCCGTGGTGGGCCCGTCGGGGGACCTGGCCGGTGACCGGGTGATTCTGGGCCCGGTGCGTGTGGAGTAGGAGGACGGGGCATCATGGAGATTGCTTTGTTGATTCTCTCGATAGCGTTGAGTTTGCTATTCGTGGTGGGTGCTGTGTGGCTTTATGATATGCACACGCGCTTGCGCCGCCTCGAGCAGCGCTACGAGGGGCTCTTGAGCGGCGAGGGGGATGAGGCTGGTTTTGCAGCGGCGCTGGAGCGCCTTGCCGCTCGGTTTTCTCAGGTCAACGCACGCACGGAGCGGCTTGTGTTGCGGGTGACGGAGATGGATGCGTCCCTGTTGCGCTGTGTGCAGGGCCTCGGCTTCGTGCGTTACAGTGCCTTTGAGGACACCGGTGGCGACCAGAGCTTCTCGCTGGCCATGGTGGACGCTGAAGGGGATGGCGTTGTCGTCTCGGCGCTCTACGGGCGCGAGGCGACCCGAGTCTATGCCAAGCCGGTGGAAGGTTGGACCTCCTCCCGGACACTGGCTATCGAGGAGGAGCAAGCGCTGGCGAAGGCTCGCCGCCTAGCGATTGCCGATGCGGTTTGACAGCTAGATACAGGTAGTGTACCATTGCGCTGCAGACCATTGGCCAGCTTGAACCAAGGAGGGAGACTTGTTCGGAAAAGGTAAGAAGGAAGACAAACCGTCAAGGACGATAACCGGCAGGGCTGTGGAGATTGAGACGGTGATCGGCCCGAACGCGCACTTCCGAGGGGACATCCAGTCCGATGGAGGAGCCAGGATTGAGGGCGTCTTCGAGGGCACGATTGACGTGACGGGCAACTTGATCATCGGAGAGGGCGCCAAGGTGATTGCGGACATCTCTGCCCACAATATCTCCATCTCGGGCGGTGTAAAGGGCGATATTGATGCCAATAAGGTCGAGATTCTGGAGAACGGTCGCGTCTGGGGGAATCTGGCGGTCAATTCGCTGCTGTTGAATGAGGGCGCCTATCTTCGCGGGAAGACGACGATGCAGGGCGACATTGAGCCCCCGATGATCGAACCACCGAAGGACGCGAAGCAAGAGAAAGAGGAAGAGGGAGCCACCATCGTCGACGTGGAGCCCAGAGTCAGGGAACGGCCCGCGGACGAGGCATAGCGTCGTATGGGATCGTTGCTGACGAGCCCCTGTGCTCTCTCGGGAGTGTGGGGGCCTTTTTTCTCTGGTGAGGATGGAGGTGTGGCGCAGCCCCAGTAGGGGCAAGGCAATGGAGAACGGATGCCGGGGTGCTGCCGCTAGCTCATCAGCAGGGTCGGGCAGGAGAGCGCATCCAGGAGTTCTTTGAGGCTCTCCGGCGGCAGGAAGTCCTTCTCCATGACCAGAAGGCCAGCTCCCTCTGACTGAATAGCGTGGACCAAGGAGACGACGCCTGATCCGACGAGCTCCCGGTACCGTATCAAGAGCTCCTCGACGTCGAGTTGCTCGGTGACGCTCTCTTGGATCTCCTTGGATGTCCCGGGCGCAGAAGGTGGGACGAGGACAGACAGAAACCCGCCTTTATGCTGAGCCAATTGGGCCGCCACCAACAGGGCTTGCCTCTTGTCAGGACGGCCCTCGTAGAGAACCACCACCGGCGGCCGGATCTGCACGTCGCGCGGGACGACGAGTACGGAGTGCGGCGCTCGCATAGCCGCGGCCTCCGTGGTTGAGCCCACAGTGGAGCGATGCATCACCGGACGGCTCGCCCTGCCCAGACAGAGCAGGTCCGCCCTTGTCGCTTCCTCTAGCAGTTGCTGCGACACCTGCCCCTGCACGACGCGGAATGACCATTCGATGTGCCGTCGTTTGCAGATCGCTCCGAGCGCCTCCTCTGCAAGTTGCGCCTGGGCTCGGAGCTGACGCTCCATGCGGTCAGGGTTCAAGCGAGCTCCTACGGCAAAAGGGAACTGCAGCTCCCATCCTACTTGGAGCTCCGCCACACGCAGCAGGTTGACATCCTCGACGAAGAGCCCCACCAACTCTGCTTGGAGGCTGGTCGCGAGCTCGGCTGCGGCGCGGAGGGCTGCCAAACTGTGATGGGACGCATCCAGCCCGATCAAGATCCGTTGAATGGGCCGTTCGTCCCTCTGCTCATCCATCATCGGTGCCTCTACTGGTCACTCGTCGCCGCTCGACTCGGCTTCGCACTGCTCCGACGAGCTTTCCTGCCCCTCAGAGAATTCCCGGTGCTTCTCCGCCAGTTCGATGAGGCGGGCTTCAACTCGCTGATTGATGCTCCCCGCCGGAAACGCCCCAGTTTCATCCCGCTCACCCGCTGGAAGCTGCGTGAGGAGTTCGATGGCCTCGTCCACTGTCGTCACAGCGTGGATGTGGAACTCTCCCCTTTCCACAACCTCGACAACCTCGTCGGGCAGCATTAAGTGCTCCACGTTCGAGGCCGGAATCAGCACGCCCTGCTCGCCGGTGAGCCCCTTTGCCTGACACGCGTCGAAGAAGCCCTCGATCTTCTCGTTGACCCCACCGATGGGCTGTACCTCGCCGTGCTGATTGACGGATCCCGTGACGGCAAATGATTGCCTGATGGGCGCCTGGGCCAGATCCGACAAGAGGGCGCACAGCTCCGCCAGGGATGCGCTGTCACCCTCGACGCCGGCATAGGATTGCTCGAACACGAGGCTGGCCGACAGCGACAACGGATGCTCCGGTGCATATCGCGCGCCCAGATAGCTGGAGAGGATCAGCACGCCCTTGGAGTGAATGGGGCCACCGAGCTCCACCTCACGCTCGATATCCACCACGTCTCCCTTGCCCAGCCGGGTGCGTGCGGTAATGCGGCTGGGGCGTCCAAAAGCGTAGTTGCCCAGGGCGATGACGCTCAAACCATTGACCTGTCCCATCCTCTCCCCATCCGTATCGATGAGGATCATGCCCCGCTGAATGTGCTCGTGCGTGCGCTCACGCAGTCGGTCCGCACGGTGGATCTGCTCCTCGATAGCTCGCTGCACATCCGTGACCTTGACCACTCCGTTACCTGCCTCGCCTGCCCAGTAATCGGCCTCCTGTAGTAGCTTGGCGACACTCAACAGGTGGGTAGATAGCTTCTTCGTGTCCCCCACGATGCGGCTGCTCCGCTCAATGACCCGCGCCACGGCAGCACGATGGAAGGGACGGAGTTGCTCGCGGCGCGCCACGGTGGCGATGAGCCGCGCGTAAGCCCGATCGCTCTCCGGCGTCCGCGGCATCTGGTCGTCGAAGTCGGCCTCCACCCGGAAAAGCTCGTTGAAGTCGGGATCATATTCATTCAAGAGGTAGTAGAGCAGCCGTTCACCGATCAACACGATCTTCACCTGGAGGGGTATGGGCTCTGGCTCCAAGGAAACGGTGCTCACCAGGCTCAGAGCTTGGCTCAAAGACTCAATGCGTATCTGCCCGGCGCGGAGCACGCGCTTCAGGCCCTCCCAGGCGTAAGGCTGCGTCAGGAGCTCCCGGGCGTCGATCAACAGGTAGCCGCCATTTGCTCGATGGAGCGCCCCAGGCTTGATGAGGTTGAAGTCGGTGACCAGAGCACCCATCTGAGCGATATGCTCGATGCGCCCGATGAGGTTGTTATAAGTGGGATGCTCCTCGTAAACCACCGGGGCTCCCTCGGACTCGCTGTGATCCACCAGCACGTTGACCTGGTAGCGCCGATACTTTGCCTTTGCGAGGGCCTGTGTCGGCAGGCCCAGGACCGCCTCCGCCTCCTGCTCGCCCGTTTGCCGGAAGTCCTCCACATTCTCAACCACGTCGTTCTTGACGGCCTCCAGGTAGGCGACCACCGGCTCAAGATCCCTATAGGCCTCCTTGAGCTCGTCAATCCGGTGCCCTACGGCAAGCATGGCCACCTGTCGATCCAGCTCCTTGACCTTGGCCCGTGCATCCCGCTCCCACTGCCTGGCCTGGCGCATCGTCTCCTGGAGCTCTTCCTGTAACTCCGCGATGTCCTCCCGCACTCGTTCCCGTTTCTCGTCCGGCAGCTTCTGGAACTCATCGGGGCTCACGACCTCGCCCTCCTCGACGGGGGCGAAGGCCAGCCCGACCGGGGTACGGATCAGAGCGATCCCCCGTTCTTTCGCCTTGGACTGAATCTCGTTGAGCGCTTCCTCCTGCCTCTCCTGAAATTCTTCCTGTAGTTCCTGGCGCCGCGTCTGGTAGTCCTCGCTTTCGAAGGCGGTTGGTATGACCCTGCGTAACTCCTCGACCAATTGCTCCATGGCCTCCCGCAGCTCGGTACCCCTGCCTGGTGGGAGCTCCAATGTGTCTGGCTTCGGTGTGTCCTCGAAGTTGTTGACGTAGCACCAGTCGGAGGGCACTGGCTCGGTGGCAGCTCTACCCTGGAGAAACTGCATGATTGTGGTGCGCTTTCCAGTACCGCTCGGCCCCAACGCATAGAGGTTGTAGCCGGCCCGCTCAATTCCTATTCCGAACCGAACGGCGCCCAGAGCCCGATCCTGCCCGATGATATCGCTCAGGTCCTCCAGCTCCTCCGTGGTCTCGAAATCGAACTCCGTCGGGTCACAGGCTTGGCGCAGCTGGCATGCCTCTAGTCGTTGTGAAGTCATTGATCAATCTCCTTGTCACAGCAATCATTCTGGACGGGGAAGCCCCGGCTCGAAGGCCGCGATCGCTTGGCGCCACGGTTGGGAGAGGGGAATCGCGCGCTCTTGGTCATAATCGTAGCACACCTGCGTCGTACGGGCCTCCGCCGCCAGGCGTCCGTCCTCTCCCTCCAGCCGATAGTTGAACACGAAGCTGGAACGGCCCAGGCTACTCACCCGGATGCGGACGGTGACCCGCTCACCCAGTCTTAGCGGCGACTTGAACGTACAGCTTGCCTCGGCCAAGATGAATCCGATGGCGGCGGGGACTTCCTCCACAAGCCCGAGCTCGCGCAGGTAGCCGACACGGGCCTGCTCCATATATGTGAAGTAGACCGCGTTGTTGACGTGGTTCAGGGCATCCAGGTCGCGCCAGCGGACGTCCACAGTGGTCGAGAAGCGAAAGACCTTGTCGCTCATAGGGTCTATTACCTCACGGAGTTGTGTATCGGGCAGCGTGCCTACCAGAGGAGGCGCCTGCCAAGGACCAGATCTGCGGCTGGCGTGCTCATGGCTGAGCTCGCTCAGATCGTGATGAAAGTTGCTTCATCCGCTGCGACATCGAGGATGCAGAAGGACTGCCGCTCCAAACGGGAAACGCCGATCGCGCCAGGGTTGATCACGCGCGTCGCCCCGACTTGCTCGTCGCGCTGCCGATGCGTGTGGCCGTGAAAGACGTAAGCGTAGTTCCCTGAGTTGATTCGTTGGCGCAGCTCACCTTCACGGTGACCATGTGTCAGCAGGGCAGAAACACCGCCCAACGTCAGCTCGTGGCGATCGGCGAATCTACCGGGCCCGATCGCATCGCGAGCTGTCGCTTCCAGGTCAACGTGACGGTCCATATTGCCGCGGGCCACGTAGACGTCGAAAGCGGGGAGTGCTCTCAGGACCTCCGGGCTGCAGAGGTCGCCGCAGTGGAGCAGCAGGGCAATTCCCTCCCTCTCCAGGATCTGGAGGCTGCGCTTCAACGCGCCCCAGTTGTCGTGGGTGTCGGACATAATCGCGATTCTCATGCAATCTCCCTCGCGGCCAATCATAGCAGATGTCGTGGGGTTGCACAATATCGCTCCGACGCCGGCAGGGTAGATGGAGTGGAGATCGCGGGCGCGACAACGCGCCTCATGTCACCGACAGCCCCCTGCTTCCGGGCCTGCTCCCTCGTCGCACTGGACGATGTGCGGCGTCGGCTTCAGAGGAACGATGGGGAGTGGTCGCTGACCGTCGACTTGTCCTCTGCGTGGAGCTCGGTATAGTTGCTTGTGGAAATGAAGGGAAACCAGACAGCGATGGAAGAGGACGGCCTTCAGGCCCCAGACCGGCGGTTCTGCACGCAGGTCGTCGAGCTGTTACTGGCATGGTTCGCTGTCTCTGCTCGCGACCTCCCGTGGCGTCGAAACCGCACCCCGTACCGCGTCTGGGTCGCGGAGATCATGCTCCAGCAGACGCAGGTGGACACGGTTATTCCCTATTTCGAACGCTTCGTCGACCGGTTTCCAAGCGTGGAAGCCCTATCCGACGCCTCGCGGGAGGACGTGCTGCGGGTGTGGGAGGGACTGGGCTACTACGCCCGGGCTCATCGGCTCCATCAGACCGCTGAGGACTTGATGAGTGCGAACGGGGGCGAATTGCCGGATACGTATGAGGGTCTGAAGAGACTGCCCGGGGTGGGTCCCTACACCGCAGGGGCCATAGCTTCGCTGGCCTTCGGGAAGGACGTGCCGGCTGTGGACGGGAACGCCCGACGAGTGCTGTGCCGGTTGTTCGGCATCCAGGATGACGTGACGCGCAGCGCGACGAAGCGGCGGGTGACGGATCTGGCCGCGCATCTTCTCCCGCGCGGGCGAGCTGGCGCCTTCAACGAGGCGCTTATCGAGCTGGGGGCGACGGTCTGCACGCCGCGCAGCCCAGAGTGCGCCCAGTGTCCGCTCTATGACCTATGCTCGGCCCGGAGCGAGGGTCAGCAAGAGGCGCTCCCTATCAGGCGGCCGCGCAAGAGCACGCCCCACTATGACGTGGCCGCGGCGGTGACTGTGCGGGAAGACGGCACGGTGCTGGTGGCCCAACGGAACGCCAATGACATGCTGGGCGGCCTTTGGGAGTTCCCCGGTGGCACGTGTGAGGCGTCCGAAAGCCCGCGCCAGTGTCTTGTCCGGGAGATGCGGGAGGAGTTGGACCTTTTGGTAGAGGTTGGTGAACCGTTGACAGTGGTGGAGCATGCCTACACGCACTTCCGGATCACGTTGCACGCCTTCTACTGCATCATAGAGCGCGGTCGGCCCAAGTGCCTCGACTGCGCGGCGGTGCGTTGGGTGCTGCCGGAGGGGCTCGATCAGCTACCGATGTCCGTGGCAGACCGGAGGATTGCTCAAGCGCTGCTGGATAGAGGGGGCGGCCCAAGGCGCCCTGGCTAGAAGTCTTCCAGTGGCCTTCTATCCTTCGGATCGGATAGGGCGATGGACTAAGTCTCGCGAGGCCCAAACAGAGCCAAGGTGATCCCCCAGTGAAGAACCCCCTGCCGGACACCTGGTCAGCAGGGGGTTTCGGTCTAAGCGCCCGCAATTCGAGCTGGACTACTCGCCGCCGCTGACCTCGATGTCGACCCCCTCCAGGGTGCAGATGGTCTGGTGAACCGGACAGTGGTCCGCGACGCGCTTGATGGCGTTCTCTCGGCCGGATACGTCCGCATTTGGCAGGTCGATAATGATTCGCACGTCGGTGAGGCGGGTGGGGTCTGCGGCCTTCTGGTACTCGACGTCGACCGTCAGGCCCTCAGTGTTCAGCTTGGCCTTGTTGCAGTAGTTGGCGACCAGCGCGGCTACGCACGAGCCTAGCGAGGCCACGAAGACCTCGGGGGGCGTGGGGCCGCGGTCGCCGCCGCCCATGTCGGCTGGGACGTCGATCTGGAGCTTGTGCTTGCCCAGCTCTGTCTCGAAGAGCATGTCGCCCTTATGCAGTGTTCTGATCGTTGCCATAGGTACCTCCTCTTATTGTATTGATGGCACGGAACTGGGGCGTCGACCGGCTCGGGAGCGGCGGACGCCAGGTGGCGTATCTACGACCTGGATGGTATTATAGTCCATTCGAGGCCTTACTTCAAGCGGGACCGCGGAACCTATGGACGATTCATCGACGACTATCTCGGTCATCATCCCCAACTGGAACGGCGCTGAGCATCTGCCGGTCTGTCTGGACAGCCTGCGTCGCCAGAGTATGCAGGACTTTGAGACCCTCGTGGTGGACAACGGCTCCACGGATGGGTCGCTGACGTTGCTGGAGCGGGGCTACGCGTGGGTGCGCGTCCTTTCCTTGGGTGAGAATCGAGGCTTTGCCGGGGCGTGCAATGCTGGCATGCGGGCCGCGCACGGTGCCTTCGTCGTCCTATTGAACAACGACACCGAAGCCGACGTGCGCTGGCTGGAGGAGGTGCTAGCCGCCTTCGAGCGGCATCCGCGGGCGGGGATGGTGGCCTCGAAGATGCTGCTCTTCGATCGGCGGGACACGCTCCATACGGCGGGTGATTTCTACCGCGTTGATGGCGTTCCGGGCAATCGAGGTGTGTGGAAGCGAGATGAGGGGCAGTACGACGACGAGGAGTACGTCTTCTCTGCCTGTGGCGGCAGCGCCGCCTATCGGCGGGCCATGTTGAGGCAGGTGGGGCTGCTGGACGAGGCGTTCTTTTTCTCCTGTGAGGACGTGGATCTGGCGTGGCGCGCGCAGCTGGCTGGCTGGCGCTGCGTCTATGCCCCCCGGGCGGTCGTTTACCACAAGCTGAGCGCCACTGGGGGTGGGCCGACGGCCAGTTTCTACGATGGGCGGAACACAATCTATGTGCTCGTAAAGGACTACCCTGGCGATCTGTGGCGACGCTACTGGTTGGCCATTGTCCGCAGGCAGTTGCATATCGCTCTAGAAGCCCTGGGCGCTTGGCGGGGCCCGGCGGCCCGAGCACGGCTGAGGGGTCAACTCGCGGGGCTTGTCACTGGGCTGCCACGGATGTTGCCCAAGCGGCGGGCCGTTCAGCGCAGTCGTTCGGTGGATCGCAGGTATCTGGAGGGGATCCTCACTGGCGTTGACGAACAGCCCTAGAGTGGGTATCATACAGGTGCGTACAGGCATCGGATCGCTCGGTGTCGCCTGTGACCTGTTGCGCATTGGACCCTATGAGATTCTATGATTCAAGGTGAGGCACTCGGACCCAATCTCTCCATTGTCATTCCATGCTACAACGAGCAGAGGAACCTGGAGAGGGGTGTGCTGGAGGAGGTTCACGGGTATCTGGCGACCCGAACCTATCGCTGGGAGGCGATCATCGTCAACGATGAATCGACGGACGACAGCAGGCTGCTGCTCGAGCGATTCACCGATGAGAAGCCTGGCTTTTCTCTCGTGGACATACCGCACGGCGGAAAGCCAGCGGCGGTCTGGGCTGGGATCCAGAGGGCCCGCGGAGAGATTGTACTATTCACCGACATGGATCAGTCGACGCCGCTGAGCGAGATCGAAAAGCTGCTCCCCTGGTATGCAAAGGGATACGATGTGGTGATCGGATCACGCGGGGTGGAACGGGAGGGATTCTCCATTGTCCGACGGCTGGGGAGCGTCGTCTTTCGCTCGCTGCGACGCCTGTTCCTGCTTCGCGATATCAGCGACACCCAGTGTGGGTTCAAGTCCTGTCGGCGCGAGGCTGCCGTGGAGGTGTTCCCACGGCTGCAGTTCTTCAAGCAGCAGGATCAGCCCGCGGGATGGAAGGTGTCGGCGTACGACGTTGAGCTCCTCCATCTGTTGGAGAAGGCGGGCTATGCCTTGAAGGAGGTGGAGGTCGAGTGGGAGAACCGAGATCAAAGCGACACCAAGGATCAGACTGGAGCGCTGGGCCGGTATCTCCGCGAGTCGATCGAGATGACCCGCGAGGTCCTGCGCGTCAGGCGGAACGAGCTGAAGGGGCTGTACGATGAGGTCTAGCCGCTGCCTCCCTCGCCGTTCCTTCGCGTGATCTCTGCGCAACCTCTGTTGGGGGCTGGACGCTCTCAGCGATGACTGGATCGCTGCTGCCAGATCTGTCGGAGGAATACGCATTGCGGGCTGCGGGACACGAGCTCGTGGCTGGCGTGGATGAAGCTGGGCGCGGGGCGTGGGCGGGGCCGGTGTGTGCGGCAGCTGTGATCTTGCCCCTCGAGCGCGAGGACCTGCCTGCTCTGCTGAACGGGGTTCGGGATTCTAAGCTGTTGACGCCGGGACGACGCGAGAGCCTTCTGCCTCTCATCCGGGAGGTGGCGCTGGGCGTTGGGGTGGGTTGGGGCAAGCCGGCGGAGATCGATCTGTGGGGCATTGTGCCGGCCACGCGCCTGGCGATGGCCCGGGCGGTGGCGCAGCTCGGACAGCCCGTCGGGGCACTTCTGATCGACTATCTGCAGCTACCGGGACTGCAAGTGCCGCAGCGCTCTCTTCCGAAGGCGGACGTGCACTGTCTCAGTGTGGCTGCGGCCAGTGTGGTCGCCAAAGTGGAGCGAGATCGGTTGATGGTGGCGCTGGATGAGGACTGTCCAGGTTATGGGTTCGCTCAGCACAAGGGCTATGGCACGGCACAGCACCGCCAAGCACTGGCTCGTCTGGGGACGTCACGCGCGCACCGCTTGAGCTGGCGGCCGATGAGAGGTGACAGGCCGGCGAACGAGGAGCCACCAGAGGGGTGAGCGCGGTTGAGTATGAGGACGCGCGGGGGGCAAGGGCCGGGGGATGATCTCGCAGACAGGCTACTTGGCTCGCTGGCGGCTGGGTTTGGTGCCCCGGATGAGGTTCGAGGTGAGGGACGCGCACGCCTTTGGGAGCGCCCTTGAGGAGCGATCGGTGGCGAGGGTATGGATGGATGATCGATGCCAACACGACGCACCGACGGTGAAAGAAGAGCGTCAATGGCATTCGTTCACGGCGTCGCCATGCTTCAGCCCTTCGACCATCGCGAGGCTGGATACCGCCAGAGCACCGGTGCGGGACGTGAGAGAGAGCCTTTCTCGTAGCCGCCCGTCGCTCGCTGTGCCATCCTGCGAATGAGAGCGGGCGTCTCGAGAGCGGTTGGCATGAGCGATCACGAGCCGAGGGGCCAGGCATCGGCCAACCGTATCGCCCTGGTCCACGATTGGCTCAATCAGAGGGGGGGCGCCGAGGACGTCTTGGAGACTTTGGTGAGTATGTTTCCTGGCAGTCCGATCCACACGTCCATCTACTGGCGCGAGGGGATGCCGGACGGCTATCGCAGCTGGCCCATCCGGACCACGTGGATGGATCAGCTGCCGGGTATCTATGAACATCACCAGCCATATCTCCCCTTCTATCCGATGGCCTTCTCCGGCCTTGACTTGTCGGACTACGATCTCGTCCTGAGCAATAAGTCCGGCTTCTGTCACGGCGTGCGGACGGGAAGCGCACTCCACATCTGTTATTGCCTGGCGCCCACCCGCTACGTTTGGGATTTTGAGGCTTATGCAGCGCGTGAGGCGCTGTCGGGTGCGGTGAAGCTGGCCCTGCGGCCGATGATCGCCGCACTGCGGCGGTGGGACTATCGTGCGGCGCAGCGCGTGGACCATTTCGTGGCCATCTCCAAAGAGATCCAGACGCGCATCCGACGTAGCTACGGCAGGGAAGCCACCGTCATTCACCCTCCAGTGGATACTGACTGTTTCCAGCCTGCAGAGATGCAGGAGGACTACTACCTGATCGTCTCCCGTCTCGTCCCGTACAAACGAATCGATCTTGCCGTGCGCGCGTTCAATCTGTTGAAACGCCCACTAGTCATCGCCGGCGAGGGCCGCGACAGAGACGCTCTGGAAGCCCTGGCTGGCCCCACTGTCAGTTTTCTGGGCTACGTGCCGGACGAGGAGCTGCCGCAGCTCTTCGCCCGCTGCCGCGCCTATGTCCTTCCTGGCGTGGAGGATTTCTGTATTGCACCGGTGCAGGCTCAAGCCGCCGGGCGCCCTGTGATCGCGTTCCGTGGCGGAGGGGCGCTGGACACGGTGCTGGAAGGCGTGACTGGGACTCTCTTCGATCGGCGGACGCCTGAGGCACTGGCCGAGACAGTGCGCAACTTCGATCCCGAAGCCATTGATCCGCAAAGATGTCGTGCCAACGCGGGCCGCTTCGACGTGGCGGTCTTCCGCGAGGAGTTGAGCCGGTTCATTGAGGAACAGATTCACGGCTGTGAGGAGGCTGTCCGATGGAGTTAAGAACCTACGCGAAGATACTGCTGCGGCGTTGGTGGCTGGTTGTCACGCCGCTGGTGGTGGTACTGGTCTACCTCGCCGCGACGTACGTCCCGCCGACCACATTCTACCAGGTGGTAATGCGGTTCTCAGCGGGTACGGAACCGGCCGGCCTGAGTCTGGACTACGATCGCTACTATCCTTGGCGGACTGCGGAGTACATCGCCAGGGGCCTGGCCGACGTCGCCGAGACCGGTACCTTTGCCCGGTCCGTCGTCGAGCGCGCGTCAGCGTCAGGGGTAGAGGCGAACCCGATCGCCGTGCGGGATGCGATCGTCACGGACAACGCGCAGTCTATCGTGGTGGTCTATTTCACCTGGCCGCATGCTCAGCAGATTGTGCCGCTGGCGGAGGCCATCGCTGAAGAGCTGATTGAGAATAGCGCGTCCTACTATCCCCAGCTGGCGGACTTGCAGCCAGCTGTTCGTCTGCTGGACGATCCAGTCCCTGTCCCGATGCCGCCCGGGCTACGCGTCCAGTTGGCGGGGCCTGCTGTCAAGGTGGCGCTGGCATTGTTCGTCGGCGTCGGGTTGGCGTTCCTGTGGCATTACCTCGACCCCACCGTCCAAGAGGCGCAGGCACTCGAGGAGCTGGGGCTCGAAGTTCTGGCGCGCATCCCACGCCAACGATGATCCCCCGTTGCCCATAGCTTAGTCGCATGGTAGAATAGCCGCTGGCGGCCTAAGGATGCGTTCAATCAGGAGGCATTCAACTATGGCATTTGAAGACTATGCTCAAATTCTGCTGAGGCGCTGGTGGATCATTGTGCTGGCTGTCGTGCTCACGGCAGGTAGCGCGGTGGTGTTCAGCGAGCTCCAGCATCCTCAGTACACATCCACGGCGGAAGTAATTGTCTCGCCGGCACGACCTGACTTCGGCCTGACGCAATCGGCCAAGATCCTACTCCGGTCCTACATGACAGTGGCAAACTCGAATACCTGGGCTCAGCGCGTTATCGATGAGCTGCAATTGCCCATGACGCCGGAAGGGTTGCGAAGCGATGTGCACTTCGCCGCAGAGGACGATCGCATGGTGATCAAGATCGAGGTCGAGGACTATGACGGCGACCAGGCAAACGACATCGCTCGCACCTGGGGCAACCGGCTTGTCCAATGGCGGGATGAGGAGAACGCGGAGCTGCGCAAAGAAGATCGAGTTGATGCGATCCTGCGCGATCCTCCTGCGTATAGCCAGTCGTGGCCTCCTAGCAGCAAGATCATGCTCGCCGCTGGTGTGCTATTCGGCCTAGTCATCGCCGGGGTTATGATCTTCTTCCTGGAGTGGCTGGAGGCGGGTGTGATCCAGACGCCTCAGGACTTGGAGCGCCAGCTTAACTTGAGCGTCGTCGGCGCGATACCCTCCACCAAGTGACCCCCCGCGAGGCTAGACTAGACGAGGATACCATGCCTGAAACACTGAATCTGATCACTTTGACCGATCCGCGCAGCCAGGCGGCCGAGGCGTACCGAGCGCTGCGAACGAATTTGACCTTTTTTGGTGCTCTTGATAGACCGGTGGAAACGCTAGTGGTGGCCCCGGTTGCGCTTCCAGGACACGAGTCCAATGTCTTGGCCAATTTGGCCGTCACCATGGCCCAGGGCGAGCGCCGCACCATCCTGGTGGATGCAGACCTGCGTCGGCCTCGGCTGCACGAGCTTTTTGGTGTAGAGAACGACCGGGGGCTGACGACGATGATCCTGGAGGAGGAGGCGCTGGCAGATCCGCCGCTGTTGGATGTGGGGGTGGAAGACCTGTTGCTGGTGCCGAGCGGACCCCTGCCGCCGAATCCTGCGGATGTGCTCGGCTCCGCCAAGATGGAGCAGGTCATTGAGGCCTTCAAGCGTCGCGCCGACGTGATCCTCTTTGACGCTCCGCCGGTGACAGCCGTGACCGACGCAGCGGTGCTGGGAACGAAGGTTGATGGCGTGCTCCTGGTCGTCCTCGCTGGGCGCACACGGCGCCAGGAGGCGGAGCAGGCGAAGGAACTGCTGGAGCGGGTTAACGTGCGGATCATCGGCGCTGTGCTCGACGAGGCCAGACGGGGCACCGCACTGAGCACCTACTGACCGAAACCCTACTCTGCTGGCGGGCCGTGACCAAGGCAGAGATTGGGTCATGCTATTCAAGGAGACTGTAGATGAAGGGTCTGATTCTCAGCGGTGGCACGGGCACTCGGCTCTATCCCCTGACGTTCACTAGCGCCAAGCAACTCATCCCGGTGGCGAACAAGCCGATCCTGTTCCGGGTCATCGAGGCGATCCGGGACGCCGGCATCGACGACATTGGGATCGTTGTCGGCGACACAGGAGACGAGATCAGGGCCGCTGTGGGTCGGGGAGGACGATGGGATGTCAACGTGACCTACATCCATCAGGAGAACCCTCTCGGGCTGGCACACGCGGTCAAGGTCAGCCAAGATTTTCTGGGCGAGGATTCCTTCGTGATGTTCCTGGGCGACAATGTCATCCAGGGGGGCATCAGCGACCTGGTGCACGAGTTCGAGGCATCCGACTGGAGCTCTCAGATCGTGCTCACCCGGGTCGAACATCCGGAGCGGTACGGGGTGGCTGAGCTGAACGGGGAGGGGCGCGTGGTCCATCTGGTGGAGAAGCCGTCTGAGCCCCCGTCGGACCTGGCCTTGGTCGGTATCTACATGTTCGACCATCACGTCCACGAGGCGGTGAATAGCATCACGCCGTCCTGGCGCGGCGAGCTGGAGATCACCGACGCCATCCAATGGCTGGTGGAGAATGACCATAAGGTCTACCCCTACATCCATCGAGGCTGGTGGATCGACACCGGCGAGCCCAATGAGCTCTTGAAGGCGAACGGATTGGTGTTGGAGGGGCTGAAGCCGTACGTGCAGGGGTACGTGGACCGCGACTCAGAGGTGGACAGCCGGGTCACGATTGAGGCGGGCGCTGAGATCATCAACAGCGTCATTCGAGGGCCCACCATCATCGGGGAGCGCACCCGGATTGTGAACTCCTACGTCGGACCTTTCACCTCCATCTACCACGATGTGGAGATTGAGGACAGCGAGATTGAGAGGGCCATCATCCTGGAGGAGAGTGTCATCCGTGGTATTCCCGCGCGGATCCAGGATAGCCTCATTGGGCGGCATGTTAACTTGACGCGTTCGCCCATCAAGCCGAAGGCGTATAAGCTGACGCTGGCTGATCACAGTCAGGT
>CAZGSX010000043.1:0-19247 GCA_964528475.1 uncultured Anaerolineales bacterium
CTCCGTCCTCGATGGCATCTGGAACCTCCGTTCGACCCACTCGTGCATACTTCTCCTACTACCGCAAACCTCCGCTCAAGTGGCTGCTGGTCTCTCGCCGCTCATTAGCGAAGCTCACCGGCGTGCGCCGGACTACGACGACAGGCGTAAAGCAGCCAATGGTGGCTTGAGCAAACGCCGCTAGTCTGAATGCGTCGGCTTGGAATGGTCTTCCTCTCATTGTTCTCCCGGGCCGCCGATGGCGACGAAACCGCCACAAGGGTCGGCCGAATCAACACGAAACGGCTGCGATTCAGCATTGCTCAGCGTGTGCAGCAGATCAGTTAAGACCGTGACGCTCAGCCGATGAGGCGAAGCAATGCCGTCCCGCTGACAGGGCCGACGAGACTCCGCTGGACCTCCACTCGGAGTGACGCGTTCAACGCATCGGCAACTGTGTAGTCCTGGACAGCCCGGTGAAATGAACCATGCACTTGTGCGCCTGCTTCAGTCCAGCATCCGAGACAGATGGATTGACGATCAAGTCTGGTCGGTGGTTGTCCAAGCGTCAGATACGCTCCCGGCGGACGGGAAAAGAGGAGCGCTCACTCATCAAGGAATGCCACCAGTGCCCAATCTTGATGGCTAGGGAAGAAGGATACCGAGCAGGCTTCGACCACGCGGCCGATCCGCGGAAGTACTGCCGCCCCAGTGCGGCTGTATGCGTGGTTTCCGCCGATGACAGCGGCACCAGCCGCCCCGGGTGGAGGCAATTGTCGGCCTGCGGCCTGCTTCGCCGCATCCGTCATCCCAGCGTAGGCAGATCTTGCGCTTGGCATGACCGCCTGGTCCTCAAGCCCTTCCTTGTATGGAAGGCCTGCTACGAGTCGCTGCTCCCACAAGAGGTTGCAGGCTAGATGAGTCACGACGCAGCGCTCAGTGCTGCGATACGGCTGCACAACAGGTTATTCTACCGCACTAGGCCTGGGTGAGGCCGCGATGACCGCGTTGCACAGGCGGATGTTGTGGAGAACGCCCCGATTTGATGCACCGGGCACATCCTCCACGTACCCTCCTCGTGATGGTCTGTTACGCGTTGTACTTCTCCGACACGGCCGTCAGATTGCACTTGACAAGTGGTAGAAGGGAGAACCAGATCAGTATACATCATGATTCTGAAGGGGTCAATACCCCCCAGGAGTACTTGCTGGCCGCAACACTGTGATAGGACACGGCATGATCGTGTTGGCTAGTTCATGCTTTCAGGGGTACCGGACTTCCACCGACTAGGGCACTGCGGATGCATCAGCCGTGTCGTCTGCGCCCAAGGTGAACGTCGGCGAGACCAGATCAGATTCGATGACATTGAGGATTACGCCAGCTCGGTGACCGTGCGGCGAAACGTGGGAGCCTCCGCGCCGCACCGAGCCCTCGCCGCGCCACTCTTTCTCCGCCAGACGGTGCTCAAGAAGGAGCTGGAGAGGCCGGAAAAACGGAACAAGGTGTGCCTCCAGCTGCACGGCGAGGGTGCATCTCTTTGAGTTAGACAAGAGAAGAAGCGCATCGGGAAAAGGCTGAGCTTCTCGTCGCGTAACCTCAGCAGAAATGGAATCCCACGCCTTCTGGATCCCAACGTCAATCCCTTCGGGGCTAACAAACCTGGACCATCCTTCGGGTTCCCCAACGGCTCATTGTATCCTGGGCGTGCGCGCCGCCCCCTCCCGGCGTGGCGTAACTTGCTCCCTATCCGTCCCGTCTTCCGGCGCCTAGGTGTGCGAATGAGGTCATCAGCCACCCTGTGACTGGTGCAGACGTCGCAGTGCCTCTCGAACGACACCCTCGATAAGACGCACCTTGTAGCCGTTCCGCGAGAGCGGCGCTGCTCCGGAGCTTGCGGCCGGACCGGCCGAATCGATCGCCTCCTCACTTAGAGAATGCCCTATCAAGAGCCCCTCGGCCTCTTGGGCACGCCAGGGCATCGGTGCTACCCCGCCCAACACGACTCTGGCCCGCTCAACGGCCCCGCCAGACAGCTTAATCTGCACGGCTGCGCTGACGAGAGCAAAGTCCCAAGCCGCCCTTTCAGCAACCTTGATGTACACCCCTTGAGCACCCTGAGGCTGCGCCGGGACATTGACGGCGGTGACCAGCTCATCCGCGGCAAGCACCGTCTCACTTCTCGCTCCCCGTTCCGGCTGAGTGAAGAACTCCGCCATCCTGATCTGCCGGCGACCATCCGGACCAATGGCCTCGACGACCGCGTCCAGCGCCACGAGCGCTACCGCTGGGTCCGATGGATGAACGATGTGGCATGTTCCTGCACCCAGGATCGCATGATAGGCGTTCTTCCCCGTGGCGGCGAAGCAGCGGGTACCCCCCTTGAGCCAACACGGAGTCCGTTGATTGCGGAAGTACCAACAGCGGGGCCGTTGCAGCAGATTACCCCCGATAGTGGCGGCATGACGGAGTTGTGGAGATGCCGACACGCGTGCTGCCTGCGAGAGGACACCCAGCTCCCCATCCGGAACACCTTCGAGTCGGCCTTCCAAGTCGGACAAGGTTGTCAGCGCACCGATGTGCCAGCCCTCCTCGTCCTTCTCTATTCCACCGAGGGCTGGAATTGCCCTAATGCTGAGCAGCCTTTTGGGTGTGACCAGCCCTTTCTTCATAAGAGCAACAAGATCCGTACCTCCGGCCAGCGGCCAGCATTCGCCGCTCAATGCTTGGACCGCCTCTGCGACCGTGTGAGCAGCTCCGTACGCGAATGGCTTCACTCTTCGTCCTCCTTCTCGTCTATTGCCTGCAAGATCCGCCGGGGAGTCATGGGAAGATCTGTGACGCGAACTCCAATAGCATCGGACACGGCGTTCGCAATGGCGGCTGGGGCGGGTATGATTGGGGGCTCGCCCAGTCCTTTTGCCCCTATGCTATTGGCCTCCGTATCGGGCCGATCCACGAAGAAGACCTCAATCTCAGGAACGTCCTTGATGGTCGGAATCTTGTAGCTCTCCAGATTAGATGTCAGCTGCAAGCCCGTTTCCTCGTCGATGACCCGCTCCTCCAACTGGCTGATTCCAAGCCCTTGGATCACACCTCCGTAGACCTGGCTGCTCGCCGTGATCGGATTGATCACCCGACCCACGTCGTGAACGGCGACGATCTTCAGGACACGCACCTGACCCGTGTTGACATGTACGGCGACTTTGACGAAATGTGCTCCAAACGTGTTCACGCTCCGGCCCCGAGGATTGGGCCCACGCGCACCATCTCCCACCACAGTGTAGCCGTCCACCTTCGCCGCCACGTCTTGAAATGAGATCCGGGTTCCAGGATCAGGGACGTAGACAATGTCTTTACCCTCGACCACGAAATCCGACTCCTCAACATCCTGGAGATCCAGCATCTGCCCAGCCAAGTCGATCACCTGGCGCAGGCAGGCCCGGGCCGCAGAACGCACCGCCGGCCCGGCCGAGGCCAAGGTCTGGCTTCCGGCGCTTGTTGGACCATAAGGAGCAGCCAGAGTGTCGCCGAGCATGACGCGCACGTGGCTCACTGGCAGGCCTAGTTCCTCGGCCGCTATCTGAGCAAGAACGGTCCTGGTCCCGGTGCCGATGTCTTGGACACCAACCAGCACCTCTACCGTGCCATCGGGTAGCACCTTCACAATGGCATTCGCCGGAGGGCCACCGCCGCCGCTCCAGATCTGGCTTGCCATTCCCCAACCCATCTGCCAAGGCCCCTCTTTACGCAGCGCATCGTGCCGTTCGCCCCATCCGCTTTGCTGTGCCCCTATCTCGTACGCCCTGCGCAACCCTTTGTAGGTGTAGGGGGCACCCCGCGCAGGATCAGCTTCGGCGTAGTTCATCTGTCGGAGGTCGAGAGGATCGATCTGCAACTTGCGCGCCAAGGCATCCATGGCGCTCTCAAGGGCAAACGCGCCCTCAACATAGCCGGGAGCGCGAAAGGCACGACCGCGGTCCGTGTTCGCCCGCACTCCGTACACCACAGTACGCACATTCGGACAGGCATACAGAGAGCGGGTTGGACCGGTCACCGCATACCCAGAATGCCCGAAAGCACCCATGTGCTCCCATGCCTGGTGCTCGATACACGTGAGAGTCCCGTCCCGGCGTGCAGCGATACGGACAGTTTGCCTACTTGCTGGACGGTAACCACTCACCAGCTGTTCCTCCGTGCGGCTTAGCACGAACCGCACGGGGCGCCCAGTTGCCCGGGCCGCCAGTGCAGCGAGCATCGAGTGCCTATCCGGGTGCTGCTTGGCGCCGAATCCACCCCCCATGTAGTCGCAGATGACTCGCACCTTGTCGAAGGGAACATTGAGCGCCTCGGCGAGGCCGCTACGCACATCGAAGACACCCTGGGTCGACTCCCAGACCGTGAGCTCATTCCCCTCCCATCGGGCGACCGTAGCGTGGGTCTCCAGAGCCGAATGCGCCGCGTTCGGAGTCGTGAAGGACAGCGCAACAGTCACATCTGCTTCCTCCCATCCGTGGTCAACGTCTCCCCGCTCATAGACTCGGCCGGCCGAGTGAATCAGATTGTCATCCGTGCCGAGCAGCACGACAGGCGCCCCGTCGGCCAATGCTGCATCAAGGCTTTGGGCGAACGAGAGTTCCTCATACGCTACCTCAATAGCGGCCAGTGCCTCCTCAGCTAGGCTTCGATTGTCCGCGACCACCAGTGCCACCTCGGCACCCTCATACGCCAACTCCGCCGGGAAGAGCTGTCGCCCATCGAACGAGGTGATGGGGGGCAGCCGCCACCTGTGCCACACTAAGTGGACGCCAGGAAGGGCCTCAGCGGTTGAGCTGTCGACGGAAACGATCCGCGCATGGGGATACGGAGACCGGAGAGCTGTTGCCACCAACATGCCCGGCAGACGACGATCCACGGTGTAGACGGCCTGTCCGGTAACCCGTGGCAGCCCGTCCACCCGGCGGGCTGGTTGGCCCACCACGCGCAGGGTGGCATCCTCGCCCCACGGATCCACTCCCTCTTCCTCGACAATGACCTCACGCCGCTGAACCCGTCCTTCGAACTCCACCTCCGTCGTCTCAATCCTCGCCATACTTATCTCTCCTCAGCGCTGCGGCCGTGAGCACGGCCTGGATGATGTTTGGGTAAGCACCACAACGACAGAGATTACCGACCATCTCCCGTCGAATGTCGGACTCGTCCGGGCTGGGGTTGTTCTCCAGGAGAGCAACGGCCGACATGACCTGACCCGAGGTACAGAATCCACACTGGAACCCATCCTGCTGCACGAATGCCTCTTGCACCGGATGGAGCCTCCCTCCTGCGGAGAGACCTTCAATGGTGCGAATCTGACGTCCGTCGCAGTCGACGGCCAACGTCAGGCAGGCATAGACCGTCTCATCATCCAGCATCACGGTACACGCGCCGCAATTTCCCTCTCCGCATCCCTCCTTAGTGCCGGTAAGTCCCAAATCGTCGCGCAGGACCGAGAGAAGTGTCCGGCGCGGCTCTACCCCAAGCTCGATCTCCCGGCCATTCACCTCCAGGGTGACCAACACCTTCGACGGACCTCGAAATGTAATCGGCATATCTACTTCACCTCCCTTCCTTGTTCGTCTGCGGTCGCGCTTCATCACGGATAGTAAGAGCCGCCACGACACCGCCGGCGGCCGCCATCGCCGCGCTCACAATCATGGCTCGGCGGAAGGCCCCTGCGTACGCTGAGATGGCAACCGCCCTAGCCCCGGGCGGCAACTCCTCGACGTCAAAGTCTCCGGTTGCCTCGTCTCGCACTTCCTTGAGCGCCGCGGCCACCGAAGGGCTGAGGGACTCATGTTCAATCCGCGAGCGGATCCGGGCATTGAAGGTAAGGGTAATCACGGCACCGAGCCCAGCAACAGCAAGCAGGCCGGCCACGCGGGAGACCACGTTATTGAAGGCGGCCGCGACGCCGGAACGCCCCTCCGACACCGCCGACATCACGGTGTCTGTCAGGGGAGCCACCGTGCCGGACATCCCCAGCCCGAAGATCGTCACCGCAGGCAGGATTCCTGTCCATAACTGAGCGTCCGGAGGTAGACGAGCAAAGAGAAGCAGTCCTACAGCGCACATCAGGGGACCGCAGGTCATGAACCACCATGCGCCTAGCCTCCCGGACAAACGGCCGAAGACCGGCGAGAGAACGAGCAAGAGCAACGAGATAGGAGCCAGCGTGAGACCGGCTCCCAGCGCTGAGTAGCCCACCATATTCTGCAAGTAGAGCACGACAAGGAACGTGATCCCCTGTAGGGCGAAGTACACACCCAGAGTGGTCAGGTTAGCGCCGCTGAAGCTGCGAGAGCGGAAGAGTTCCAGCGGCACCATCGGGTCCCGCTTACGCGCTTCGACGAACGGAAAGGCCAACAGACCAGCGAACCCGGTGCCGAGCCCTGCCAGACCACGAGCGTTTCCCCATCCAACTACCGGCCCCTCAATGAGAGCATAAGCAGCTCCGCCAAGACCGACGGTCATAAGGGCTGCTCCGCACCAATCCAGGCGGTGAGGAGCATTGGGGGCACGGCTCTCCGGCACATGCGTCAGCATCAGCCACAGCGTTACTGCGACGAACGGTACGACGATGAAGAATGTCCAGCGCCACGAGAAGTTGTCCACGAGCGATCCACCGACCAGGGGGCCGATCACTGTCACGATTCCTGACCAGCCAGACCACTGACCGATGGCCTCACCACGAGCCTCACGCTCCACATAGACGGCTCGGATGATGGCCAGCGCGCCCGGTACCAGCAGCGCGCCGGCAAGCCCCTGGAGCAATCGCGCTCCAATGAGCCAGGACGTTGTCGGCGCCAGGCCGCAGGCGACGGAAGTGAGACCAAACCCAGCCAACCCAAAGAGCATCATCCTTCGACGTCCGAATCGGTCGCCAAGGGCACCCCCTGGAATCAAGAGTGCCGACAGCGTGATCAGGTAGCCATCCACTATCCATTGTAGACCGGATAGACCTGTCCCGAGCCCCCGTCCGATGCTGGGGAGCGCAACATTGATCACCGTGCTCTGTAGAAACACGATCCCCGAGCACAGGATCATCGCGACGAGCGTCCATCGCTGGGAAGGGTCACCTGGAAGGCGAGCACGGTGGCGGTTTCCGATGTTCAATGCAGAAGCTCCCTAACTCATCGAGCCGGACGCAGGGGACTAGGCAGTTCATACAGTAAATCGGCGACGAGGTCTGCTGACGCGAAACCCAGA
The DNA here is from genome assembly GCA_964528475.1 of uncultured Anaerolineales bacterium. Classification (GTDB taxonomy): domain Bacteria; phylum Chloroflexota; class Anaerolineae; order B4-G1; family B4-G1; genus SKLM01. The sequence goes on from CAZGSX010000043.1 coordinate 7,222, forward strand.
ACGTTGACCATTATCGCAGCCTGGATGACGGCCAGGTCATTGCGGCCACTGCAAAGACGAGCAGCCGCCCAAGGCCCCGGCAGCTGAACACATTCCGGCGTGCCTTGTCTCGCCATAACCCGGACTCTTGATGTTGGTGTAAGCCCACAGCATCCGCTGCACGCGCGCCCCGTGCTCCCGCGTCCTCCTTGAAGCGCCCGGGTTGGAAGATCTCCCTGCAGAAGGATGTGACCCTCGCACGCATCAGCCTCCCGGCTCGCCTCGTCGAGAATCGAAGGGCTGACGTTCACCCCGCACAGACCGTCCTCCTGAGTCAACCGTCTCAAGTCATCGCGCTGAAGCATCCCCCGGCGACTGAAGTTGAGCTAGATGCTCTGGTCGCAGCCTTGCACCAAGAGCAGTGGATCCCTATCGGCTACAGTAGCTCCTTCGTTGTCTCGCGCCTGTCGGCCGCGCGTCTATGCTCCATTCAGGCATCTGCCGCCGGTGTTCAGCAGTAGGAACGCCCGCCACGTGCTCAGTTGGACGTACCTGGAACTCGTCACCTCATGACCCGTGGCGCATGCGAGACAAGCCGCAAAGACCACACAGGCCTAGTCCTCGCTATATACCCAATTGTCGCGCTTCTTCATCAGCGCACGCCAGTCCATGCGAATCTCCTCCACTGTCGGGCGCCCGAGGTACCACCAGCCGTTGTAGATCTTGTAGATAGTCCGGTCGCGATCCAGAATGAAAGCATAGGGGATGTAGATGTCACCGTGGTTGGGATCGGTGGTGTCGACCATCTCGAGCTCGTACAAGAGCTGGCGATCGGCATCCGAGAGGAACGTCCATTCCGCTCCTAAGGCATCCCGCTGATCGGCTGTCGTGTCCTCATCGTCCACGCTAACCGTGATCAGGTGGCAGTAGTTCACCGGCAGTTCCTGCTGCAGGTTCCTCGCGTAGTTCGTCAACTGACGACGACCTTTTGGTCAGAAGTGTCCCCGATCGAAGATTAACGCTCCGGGAAAGCCTCTCAACAGCTGTGTCAGCCTACGAACGGTGCCCTGATGATCAGGAAGCTGGAAGTCAGGGAATTTCCTGCCCACGTCGAGATCATTGCGCATTGGATAGTTCGTCATCGAATCTCCTTCCCAGTTGGTCTCGCTCACGCTTCATTCTGTTGCCCCTGGACGCAGGCAGAAGGCCCTGCGGCCCCTCTGGGGCATGGGATCGCTGTCATTGGTGCATATTCACTAAGGTTCCCACCGTCCGCGACCTCAACAACCACTCAGCCTCTGCCATGGGCAAGTTCACGCAACCCTATCTTATGCGCTGTCCAGAGTTGCGGTGCCGTTAGGGTCCACATGGGCCGTATCCTCAGTAGAAGTACATCGCGTACGGGACGTCCTTCAGGTGATAATCGGGACCTGACATATCATCGTAGCAAGGCCTAATCCAGATGCGGAGCCGCCCGGTCGGCGCGGGTGTGCGCGGTAGCCCGGTGGGAAGTCATGGGTATCGTGGTTGGACCGACCGTCGGGATTGGCGTCTCGGCTTGGGATGTGGGATATGCCGAAGTGCCATACGTGGGCTCCGCTGCCTCGTCGGGCAGCGCGTAGGCATCGGGAAGGCCATCGCAGGCTCGAACCTCTCCAGAGAAGAGATCATCGGATCCATCTGGCTAACCACGTCTTCAGACAGCCTGGTCGCATTCCACGTGCGTGTACTGGGTACAAGTCACGTGTGCGCCACGCCGCCTTGCTACGTCCCCTACTTGAGGGAGTGCCTCCTTTGCCACCAACCCACATAGCGCGCCTTCGGGATCTACGAGGTCGTTCTGCATGTCGACAACTATCAGTGCCGTTCTCTCGGCCGGCAACTCCACATCCTCCTGGAAGGGTACGTCCGGTACCACCACTGTGCCACCGGGCACGAAGTCGATCGCCACCTGCGCAGCCTCCTGAATCTGTATAGCCTATCGTGTGTCTTCGTGCCGCCTGTGGGTGCTTGCTTGATCCCCATCACGCGCTGGCCCAGGATAGCGAGGGTTCCGCAGTGTCCAGCGTTCAGACGCTGGCAAAGCAGCCATCCCTCGCTCCATTGGACCACCCTGGCTTGAGCGATCAGGCGACGGATCCTGCAAGCGCAGTGCTCCTGTCATCCCATCGCGCGCGGCGGCAACGCGCAACTCCGAATCGATGGCATATCGGAGTCAACCAGGTCTCGCCCTAACCATCCTACAGGGTCTCCGCAATCCTAAGCGCCTCGCGCACCATCTGGCTGGAGAAACCCCACTCGTTGTCGTACCAGGCCATCAGTTTCACCAGATTGCCCGCCACCACGGTGGTCATACCCAGATCCACAACAGTGGCGTGAGGATCACCGACGATGTCCGACGACACAATAGGATCGTCGGTAATTCCCAGAATGTCCCTATACTTATCCGTCTCTGCTTCCTCTCGGAAGATCGCGTTTACCTCTTCAGCCGTGGTCTCTTGCTCGGTTAGGAAGACGAGGTCCGACACGGATCCCACAGGTATTGGACCCCGCACTGCTACCCCATCGAACTTGCCCTGCAGCTGGGGAAGGGCCTTCGTGGTAGCGATGGCTGCGCCGGTGGAGGTTGGGACGAAGTTCGCGGCGCCGGCCCGGCCTCGCCGGATCTTCTTAGCCGGCCCATCGACGATGGACTGGGAAGAAGTGTATGCGTGGATCGTGGTCAGCATCGCTTTCTGCACACCCAGACGGCGATCGATGATCTCCGCCACTGGCGTGATAGAGTTCGTGGTACAACTCGCACACGACACAACACTCGTCTCCCCTGACGGGGTGTTTACCCCGTGCACCACCGTCGGAACGTCCTCGGTCTTTGGGGGCGCCGACAAGATGGCAAACTTCGCGCCCGCCTTGAGGTGCTTCTTCAGATCCTCACCCGTGCGGAACACCCCAGTGCACTCGAAAGCGACATCCACCTCCAGCTCATCCCAAGGAAGCTGGGCAGGATCTCTCTCCTGAAAGAAGGCATACTCCTTGCCATCCACGACGAGATGGTCGTCCTGGATCTCGACGCTTCTGTCGTATCTTCCGTAGGCGGTGTCATACTTCAGCAGGTAGACGAGGTTATCCAGCGGTGCGATATCGTTCAAGGCCACCAGATCCAGCTCCGGGGTATCTAGAACGATCTTGAATGTTGCCCGTCCGATTCTGCCAAAACCATTGATCGCTACGTTAGCCATTCCTGTCTCTCCTTTCGTGATCTATCATAAACCAATCCATCGAGTACAGCATCCTCGCCGCGCTTCAGTGTCTTCCCTTCTCACGTGACCTGTCCCTTCACAATGTAGACCGGACCATTCCAATCCTAAGGAGTTTCTTCCTGAAACCAAGCGGTCCCAGATGCGCTGACACCCAACAGGTAGACGTCTGTACGCACGGTAACGGGTGGTCCGTTCTCTGCAATCGTTCTCACCCGAGCATCATTGGGCTCACTCTCAGGGATATCTTCAGAGGACAGCGCCTGACAGCTGGGGTCGACTGCCTTGAGCCTCAGCGATAGGTCGCGGCACCCTCCTGTCACGACGCCCGATGGCTACTCCCCCGATCTCATCATGGCTAGACTGCCCTGCCATCCTGCCACCTAGAACGCTGACCTGTCCACGTTGCCCGGGCATCTGGGCAAGGATAGCCAGAGTGGGCACAAGTGCGCCAACGTCCTTCGGTGCAGACCTCCAAGGCGTGACGCCTAAGCTCAACCCCACCTCTTCGCGCGAGTGATAAGACGTACCGCCAGCCTCCGGGCCCCTCTGGCGGATGGACTCCAGAAGACCGCACCACCGCCAGCAATGGTCCAATCGGTGGTCATACCCACTGGACCGATCCCGGATGAAGCTATCCGCCTGGCCTCGAGGGTGTCCATCCTGGGCCGAGCTCTCTGAGTAGTGTATCACACGAACGGCGCTCCAGCGGTGGAGGTTGGTTGGGACTGGCGATGGCTTGGGTTAGAAAGAGTTTGAGATGGGTTGGAGAGAGGGACTATGTCTCTGAGGAGCCTCAAGAATGGACGGGAGATGGGCTGCCCACCAAGGTCGCACGGCACTGGCGTGAGACGAGATTCCTATAGTGGGAGGAGGCGGGCCGACGGACACCTATAACCTTCCGGCCGATGGAATCAAGAAGCCGACGACGATGATGACGCGAGGGGCGAAACAGGTGGAGTCGGAGGCGTGGGCGGGGGGACCCGGTCCAGGTCGGTGCCTTGGTTCCACGATCAAAGGGCAAGCGGAGATGGACTTTGATGATGACGGTCCCTGCCAGGCGCTCCTGCTAGCGATCATGCATCATTCCGATCGGCTGCTGACGGTGGTGCGAGCAGCTGTACCGAGCCTAACGAAGCGGAGTGAGCAAACGAAGCAAGTCCTGGAAGCTGCCGCGCTGATGGCGCCAGTGGGTAGCGCAGTTTGCCTAGGTCCCGGACCAAGAGCGCTTCTTCGAGAAGGCTTGTACGGACGGACAGCTGATGGGCCTGCTGTCGTGCGATGGGACGCTGAGGCGAGGGACGGTCACGCGCAGCGCCAGACGTTAAGAGGCTCGTTGGGACGCGTCACTCCGGGGGGACCGATGCCGAAGGTCTCCTCAGGGTCGCGCAGATGATGCTCCCCTGAGAGCTGCTGAGCTGTCGACGGTGGCCTGAGCCCACGAGGCTCACGCCGGTGGGGCCTGTCACGTTGAGGAGTGATGCCGGGCTCCCTGAAGTAGCGGGCGGACTGGGCTTGCCAGGGCACGCTTAACCCGAGTCTTCTCCCAGAACGGAGTGGACCGGGAGCACCACCGTCGCTCCCGGTCCAGCTACAGCTCCTCCATCATCCACGACGTCAGGCCGCGGAAGACGACTTGCTACCCTTGACCCTACCTACGTCCCCGCCTGACAAATCGATAGATGGCGATCACCAGGATGGCGCCCCCTAAGGCTACGATGATGCTAGTAAGGTTGATCCCGCTCACCAGATCTACGCCCAGCAACAGGCTTGTGATCCAACCGCCCACAACACTGCCCACCACACCGAGGACCAGATCAACAAGAATACCGGTGTCGGCCTTCACTAGCCAGGAAGCGAGCAGGCCCGCTACCAGACCCACCACGATCGTTGCGATGAGACCCATAGTTTCCTCCCTTTGTCTGTTCCCTAAGCTGTCTCCGGAGATCGTTGCTCATCCATGCCGCGATCCTCCGGCGCTTGCAAGCCGCGGCACCATCCACAGACTGGCTGCCCCGGTTAGTACCCCACCCCCGGACGTTAGGAAGCTTCAACCACTGTTTTCAGCCGGGCCATCGCCTTCTTGACCCGAAGGGTGTCCTTCGGATTCCCCCCGGCTATGAAACGGCCCAGGATCCCGCCGCCCGCGAGCGTATCCAGCGTATACTCGACCTTGCAGGCTTTGCCCCCCAGACCGAGTAACCCCCCGCTCGGTCGCAGCTCGAATAGATGTTCGTCCTCGTCGTCGCCCATCCGCGTCCTAATCTCAAGACGCTTCTGCGGGTCCGTATTGACTATAGTCCCAGAGCCCGTCTTGCCCTCGAGCTGCCACTCAAAGCTACCGCCCTCTCCGATCCCTGTCACGTTAGAGACGCTATCCACGCCCGGGAACCACTCCGACCACCGATCTGGATCGGTAATGACCCCCCACACAGTCTCAACCGGCGCATCGATCTTGATTTCGCGTTCGAATTTCGGCATACGTGTGTTCACCTCCTCGAATCGACATCACTCATCATCTGATCCTGACAACCAGTACGGCGCCCTATTAGGTTGTTCAGGCCCATCGAGACCCGCGCCCTGCGACGCCCTCCGCACTAGCCTCGAGACATTACGGGATATCTAGCTCCAGCCCGGGCGAGATCCTATCCGGGCTTTCGATCTTGTCCTTGTTGGCTTCAAGGATCTCCGGCCAACGCTCGGCGTCACCGAGCAGCTCTTTAGCGATCTTACTCAGGCTATCACCCGCCTTGACCACGTATTTCCTGGCGGCTTCCTTCGCCTGTTCCTCCACCTGCCGCCTCAGGTCGTCCTTCTCGTCCCGTGGGTTGGTCATCGTGCTCACTCCTTGTCTGCGATGCCTGCCGCTCCCCCGCGGTACAGCGTCCAGCCAGTCTGTATGCTATCTACCAGTATACCACGGCTCGCCCTGCCTTGTCAATAGCCGGGGCTCATGCTCACGACCCAGTGCCGATCTGGAACGTTGAACGGCGCGGCCGCGGGGGACACAATGTCGGGACGCGTTGGCCCGGGGTGGCTCTCTGGCCTGTCCCTTTCTTGCCGGCCTCTTGACGGTCTCAGCACGAGCGGGCAAAGTGATTGGCCGTGAGAGGCAGAGGGGCGCCAAACGTCCTGCCGCAGCACCAGCATCCAGGCCGGACACCACGCGGCGTCTAGTTACCAGAAGGGAGCAGCATGGTGGACCAGGCAGAGACCTACGACGAACAGACGCGCGCGCACATCCCCGACCTAGAGCGCGGGAACGAGAAGTTGAGGGCCGAGCGTGACAGGCTCAAGGCAGAGCGCAACCTCCATGACGTGAGCAAGTAAGAGTCCTTCCGGTTCATCGACGACCATCGGGACGAGTTCCCGGTCAGCGTGATGTGCAAGGTGTTGGACGTCTCGCGGAGCGGGTACTACGCCTAGCGCGGGTGGGGACCGAGCGCGCGCGAGTTGGCGAACCGCAAACTCTATAAGCAGACCAAGAAGACATAAGACGAGAGCGACGGCAGATACGGGAGCCCCCGCATCTATCGCGAGCGAAAGCGCCGCGCCATCCCCTGCAGTGAGAACCGCGTCGCGCGTCTGATATGCAAGCATGACCTGCGGCGTGCGCGGTAGTCGTACAGCTTTCTATTCTATACGCTTATCGCGGACCGGCGCGCCGTCCCCAGCAGGACCACCGCCCCGGGGACAGGGGCTTCGAGCAGCGACAGGGAGATGTAACGGATCCGCAAGGTGCATCGCACCAACGTGTCGTTCCGCACGCGACTCCGCTGGCGCTGCGTCGCTTACTACGAACGGCCCCCGCTCTCGGCGCGCTCCTCAGCGGTTTCAGCACCACCAGCGGTATCAGCGATTCAATTGCTCGGCGGCGCGGGTCGGCCCGGGCGGAGGAGCTGGGGGTGGTAACCTCCCCACTGGAGAGGCGATCGTTCTAGAGCGCGGTCCTGACAGAGACACTGGAGGCGGCTCAGAAACCGCCCGCCGTGGCCGAGGTCCGCTGGCCACGGCGCCGGAGCAGGCCTCGGCGGGGCAGCTCATCACCTGGGTGGAGATCACGCTCCTGGGCGCGGCGTAGGTATTGGTGGAGTAACGGCTGCGGGGGACGATGAGGCGGCTGTTGGTGGTACCGGTCGGGCGCGCCACGGGGCTGCTGGGGAAGCTGCTGGCCCGCGGCGCCACCGTGGTAGACGTGCTCCCGTCGGTGGGCGTGCTGATCGCCTTCGCCGCCGGGTTCATCGCCGCCGGCGTGTGCCGGTTCGGGGAGTACGAGTAGCGAAGAGGCCAAAGCTGTTTAAGACCTTTTGGGGTCTGCCCACGCTCCGCACCCGCCTGACGCTCGCATTGGCTCCAGCGGGCTGATTGGTCATCGCGTCAGTGGGTTAGATAGCCGGCAGGTCAGATACCCTCGCTGTGTCCGCTACAGATGGACTTTCGGCTCCCCGGCACCCTCACCGATCACCCAGCGCATCTTCAGCACGACCTCAACCAACGTCAGAAGGGCGCTGAGGGCCAGCCACGCGGCGATTCCCGGGGCATAGTAGACAACCACCACCTGGGCGGCATCCGTCCCTGCCCTAGTGACCAACAGCAGTGGTCCGCCCACAATGATAGTCAGGGCGACCAGCCCCTGGAGGGTTAGACCGATCGCCACCCATCTGAACCCACCCCGATGCTTCCACTGCCTCCCCCAGCGCGGCAGACGTGCCAGCCGAAGCACATGGCGCAAAAGATCGAGCGCGATCGCCCCAGCGATCACTGCGTACAGGACGGTGAGAGGTATCCCTGTCGTAGCCTCTCGTCCCACGAGCAGGTCGATGATGCCCTCTGCAATCTCCTCGTGGGCCATCAGCAGGTGAAGCAGTCCATTCTGGTTGACTAGAAGGACCATTCCGTATCCACGTTCCGGCAGCAGGGTGACCCTGGAGAAGAATGTCCTTACCGAGCCGCTGTGGGTGACGTGCCGCAGACCCTCCTCCTCACCCACAGTCCAACCCATGGCGTAGGTGCTCTCCACCCCGTTCGGCGGAGTGTGCATAGCCTCCACCCCCTCTGCAGAGAGAACACAGCTACCACCCACGCACCCGCCGTTGTTCTGTGCGACGGCGTAACGAGCCATGTCGGCCACCGAGCTGATGAGCATACCCGCAGGCAGGTCGTATGCCAGATGAGGCTGGCGACGGGCCACAGGGAACCCCAGCACGACGCCATGACCCTGAGCCAGCCCCGCCTCCTCAGCAGCTTGTCGCACGACAAAGCTGTGCTCCATGCCCAGCGGCGCGAAGATGTGGTCCCTCACATAGGCTCCGTAGGACTCCCCGGACACCACCTCAATGATCAGCCCAAGCACGTTGTAGTTCAGGTTGAAGTACTGATGGGTGGTACCCACCGGCGCCGTCAGCTCCGCCCGCTGCAGGTCGCGCACCGTCTCCTCCAGCGTTGCATCCGCGGAGGCCATTCCGCGGCGGTAGCCCGCGTTAGAAAGCCCGCTCGTCTGATGAAGCAGATGGCGGACGGTGATCTCCGCCGCCGCCCGCTCGTCCGCAACGGAGAACCAGGGAATGTAGCGTTGAACCGGCGCGTCCAGGTCGATCTCCCCCGCCTCCACCAGCTGCATCACGGCCAGTGCCGTGAATGACTTGCTCACGGACCCAATATAGAAGGGGGTATCCGCCGTCACGGCCCGCCCATCCCCAGCCGTGCCGAACCCCTGCAGGTGCACGATTTCTTCGCCCTCGGTGATGGCCACCGCCATGCCGACGATGCGATGACGATCCATAGCGGACCGAATGAAAGCGTCCACCGCCTCGACGCGCTCCTCCACCTGGGCACGTGATCCGGCCCACGCGGCCGGACAGATCACAGCTCCCACGACGATGCCCACCAAGGCCATCGCGCGCCACAGTCGGTTCCTGAGTCTACCCATGTTTCGCCTCGTCCATTGACGGACCCGCCCGGACTAAGAACACAACGTCGCCCTGGCGGCTCCCTATCACGCCTCTGACCTCCCCTTCCCCGCCATCCCCTCTACCGGTTTGGTGACAGGTCGGCGCGCCCAGAAGATGGCACGGGGGGAGGCGTCGGTATACGGGTGTCCCACGTCCTCTCCACCCCTCCATTCCACGGCCAGCGCCTGGACGGCCAGCCACACCGCTACTTCGCCCGCGCTCACCGGGTGCTTCTGCTACAGGTGCTCATCCTCCAACACGTCGCCGTCTGGCCCAATCACGCGTGCCCCCTGGCGGAAACGGGTCCGTCGGCGCCCCACATCGTGCCAGGTCACCTCCCAGCGGCTCTCCGACCGGATGCCGTCCGCGCACGTACCCGTGGGGTAGACCCCTACCCCCGCTGACGGCTCGTACCACCCTCGGTCGGGGTGGCCCTCCACGTGATCGTTATCCAAGAAGAGATACCCGCCGGACCGCAGTGCACGCGTCGCCGAGGCCATGACGCCGGCCTGCTCGTCTGGTGTGACCAGCTCGTAGAGGCAGTTGCCGCCCCAGACTACGACATCGAAACCGATCGCCCACGCCACCATCCGTATATCGGACTCTACCAGGGAAGTCTGCTCCCGGGAAGGCGGTGACAGCGCATTGATCTTCGCCGCTGCCCGCTCGCTTCCCGCGCCCCGCAGCAGCCTGCCTGTACGGCAGTGTCTGGGCCCGGTACGCTTCCGCCAGGGCCGTGGCGCCAGCCTGGGTCCAAATCGAGCAGGCTGGAGCGGAACCAGCTATTCCAGCTCCGGCATCAGTGTTCATCCCCCTTGATGCAGGTCATTACTCTCAACACCACAGACTCCAAGGCCCGGTCCAGCACGGGCTCCAGGGCGACAAGATCCTCGGCCTTGGGCGCAGAAATGTAGATATCGATGGCCTGGCGTCCCGTTCCTTGCTCCAGCAACGCAAGCACGTGCATCTCTACGGAGGTGACCGGCGCAAGTCCACCGGCGGCCGGTGCCTCGCCGTAGACCTCCAGCAAGACGCGGCGCCCGCTACCCCATTCCAGCTCCACGGGCTCCGACTCCAGGATTTGTGACGGCTCCGGGAGCAGGCCGGCCTCCGGTTCCTGCGACGGCTCTTGGACTATCGACTTCACGCCCAGCCGGAGCGCGTCACGTTCTGGCGCCGCCCATATTCCCGGCTCGATCTCCATCCAATCGGCAGGTACCTCGAGCGAAAGCCCAACGTCAACCACCTCCTCCCGTCGGTAGGTGCCCTGTGCCTCCTCCAGGGTCTCCTCATAGATATACGCCTCGCCGTCCCAGACATAGACATCGCTCAAGCGGGACGCGGGTCCATAGCTGCCCAGGATCTCATACAGGCCATCCCCGTCCCGATCCTCCACCCGCGCGCCCGTCTCCCCAAATGCGTCCTCCCCGTCGAACTCACCGCCGCGCGGCGGCAACCACCCATATGCTTCTTGGTACCAGCTGAGCACGTACAGCCTCTCGCCACTGGCGCCTACCGCCTGCTTAGACAGCAGCTCCGGCAGACCATCGGCGTTGATATCCTTACTCTGTAAGGCCTCGCCCCGGTCCGTGGGCAGCTGCTCGCTCCTCCAGGCCACAACGTACTCCCCGTCCGTGTCGGTGGTGATCACAAACAGCTGCAGGAAATCGTAGCCCAGGCGGTCTGGCGCGCCCCCCCATCCGGTCAGAATCACCTCCTCGCGCTTGCCATCCCCGTTGAGGTCCACAGACGCACGCTGAATGGGCACAGCCGATTCCGGCAGGATGAGGGTTGGATCTCCCCCAAGACCTGGGCTCGGCGGGGCATCGAGGTCGAAGGGGAAAGTCGCCACAACCTGGGGCCCACCGGGTTGGTAGGCGCGCACCATGTACTGGACATCCGACTTCAGGGCTTGATCCACATCCAGGGGCACAAGAAGCCTCCATTCCCCCTCCTGGACGGGGGCGCATACGTCCGCAGGCCACCAACCAGCCGGTCTGCCATCCGCCCAGAGCTCTGCGCTCACGCAGCTCCCGTCGGGCAGGGTCGCCTCACCGCGAACAGCGACGTACTCCTCGGTAACCTCCACGCCGGAGATGCTGACCCGCGCCTGGGAGGGATCCTCCGACGCAGCCTCCTTTGTCGTGGTGGGGGTGATGGACGGTGCGGGCGACGCTGCGGGCAAGCCAGCTCCCCCGCATGCCTCCACGGCCCCGGTCATACCCAACGTGAGTAGCAGAAGCGCGATCCTTCTCCTAGTCATCGAAAAATCTCCTTTCGTGGTCCCTATGATAGTTCTGATATGCGCTTGATTATGCCACGAAAGTGTGAAAGGCGCATCCACCTTCCGGATGGGAGGGGGCCGGGTCGATGGGACAGGCTCCCTCCTCGCGGATCGTCGAAGGCCTTGAGAAGACTCGCCAGACTGAGCAGCGTCACTGCAGGAATGTTGACAGCAACAGGGCGACAGTGGCCACCCCGATGAGGGCAGTCAGACTCCACGTGAGGACATTCTGGACCCGCGAGTTGGTCCAGTCACCCATCACGCGGCGGTTGTTGGCCATCCTCAATACTAGGACCAGGAGAACGGGTAAGAGCACCGCATTCAGCGATTGGGACAGCCACATCAGGGGAAAGAGAGGTATCCCGGGAATCAACACCACCAGAACGCTGAGGGCAAGAATGGCTCCGTAGAGCCCGTAGAAGATCGGTGCCTCCTCCGTACGATGGTCCAGCCCTCGCTCCCATCCGAACGCCTCACAGATGGCATAAGTAGTGGAAAGCGGCAGCACCGAGGCAGCCAGCAGCGAGGCCCCCAGCAGCCCAGTGGAAAACAGAT
>CAZGSX010000043.1:19347-25096 GCA_964528475.1 uncultured Anaerolineales bacterium
GGCAGCACCGAGGCAGCCAGCAGCGAGGCCCCCAGCAGCCCAGTGGAAAACAGATGGCGCGCCCACTGACCCACCAGGGGCTCAAGGGCCAGCGCCGCCTGCTCCGCGCTCTCTACCCGTATCCCGTGGGCGTAGAGCGTGGCAGCGGTACAGATGACGATGAAGGCCGAGACCACATTCCCCCAAGCCGCTCCACCCACCACATCCACCCGCGTGTAGCGGTATTCGTCGGTCGTCACGCCTTTGTCGGCCACCGACGCCTGCACGTAGACAAAGGCCCAGGGGGTGATGGTGGTGCCGACGGTGGCCAGCACCGCCAGAATGTAGCTCGAATCGGTCCGGAAGGTGGGCACCACGGCATTCCGCAGCACGTCGCCCCAAGATGGTCTCACCACAAAAGCGGTGATCACGTAGCTAAAGGCGGCGAGGGATAGCACAAGAAGAATGCGTTCGACCCGCTTATAGGAACCCTGCAGCACGATATACCCTACGCCGAGGGCCGCCACCGGGACCGCGACATAACGCGTCACGCCCAGCAACTCCATCCCCGCCGCAACCCCGGCAAACTGTGCCACAGTCGTACCCAAGTTGGCCACCAGCAGACAGAGCATAGCAAAGGCCGTGACCCGCACACCGAACTGCTCGCGGATCAGATCGGCGGCACCCTTCCCCGTCACGGTCCCCATGCGCGCGGCGATCTCCTGGATGGTAATCTCACCGACAGTGACCGCAAGAATCAGCCAGAGGAAGCTGTACCCATACGTAGAGCCGGCCATCGAGTAGGTGGCAATGCCTGGCGCGTCGTTGTCGGCACTGGCGGTGATGAGCCCGGGCCCCAGGACGGCCAAATACAACCCCGCTCTCTGCAGAAACGTCCTCAAATGCGCTCTCATCAGTGCCCTCTCCTTCGGACTAGAAGAACCGAGGAATGCGCTTCTTCCACGCTGTGGGCAGGACGGCGTCAATGGCATCGTCCACCGTGACGATGCCAAGCAGCTCCCCGCTGTCCTCATCCACGACAGGGACGGCCAGCAAGTCATACTTGGCCACCAAGTAGGCGACCTGATCCTGAGACGTGTAGGCCGTGACCGACACGGGGTCCTCATCCGCCCAATCGCTCAGCGGGTCATCGGAGGGAGCCATCACCAGGTCACGGAGGCTGATGACACCTTGCAGCGCACCCTCCTCGTCAGTAAGGTAAACGTAGAGAAGCATCTCGTCCTCCTGAGCCTCGGGCGACTGCCGCAGATAGTCAAGCGCCTCTCCGATCTCAAGATTGTAAGGCATCCGGGCGAACTCGGTTGTCATAATGCCACCGGCCGAGTCGACGGGATACTGGAGTAGCTCCTGCACGTCCTCGGCTTCCTCTTCCTCCATCAGCCTAAGGAGCTCCCGGCTGGCCTCGTGGGAGAGATCGGCCAGCAGGTCGGCTGCTTCGTCAGGGTCCATCTCCTCCAGAATGTCCGCAGCACGAGCGGGCGAGAGCTGCGACAAGACGGCGATCTGGACATCCGCCGGGCTCTCCTCGAGCGTGTCAGCCAGGGTCTCATCGCTGAAGGCGGTCGCCAGCGCCTCACTGGTCCGGCGATCCAGGTCGCTGAGGATAGAGGCGATATCGGCCGGCGGCAAGCGCGTGATCTTGTCCCGTGAGACCTGGAGGCGCAGCGGTTCCTCCGGCTGGAGCGGAGCCACGTCCTCCCAGGGAATCACGCCTGAGGCCAGGGAGCGTCCGAGGGCGCCGGCGATCACCTCAGCAGGTTTCTTCAACCCCAGGCGTCGGAGGAGGCCCTGCGCGCCGACGTCCACACCGGTGAGGCAGAACTGATCCCGCACCCGCATAATCTGCAGATCGTTGACGCGCACCACGCGACGCCCGTCCGTATCGACGATCTGGCGATCGAGAACATGTTCCGCCAGCCACAGCTCGTCGCCCTGCCGCTCGAAGGTCACGATCTCCGTCTGGGGGACGTTCAGGGTGATGCTGGGGAACAAGCTGCTGATCTGGCGGGCCGGGATGAAGTACGTCTCGCCCTCACCGTTCCGCACAGCCAACGCACGCAGGGGAGGAAAGGGGCGGTCGAGAGCCCCGACCAGCACATCGACACATTCTCCGACGGGCAAGCTCCAGGCGTCCCAGATCTGCTTACCCTGCAATTGACTCAGGTAGAGCATCCCTCACCTCCCCACCAAAGAATCGGCTGCAATAGAGAGAGGCACGAAGTCACCGTCTCACCTCTCTACTGAGCTCCCTATTGCCGATGACTGGCACTCATATGCAGCGAGGCCGCAGAATGAACTGCGGCCTCGGCAGGCAGAACGCCCAAAGGGAGGTGAGGCACTCAGATCATTCCACGGGTTCCAGGTTCATTGAATCCGTAGAGTCGTCTATAGACGGCTGACTTTCGGAAGGCTCGTTCATGTCCCCCATCTGAGACCATCAAGGGCAACTAACTGTCGCGCCGGAACGCGCTGGGTGCGGAAGTTGACACAGGGCATTATACTTGGCCTAGAACCGCTGTCAAGAGGAGAGAGGGGCGGAGCCTCTTGAGCCTCGGTCGCGGCGGCGATTGGACCGTGGTTGACAACGTGGCGCAGGATCTGGACATGACCCGAGACAACTCTTCACCGACCTGCGTTCGTGGAGAAGCCTGCAGGAGATCGCTGGGGATAAGGGCGTCGGTCTAGATACGATACAGGAAGCCCTGGGCGCTGCGCAACACGACGGAATGTGGAATACGATCAAGCAAGCCGTCCAAGACGGCGACGGGGGCCAGGAAGAGGCCGACTGGCTGCCAGAAGTGCCTGACCAGAGCTACATGGACGGGCTTGGTCCTGCCACAGCTTCGCACCCGGCAGGGGTCCTTCCGCCAGGCGGGGCGATCTCAGGCGGCTCGATCCACAGCCGGAGTCGTCACAACGACTACCCTCGCCCTAGAAGGTTTGACCCGATAAGCCGCCGCCCGCCGGGAACCCACCAATTCGGATGAGAGACCGGCCCAGAAGACTAGCCTTGGCTCTGGAAACCTGGGCGAGGATCGCCAGCGCACCCAAGAAGGCGTGCCTGCCCATAGCACCATATCGGGGCGCCCCGGAACACGCCCGCCGCCAGTTGTCTGCTCAAGCTCGGGACCTAGTGGAGGCCATACCTCTCTCTGATCAGATCCGCCAGGCCGACCTGCTCCAGCTTCTTGAGCGGTGCCAGGAGCGTCACCGTGATCACACCCGGCAGCCGGCCGATCTCCACTGCTCCGGTAATAGTGACCCGATTCTGGACCTCCTCGACCGACATATCGAGCAACTCCGCCAGGCGTTCCACCCCGTTGTCCGTGGCCGCGTTTAGATTCGCCCCCGACCCCACCATCTGAATAGGCAAGCCCCGCTCGAGCAGCCCCTGATCGTGCTTCGCAGCCAAGCGCTGCGCGGCCCTTCGCTCCCCCTCCGTGTGCGGCCGGGCAAGAAGCGGCAGATCCTCGACTGGAGGAAGCAGGAGTGGCCCTCCAATCTGCAGTCCTTTCAGCACGTTCACCTGCAGGCTCACTTCCGCAGACACATCGGTGGTATGCCCAGCCAATTCCCCGTCCCCCTGCATAGCGTGAGCATCCCCCACGTAGACGCCGCCCCCGGCCACTTTCACGGGGCAGATGAGGAGCGCGCCCGCGCGGACCGAGTCGATGTCCATGTGCCCATCTGTGCGCTTCTCGAGCTCTTCCTCTGAAATGCCGTACGCGTGAGGCGCGTCGATAAGAAGCTGCCCGAAGTCGCCGGCGTTGTGCGAGTCTGGCATGTCGATGCCAGGCGTGGTGCCGATGTTGCCGATGAAGGGACGAAGGCGGGTGACCACGCCCACGAGGTCAGCCGGGCAGAGGGCGACGATTGGATGCTGCTCGGACGCCTCGGGAAGGGCCATGACCTCGGCGGCGTGTCGGGCCAGCTCCTCGGCCGCCTCGGGGCCCACGGTGACGGCCATCTGCCGCTCCACATCGAAGACGATGGTGTAGCCGTTGGTGAGCTCGAACGGGTTGACCTCGGCGCCGCACTTGGCGCAGCGGACGGCACCCGGGCCGATCCCCTCCAGCTGAGTCGCCGGGTTATCGGTACCGCACTCCGGGCAGTGGCGGGCGACGAAGGGGTCGCCGGTGTAGCGCTCCTCGACGAAGGCCATAGTCCCGGAGGCGGTCGCCAACGAGGTCACGCGGACGTCCTGGATGTGGATAGCAATGGCGTCTCCGACCTCGGCGCCCTCTACGGCCACAGGCGTGGTCACCTCGTGCCCACCGCGGAACGAGGGAGTGATCATGGGCCCCCAGCAGCCGGGCGGGGTGTCCGCGACGATGGTGCCGCCGTCTGCCAGGGGTCCGATCATCGGGAGGCTGGGGCCCACCAGGCCGCCGGTATATCTGGCTACACGAATGGATGATTGGCAATTTGTGGACATTGTGATCTCTCCTTTCGGTCATGGGCGGATTGCGTGAGGCAGCAGTGCGGGTGGGCGATGTGAGGGGGATTGTACACCCGATCGCCGGTGACATCAAGAACCTCAGAATATACAAAGTGTGCGGGCGGCTTGTCGCGCCATCGCCTACAGCTTAATGGGGCTCATCTCTCGGGACCGCTCGAGGACCGTCTGCGGCGGAAACATCGGAGGTGGATCCACTCGTTGCGGCACCAAGGCCACAGAGCCTCAGTCGCCCTCAGCCTCAGACCATCGGACCGACGACGCAAGGAGGCGGCTCTTTGACAACCCCCGCTGGTCATGCTATACCATGCCAAAGGGATACAGCAAAGGGGGGACACCTATGACCAAGACAGCCCTGATTCCGATCGCGGACGGGTCCGAGGAGATCGAGGCCGTTTGTCTCATCGATACCCTGCGGCGAGCGGAGGTGGACGTCACCGTTGCCAGCGTGATGGACCGGCGACAGGTCACCGGTTCGCGGCGAACAGTGATCGTAGCCGATGTGCTGTTGGAGACGTGCACTGACCAGACGTACGATCTCATCGCCCTCCCGGGCGGGATGCCCGGCGCCGAGCAACTGCGCGACTGCCAATCTCTGATCGCGATGCTGACCCAACAGCGCGACGCTGGCAGGCTCTATGGCGCAATCTGCGCCTCACCGGCCGTGGCCCTACTGCCCCATGGTCTCCTGTCAGGACGGCGGGCTACGTGCTTCCCCAGCGTCCGCGCGGAGTTGGAGGACGCTTCGGACGTCGAGGCGTCGGACGGGCGGGTGGTGGTGGACGGCAACCTGGTCACCAGCCAGGGTCCCGGTACCGCGATCGAGTTTGCGCTTCAGTTGGTGGCACTGCTCTTCGCCGATGCCGCTAAGGCGGAGGAAATCGGCGACCGGATGCTGGTACGCTAGCGGCGCTCCATCGCGGCGGGCCCCCCCGGTGTGCGCGGTGGATGAGTGGTCGTGGATCCGAGGCACAGCCCGCGGAGGCGCCCACTGAGCAGCAGCATAACCGGGCGTCAGCAAGAGAACCCAGCCCCTGAGCGGGCTCCGACGCGGACAGTGCACCCTATGTAGCGGACCTTGTCAGAGGGATCAGCCACTGGGGCAACGCCGGCCCGAACCGCAGCGGTTTCGCCATCGTCACCTTCCAGGACAGTGACGGCAGCCTGGTAGACGGTGCGACGGTCTGTGGGGCTTTTGGCGGCCTATACGGGAAGCGCCAGCGGGACGACGGGGAGGGACGGGCCGGTCAGGTTTGAGTCAGGCGAGGTGAGGCAGGCCAACGTCGCGTTCGC
>CAZGSX010000044.1:0-24451 GCA_964528475.1 uncultured Anaerolineales bacterium
GGTTGGCGTCAGCACGGGTGGGTCACGGTGGAGCGCCGCCTATTGGAGGTGGTCGACGGTCAGGTCTTCCACGAGCCGGGCGATTTGGGGACCATGCTGCCGGAGCTCCTACCGCGACGCTTCACCACAGCTGATATCGCCGAGGCGATGGACGGCTCACGTTCGCTGGCACAGAAGATGGCCTATTGCCTGCGCAAGACGGGAGTGATTGTACAACTCGGTAGGGAAGGAAGCTCGAAGTTATATGTCAAGTCCGATGCTTGACTTCAAGGGACGTGTCTACGGGAGTCTGAGCGGTCCGCTAACCGATATGAGGATGATCCTCTCGAAGCGCAAGGTCCTCCGCTCGGCGATGGGCGGAGGCGTGGATGGCGCCTTCCGGGAGCGGTTGATGCTGGTGGTGACCGCCGTCAACGGATGTCGATATTGCTCTTACGCGCACGCCCGGCAGGCCCTGTCGGAGGGCATCTCGGAAGAGGAGATCAACCTGCTGGCGGAGCAGGCCTTTGACGACAGCCCCAGCGAGCAGGTGTCAGCCCTCCTTTATGCCCAGCACTGGGCGGAGACCAATGGGTGCCCCGACCCGGCTGTCCGAACACGGGTTGCGGATCACTATGGAGAGGATGTGCTAGAAGAAGTCGAGGCGATACTGCTGGCGATACGGATCGGAAATCTCCTGGGAAACACATTTGACGCCCTGCTCCATCGTCTCTCATTCGGCCGGCTGGGAGGCACATAGCAGGCACGGGTTGAGGTGTAAAGAGGGTCCATGGTGACGGTCCACAGCGTGAGGCCTTGCCTAGATTAGAGTGCAGGATGCCGCGAGAAGCCTGCCGTAAGGGGTAGCGTATGAGCCAGTGGGAGACACTATGATCGACTCGTGGATACCGGGACGGGCTATGTTCATCTATGCCCACCCCGATGATGTTGACTTCTCCGCGGCGGCCACTGCGGCGAAGTGGGCTCGCGGCGACTGCGAGGTGACGTACGTTATACTCACGGATGGGAACGCCGGTAGTCACGATCCGAGCATGACGAAAGAGAGGCTAGGCCGCATACGGCGGGCGGAGCAGGAAGCCGCGGGGGCCGTCGTAGGGGCCAAGACGTGCCTGTTCCTCGGCTATCAAGACGGACTGCTCCAACCGACGCTGACTGTGCGAAAGCGCCTCGTCAGGCTGATTCGACAATACAGACCAGAGGCCGTGGTCTGCGGAGATCCTCGGAGATATTTCTCCGGCAGCACGTATATCAACCATCCGGATCACCGCGCGGCGGCGAGGGCGGCGGTCGAGGCGGTGTTCCCAGCCGCGGAGATGAACCTCCTGTACCCGGATCTGCTGGAAGAAGGGCTCACGGGACACAAGCCAAACTACGTCTACATCTCGACGAGGGATGACCCGGACTGCTACGTGGATGTGACGGAGACGATAGAATTGAAGATCGAGGCACTCCGCCAGCACAGGAGCCAGATGGGCGACTGGGATCCCGGCCCTCGCATCCGAGAACGACTGGCCGTATTTGGAAAGCATGTCGGCTGTGCCTACGCCGAGCCGTTCCGACGCATCACCCTCAAGCCCATCCCGGGAGAAAGCGAGTGACGATGCTCTTTGAGCCAGGCAGGCTGGGGAATCTCGAGCTGCCGAACCGCCTCGTGCGCTCCGCCACTGCCGAGCGCATGGCCGACGACGATGGACGGCCCCGACCGGAGCTTCGGGACCTCTATCGCGAGCTGGCAGCGGGTGGGGTTGGCTTGATTATCACCGGGCATATGTACATCGATCCCTCGGGGAAGGCGCACCGCGAGATGACGGGCATCCACAGCGATGATCTGATCCCGGATCTGGCGTCCCTGGTTGCGACGGTGCACGAAGCCGGGGGACTGGTTGCCGTGCAGATCAACCACGGAGGGATGCAGTGCAGCCGAAGCACGGTGTCGCAACCTCTCGCACCATCCACGGTCGATTTCCCATTTCTCCGACAGGGCGCACGAGCGATGACGGGCAAGGAGATCACGAGGGTCATTCGAGCCTACGCCGGGGCCGCTGCACGCGCGCAGAAGGCCGGGTTCGACGCAGTCCAGCTCCACGGTGCCCACGGCTACTTGATCAACCAGTTCCTGTCGCCCTTTACCAATCGGCGAAGGGACGAATGGGGTGGCCTTGAATCGGGTGACGCGCGGGGATCGATGGAGGGCCGCATGGAATTCCTGCGCGCGGTTTGTCAAGCCGTGCGGCAAGGAGTGGGGCCCGACTATCCGCTTTTCATCAAGCTCGCGATGATGGACGCGGTTGAGGGCGGGCTGAGCCCCAGTGAAGGAGCGCAGATTGCGGCAGCGTTGGGGGAGATGGGGCTGGATGCCATCGAGGTCAGCGGCGGAATAGGAGGAGGCAAGCCATTGAACACACAGACTTCCATCCGCTCGCCTGCGGATGAAGGCTACTTCCGGCCCTTGGCCCGCCTAGCGCGGCGACACAGCTCGCTGCCCATCGCGCTGGTGGGTGGGCTCCGGTCCCGATCAGTGATGGAAGATGTCCTGCGGAGCGGAGACGCAGACTTCATCTCGATGAGTCGACCGTTGATCTGCCAGCCGGACCTTCCCAACCGATTCCGGAGGGAAGCAGAGGAGTGTGCCGACTGCACCTCGTGCAGCCATTGCTCGCCCGAAGAACCCGGACAAGGTATCGCATGCGTTCGCCAGGCTGAGGGCGCCAGCGTGGCGTGACGCGGGAACGCTCGAAACTGTGGTATCGCTGGTTCCATGGTTGCCCGACGGAAGCCCGGCCTTCAATGCTTCGAGATTCCAGGCTTGACTCGGGTGTTTGCGTGCACGGGACTTCTCGGATTCTCAGTTTACAAAGCCCAGAAGAGGCGATCGGCAAACGCCCGCCACGGCTGGTTCGTACTGCGATTCTACCTGCTTCCGTGCTCCTCCACCCCGGGGACAGACCGCTCATCAGACCATTGACCCCGCTCAACATCGAGACCTGCGACGTCACCCAGCGCGGGTGGGCACTGTCTTCACCAGAGCCCTGGTCGTTGGCGGCATTCTCTGCTTAGTGTGAGCCTATATGAAGGGCCGGTACGAGTGGCCCGAACTAGTTGCATCGGTTGGTCGGTCCTCCTTACCAGTCGACCGTGGCTGCGGTTCGCGACGCGGCCCATGCCGATGTCGAGGGGGCCCTGCGCGCGTTGTTCCTGATCCTCGCTGCCTGTCTGGTCTGCAGGGAGACTGAGAGATTAAGCCTGCCGCTGCGAGAGCGCGCAGAACGATCGAAGTTGAAACAGAAAGTGGGGATTTGATGGGGCGTCGCGTCTACTCTGAGTACCCGCGCTCCGACCTGGCGGACGGAGCCGGGGAAAGCGCAGCTCTATGACCAGCTCGCTCAAGCTCCTAGTCCGGGGCGTGAAAGAGGTTGGCTTTAGCCCTACGTGGGACGCACTTCGGTACCAGCTGCGCTGCCTGTGGTACCGTCTCAGGTTCAAGCGAGCGTATGTGGCAGAGCCAGAGGCGGAGCCCGAGAAAGCGTCGGACTACGTCCGCCCACGACTGATCAAGGGCTACAGGTACGAGGCCTCAACGCTGACGGTCGAGTGTGCCAACGGCTGTTACCGGCTCACGTTATTGTCATCCGACATGGTACAGGTTCACTTCGGACCGACCCTGCCCAAGGATCCTGCGAGGGGCAGCGCGGACTCGTCGCACGCAGAACCTTCGGGCGTCATCACGCATCCGCAAGAGACCGCGTCTTCGGCCACCGCCGAGGTTGATGAGACCGAGTCAGCGGTTGAGCTCCGGACGAGACGGCTCACCTGCCGAGTCGCGAAGGATTCAGGGCGGCTAACTTTCCTCGATACGAATGGGACCGTCATCAACGAAGATGCCTCCGGCGCGGGCTACCATCTGAGCGGAGCAGTCATCTGTCAGAAGCGGATCCAACGAGATGAGCGCTTCTATGGCCTGGGAGAGCGGGCATGCGAACTGGACCGACGAGGACGGGCCTTCCAAATGTGGAATACGGATCTGCAGGGGTACGAGCCGGGAGAGGACCCCCTTTACCTCTGCATCCCATTTGTAGTAGGGCTTCATCATGGCGGCGAGCAGGGCTACGGACTTTTCTTCGACAACACCTTCCGCGGCCAGTTCAACCTGGGCATCGGTGACGACCGAGTCGCCTCGTTCACCGCCGTTGGGGGGCCGTTGTGCTACATCTTCATCTACGGCTCAAAGGTTACCTCCATATTAGACCGATACACAGCGTTGACAGGACGGATGTCGCTGCCCCCTCTATGGGCGCTTGGCTATCACCAGAGCCGCTGGTCCTACTTCCCCGAGGAGCGGGTACGACGTCTGGCCCGTGATTTCCGTCGTGTCCACCACGTCCCGTGCGACGTCATCCATCTTGACATTGACTACATGGACGGCTATCGCTGCTTCACGTGGGACCGGGAGCGATTCCCGGATCCCGCTGGCCTGATCCATGATCTCCACGAGCTGGGCTTCAAGGTCGTGGTCATCCTCGACCCAGGCATCAAGGCCGACCCCTCGTACTTCGCCTGCCAGAGAGGACTGGAAAGGGAAGTGTTCTGCAAGCTACCGGACGGGACGCCGGTGAAGGGGCCCGCCTGGGCCGGCGACAGCTATTTCCCCGACTTCTCAGCCGCCTGGACACGATCGTGGTGGACGGACATGTTGAGGAGGATGACGAAACTAGGCATTGATGGTGTATGGAACGATATGAACGAGCCGGCTGTGTTCGGACCGGCGGGGACGACGCTACCCGACGTCGTGCAGCACGATCTGGACGGCCGAGGAGGCGACCATGTGGAGGCCCACAACCTCTTTGGCCTCCACATGGCTCGCGCCACTGCGGAGGGCTTGGCGAAGCTCGTGCCGGGCCAACGGATTCTGTCCCTCACGCGCTCCGGGTGGGCCGGTGTGCAGCGCTATGCAGGGAGCTGGACAGGGGACAACGGTGCCACTTGGGACCACCTTCGTCTTACCATCCCCATGGTCTTGGGACTGGGACTGAGCGGCGTCGCCTTTACAGGCCCGGACATCGGTGGTTTCCGAGGTCATCCCAGCGGGGAGCTCTTCACCCGGTGGCTGCAGATGAGCGTGTTCCTGCCGTTCTTCCGCGCACACACGCACTCGTACGACCCGGATCAGGAACCTTGGTCCTGGGGCGAGCCATTCTTGCGGATCAACTG
This sequence comes from uncultured Anaerolineales bacterium, assembly GCA_964528475.1. Classification (GTDB taxonomy): domain Bacteria; phylum Chloroflexota; class Anaerolineae; order B4-G1; family B4-G1; genus SKLM01. Next base: position 5,209 of record CAZGSX010000044.1, read on the forward strand.
CCGGTGGATAGAACACCGGTACCGGCTTCTTCCGTATCTGTACACCGCCTTCTGGCAGTGCAGTCAGACCGGGCTCCCTGTCACCCGCCCCCTCCTCCTCGCCCATCAGGATGATCCGGTCACGCACAGGATCGACGACGCGTTTCTCTGCGGCGACCACCTCCTGATCGCACCGATCCTGACAGAGGGAAGCAGAAGCCGCACCGTGTACCTTCCGAGGGGCGCTTGGTATGACGCCTGGAGCGACAAGCGCTTCAACGGAGCCGCCTGGGTCGAGGTGGAGGCTCCCCTAAGTCGGATTCCGGTGTTCGTTCGAGCAGGGGCTGTGGTACCCGTGGCGCCCGTTGCGCAGTACGTCGGCGAACGGCGCAATGACGGTCTGACGCTACATGTCTATCCGCCGATAGGGAACGAGCCCCCCAGACGGGAGGCCGGTGAGCCATCCCAAGGAGACATCAGTTGGCTATACGAAGATGACGGAGCAACCGATGCCCACGAGCGGGGCGAGTACTTGCTGACTCGGTTCAGAGTGACTAGGGAGGGAGAAGGGCCAAGGCAGCTCCACGTGCGACGCCACACTGAGGGGCGGTATGACCCCCTCTACGACAAGTTTGAACTCGTGATCCACGGCGCCCCGCATCTGCCCGTGGCCGTCACCTGCGATGGTAATCGCGTGGAACCGGGAGAGATCGAAGGTGACCCGCCCGCGCTCCATGTCCGCGTAGGCCGCTTCGACCACGTGGTGCTAGAAGAATGGGCTTGATCACGAGGGTGAACTTCGGCGTCAGGCGCAGCTCGACCAGGCCTGATCACTTCTGCCGGAAGGGACTTCACCCTGCGACGGTGTTCAACTCCACACCGGGAGCCCCGACGAAGCCGATCATCAGGGTTGGTCGAACACCGGAGACAGAGAGCGATGTACCGGCACTCCAGCATTGAGCACCGGGAGTTGGTGAGAGCCTCTCGTCGTGCGTGCCAACCGACACCGCTGGCCGGGTGAGCGCCATCCCTCCGCGCAGAAGCCAGCAGCCGCTGGAGTCCCAGATCGATGTCATCGCAATTGCAGGCTCTGTGAACGAAGACTATAATGAGTTGGAACACCCTACCGAATGCCAGACTATCAGCAGCTAGCGTTTCGGCGGGCAGGACCGTATCCGGCGCAAGCGCTACTACGACCTTGAAGGGGGCCTCTTCATGACGCAGATCGATCTGATCCTTACCGGCGGCGACGTCCTGACGATGAACAAGGATTTTGACCTATTCTCCCCGGGTGCTGTGGGCATCCAGGATGGTGCCGTCGTCGTGGTCGGAACCGCCGATGACGTAGCTGCATCGTACAAGGCCGACGAGGTCATCGATTGCAGCAACTGCGCCATCATGCCAGGGTTGATAAACGGGCATACTCACGCTCCGATGACGCTGCTGAGAGGGCTCGCCGATGACCTACGCCTTGATGTGTGGCTGATGGGGTACATGATGCCGGTAGAGCGGGAGTTTGTCCAGCCTGACTTCTGCTGGCTGGGCACGCAGCTGGCCTGTGCAGAGATGGTCCGCTCGGGCGTCACGTGCTTCGGCGACATGTACTACTACGAGGAGGCGGTCGCCGACGCCACCGCCGAGGCCGGCATGCGGGGGGTGTGTGCGCAATCGATCCTCAAGTTCCCCACTCCAGACGCGGCGAGCTATGACGAGGGCCTCCGTCTTGCCCACGACTTCGTCGCCCGTTGGGCGGGACACGAGCTGATCCTGCCGGCCATCGGACCGCACGCCGCGTACACTGCCACGGCTGAGATGCTTCAGGATAGCAAGGCCCTGGCCCTGGAATACGGTGTTCCGATTCACATCCACATCGCGGAGACGGAGGAGGAGGTGAAGGAGCAACTGGAGACCCGCGATGCGGCTGTCGTGCCCTGGATCGATCGGCAGGGCCTATTTGAAGCCCGGGTCACCGCCCATCACTGCGTACACCTGGATGAGAGCGAACTACGCATCCTTGGCAATCGAGGTGTCGGCATCTCACACAACCCATCCAGCAACCTCAAGCTCTCGAGCGGGTTTGCCCCCGTGCAGACAATGACGGCACTGGGCATCCCTGTCGCCATCGGGACAGACGGGGCGGCGAGTAATAACGATCTGGACATGTTTGAGGAGATACGGCTGGCAGCCCTCCTTGCCAAGGGAGTTACAGGCGATCCTACGGCGCTACCAGCTCGTCAAGCATTGGCCATGGGCACGCGACTCGGCGCTGAGGCGCTTCACATCGATGACCGGACAGGATCGTTAGAAGTCGGTAAGCGTGCCGACATCGCAGTCGTAGATCTGGAGCAGGTCCATCTAACGCCCCAATTCCACCGTCAGCTCGACAGCATCTACTCCCTGCTAGTCTACTCTGCAAAGAGCTCCGATGTGATTCACGTACTCTGCGACGGCCGATGGCTGATGCGGGATCGCCAGCTCCTCACGTTGGACGTGGAGGAGCTGCGCCGGCGGGCAGCCAAGACAGCCCGCCGCATCGACCACTTCCTGATGGAGCGCGAGGAGAGCGTGCTCAGCAAGCTAGTGGCCATCGGTGGGGTAGCGCGCGTGGAGACGTTTGAGGTACAGGTCAAGGTTCATCTGGACGACCCCGCCCCGGTTGAGGAGAAGCTGGCTAGCGACAAGATAGCCGTCGTGCGATCCTCCTGGCGCCAGCAGTACGACACCTACTTCCTGCTCGACGACTCGAAAAGGGGTCGCCTGCGCTACCGGGAGGATGAAATCCTCAATCCAGACGGCAGCGTCCAAGAAGTGGTCTACCGCCTGACTTTGATCGGGGAGACGAAGGAGCGAGAGTTTGCTCGGTCGGTGGTCCTCTCGCGTTCCCGCTTCGACGCACCTGCCACCCACAGCCGACGCTTCTACCATGAATACTTCCAGCCGGTGGAAGAGGTGAAGATCCACAAAGACAGGCGACGATATCACATCCGCTACGGGGGCACCGACTTCGCCATCAACCTGGACCGCGTCACGGAGCCAGCGTTGCCGGGGACTTTCTTGGAGATCAAAAGCCGGACCTGGTCAGCTCAGGATGCCGAACGAAAGGCAGAGCTGATGGGCGAGCTCCTGGACGTCTTCAGCGTGGAACAAGAGATGGTGAAGGGAGAGTATGTGGAACTGGCCCGCGAAAATTAGGGGGCTGCGATAGATGGGGGTAGCGAGGGAGCCACGAGGCCCCTTATCAGCCAGTCTAGCCGTGGCAGATGCAATGGGTGAGAAGAGGGTTTGGCCGTGCGGACACGGCCAGCGCTAGCGCCGGGGCGAGCTACGGATCCTGGCGAAGACAAGCCTCGAGGAGCTCAACCCCAATTGCTGCCGCCCGGTCAGGATTAGCCGCGTGCTCCACGACGACGGCCGCCGCATACCTGGGAGAGCCACCGGCGGGGGATACACCCAGGAACCAGGCGTGAGGTTCTCCTTCACGGACAACGGCTACGCCCCAGTGCCCAAGAACACCCCCACTCCCCAAGTCGGACCCATTGAGATGGCAACGCTCCCAAGCCAGAAGCAATTCCTCCGCCCGATCCGAAGAAAGGAGAGAGTGAGCTGCACTGGCCGCTGTCGACTCCTGCCAAAGGCCCTCTCCGTCTTGGACGCGAAGCACGAGCTGCGGTGTAGGCATTGTTCCTCCATTAGCGAGCGTAGCGGCCACCAGCGACATGTGCAGCGGTGAGACGGCCAGCTCCCCCTGACCGATCGCCTCGCCACCGGGAGAGGAGATCATCTCGGGGCTCCAGTCCGCCGCCCCGGTGGGAATTGCCAGCGGAGGGGCCATAGTAAGCCGCCAGCGAGCCACGGCTTCGGCGAGACCCTCCGAGCCAAGGCTTTCCCCCAGAGCAGCTATCGGGGAGGGACAGGAAGCACCATAAGCAGCACCCACAGTGGCTGTGGCGGGATGGACGCGGCACCCGACGGCAACGCTGTCCACGACCACGCGCTCAGTGAGAGCTGAGGGCACCTCGCTCTCCAAGTCGGGGATGACGCCCTGTCGCAGGGCCTCTGCGACAACAACGGTCTGCATCGCAGCCCCGGGCTGGTAGAGTCCCTGTGCAGCTCGGTTCAGCAGGGGGGCCAAGCCATCATCGCGTAGGTCCTCCCACTGCTCGCTTAGACGAGCGGGATCGAACGTTGGGACAGAGCTCATGACTAGGATGTGGCCTGTCTCCGCTTCCATCACCACCGCCCCGCCGGCTCCTCCTGCAAGCGCTGCTTGAGCCTGCCTCTGCAAGTTGGCATCAAGAGTGAGTTGGATATCTTGTCCATGGGGAGGGCGGTGGAGCAATTCGTCCCAGCCCTCCTCCCACCTTCCGCGCCTGGCCTCGCCGCGGAGTTCCGTGTCGAGGGCCGCCTCTATGCCGCCGGTTCCGTAGCGGAGCGTGGCGTACCCCACGACCGGTGCAGCCTCTGGCACCGGATAGGTGCGCGTGATCAGTCCCGATGGCCCCACGGCCACACCCGCCAGTGTCTCGCTGTGCCGATCAAGAATCCGCCCTCGAACCACGCGCCGCTCGTAACCCACCCAGCGGGGGTTGTCGGCACGAGCGACCAACCACTCGGACCGCAAGACCGTCCAGTATCCACATGCCGCGGCCAGCAGCCCGAAGGCAGCAAGCAGCACGCCGGCGGTGCGCAACAGGGGCAGGCGGCTAGTGCGATCAAGAGCCCAGGCGCTTTCCGAACCCCCAGCTCCCTCCAGCCGGCTGCCGCGCTGGCTCGAGATGCGCAACAATACTCCCAGGGCGACAAATGTTGAGACGAGAGAAGATCCGCCATAAGAGAGAAAGGGCAACGTCACACCGGTAATGGGCGCGAGCTTGGCGTTGCCGGCCATGATCACCCAGGCCTGGATAGCCAGACCAGCAGTCAATCCTGCGGCCAGCCAGCGCTCAAACAGGCGCCGAGCACCAGCAGCAGCCCGGAAGCCCCGCAGTAGGAGCACGCCGTACAGGGCGATGACGGCCAGGAGACCCACCAGACCGAAGGATTCCCCGATCGCAGCAAAACCGAAGTCGGTATGGACCGCGGGTATGAAGGTTGGCCGACCCAGACCCAGACCTTCTCCAAAGACGCCGCCCGCCCCAAAGGCCAGCAGAGACTGCACAACCTGGAAAGACCAGTCAGCCGCGCCCGCCCAGGGGTTCAACCAAGCGTCGATGCGCAAGGCGAGGCGCGTGGAGAGCGAGTAAGCCATCGCGCCGGCCGCTACCATCATTACCAGACCGGCCACGACGTAGCCCCATTGAGCTGTGGCCAAGTAGAGCATCGACAGGAACGTGAGGAAGAAGAGCATAGCAGCCCCCAGGTCCTGTTGGGCCAGGAGGAGCAGGACAGCTACGCCGAACATGACCAGGAGCGGCCCCACATAGGCGAGGGGAGGCAATCGTATGGGACCCACTCTCCTTCCCGCCGAGACCAACAACCTGCGCGTCTGCGCCAGGTACGAGGCAAGAAAGACTACCATGAGCAGCTTGAGCGGCTCCGAGGGTTGGAAGTAGGCACCGCCAATCGCCAGCCAGAGCCGCGGACCACTGCCCGAGGGGTTGACACCCAGCAGCAGGGTGGCAGCAAGGAGCAGCAGCCCGGCCACCAGCCAGGTGTAGCGATACCGCTGTAACCAGCTCAGGTCTCGCCCGACTTCGACAACGGCCAACATCACGGCCGTCCCTAGCATCAGCCAGGTGGCCTGCCGGGGCAGGAAGCTGGGTGCAACACGCCCGACGATGACCAGTCCCCAGCCGCTCAGCAAGGCCGCAGCTGGTAGCAGAAGCGGATCACGCGATCTGAGACGCCGGCTGAGCGTCACGTGAGCTGTGGTGAAGGCAACGACAAAAGCTCCGCAGGTGACCAGGACATGATAGAGACGAAACGGCGCATAGGCCAGATGGACTGTGACGGCGGCCGCACAAACAAAGGCTGCGGCCAGCACCAGCAGGACCCTCTCCCGATGGTCGACTCCACTCCCTCCTCTGAAGGGCTGCGTTTGACTGAGGCGTCGCGACGGCATCTTGATCTAGGCTAGATAGTCGCCCACAATGGGCGAGAGCTTATCCCTGGTCGTATCGGGAATCGCGGCGCGGTCAGTCAATATGGCGTTGGCTAGCGCCTCACCGCACCCGCAATCTCGCTCGACCGCCTTCAGGGTGGACACCAGACCACGGATCGCCCTCTGAGCAAGGGCCGTATTCTGCTGCAGAACGCGGACCACGGCCTCCACACTGACCTCCTGCTCCGTCTCGTGCCATACATCGTAGTCGGTCACGTGAGCCATCACTGCGTAGCACATCTCCGCCTCTCGGGCAAGGAACGCCTCGGGGCTGGTCGTCATCCCGATGATATCCATACCCCACGAGCGGAACGTGAAGCTCTCGCCCCGCGTGCTGAAGCGAGGTCCCTCGATGGTAATGAACCTGCCCCAGGGGTGGGCAGTCCCTCCGGCCGCCTCCACGGCCTCTCCGACGAGCAGTGAGAGACGGGGGCAGAAGGGTTCGGCCGTCCCGATATGAGCAACGAGTCCATCACCGAAAAACGAGTAGGCGCGCTGCTTGGTGAAGTCGAATAACTGATCCGGGATCACAATCTCGCCCGGATGAATCGTCTCCCGGAGAGATCCGCAGGCGCTCACGGAGATGATCTGCTGTACGCCCAAGCTCTTCAGGGCGAAGATGTTCGCCCGATAGGGGACCTCCGTGGGCATCAGGCGATGCCCTTTTCCGTGGCGGGCCAGAAAGGCGACGCGCACACCCTCAATTGTCCCGATCAGCACATCATCGGACGGCTGCCCAAACGGTGTCTCCACAGCCCGCGCCTCGACGTTGGACAGGCCCTCCATCTCGTAGAGGCCACTGCCACCGATGATGCCAATACGGACGGGGGCAGCCTTCTTCTCAGTGCTCATGAGTTCCTCCTTCTCGACGTTCGTATGGTACAGACTCTCCTAATCGTCTCGCCAGCCAAGAAAGCTGACGGCTGATAGCTTCGCAGAGAGCTCAGGCCCCGCCCCCCCCCGAGAGATAGACGGCCCCCCAGCCAGCGACGGCTTGCCTCTGGTGATTGCGGCGGGCTGGGCCCGCCGGCGGCGGGGTGGGCCCGCACCGACGCCCGTGTGGGCCCACCGGCGTGGGTGCGCAGGGCAGCTGGGTCCAGAATAAGCCGCCGAAGGCCCTAATGGTTCAAGTCCGGTAAAGATCGTGCTCCCGCACGTACTGCTCGACGGTGGGTGGAACCAGATAACGAATGGGCAACCCCTCCGCCACTCGCCGTCGGAGGTCGGTCCCCGAGATCTCCAGGAACGGTGCATCAAGCCACGTGACGCGATCCGCGATAGTCGGAAGCTCGTGACTCAGGTCCTCGAAGTCCGCCTCCCACCCCGGCCGACGCATGACCGCCAGCCGCGCCAGCTGCAAGATCCCAGCGGGGCAGCGCCAGGTGGGGAATTCCGCGAGGCTGTCCCCGCCTATCAGGAAATAGAGCATGGCGTCGGGGTAGCGTTCCGACAGGATAGCCAGCATGTCCACCGTATAGTGAGGGCCCTCTCGCTCTACGTCGACAGAGGACAGCGCAAGACCACGGTTATCGGCGATAGCCGCGCCCACCATGGCCAGACGGTGGCGTGCCGGGGTGATGGGACGCGCCGGTTTGTGCGGGGGCTGCCCAGCGGGCACGAAGAGGACGCGATCGAGGCGAAGCTGAACGACGGCATTCTCAGCCAGTACCAGGTGCGCGTAGTGGGGAGGGTCGAACGTCCCCCCAATGACGCCTATCCGGCCCGCGCCCTCCGCGGCCGATCGACGGGAGAAAACAGATCGCTCTGAAGACCTGCCTACTCTTCCCAGGTGAACTCCCTATCCCCGATGACCACGGTGTCACCGGGCTGGACCCCGACCTCACGCAGCGCCTGGGTGACGCCCAAGCGCCGCAACTGTCGTTGAAAGCGCTGGACGGATTCATCCAGGTTCCAGACGGTCATGGCGGCCATGCGCTCCACGGCGATGCCACTGACCCGCCAGCCCTCGTCAGTGCGTTCGATGGTGAAGCGTTCCTCATCCTCCTCGAGGCGGAAGACCGGCAACTCCTCCTCCGGCTTCTCCTCCTCCGGAATCTCCGCCAACATCGCAGCGGCCCTATAGAGCAACTCGCGGGTGTTCTGCTTGGCAAGGGCGGAGATGGCCATCGCTGGATACCCCTGGGTCTCCAACGCCTCTTTCACCGTTGGCCAGCGCGCCTCGGCCTCAGGCATGTCCATCTTGTTGAACGCCACCAGCTGCGGCTTCTCCGCCAACTTCTCACTGAAGCCCTCGAGTTCATCGTTGATCGCCTCGAAATCGGCCAAGGGGTCTTGCGAGAGCCCATCCAGAAGGTGAATCAACAGGCGTGTTCGCTCGATATGGCGCAGGAACTCATGGCCGAGTCCCCTACCCTCCGAGGCCCCCTCGATCAGTCCCGGGATGTCCGCCATCACAAACTCCGTCTCGGGGTCGAGCGTCACCACGCCCAGATTGGGCTGAAGGGTGGTGAAGGGGTAGGCAGCGATCTTCGGCCGTGCCGCCGTGGTGGCTGCGAGAAGGGTGGACTTGCCCGCGTTGGGGACACCGACCAGACCGACGTCGGCCAACACCTTCAACTCCAGGCGGAGCCAACGCTCCTGGCCCGGCTCCCCATGCTCCGCTATGCGAGGGGATTGATCTGTGGAGGAAACGAAGCTGGCATTGCCGCGGCCGCCTCGCCCTCCACGGGCCACGATCAGCTCCTGTCCCGGGTCGGTCAGATCCCCAAGAAGCTCCCCGGTGTCAGCGTCATAGACCATCGTGCCCGGTGGCACTGCCACACGGACGTCGTCGCCGTTGGCCCCACGCTGATTACTGCCACGTCCGTGGGCACCTCGGGACGCCTTGAAATGAGTGCGCTTACTGAAATGGTAGAGGGTGCTCCGATGGGAGTCAACGTAGAGGATCACATCGCCGCCGTCGCCGCCGTCGCCGCCCGATGGCCCGCCGTGGGGCACGTATTTCTCCCGACGGAAGGCCACCGCACCGTCCCCCCCGTCGCCACCCTTGACATAGACCCTCGCCTCGTCGTAAAACATCGCGGCCTTAGGATACCCCAAACAGGCTGTTAGTCAAGATGCTTGCAGCCCAGCCGTGGATGCAGAGATCGCTGGGGCAACAGCACGGGGGCGAGACACCGTCCGCACCGGGCGGCCACAGTGGAAGATGTAGCTTCCTCCCCGGCCTGCACCAGCTCTTTGCATCGCCCACGCATTGGCGCCTCCGCATCAGACAGCGGTGATGGAAGCCGGCAACTTGACCCGAGTCGACGGCTGGTCATTGCGGCTGTCCCAGCACCGCGCCTGCGCTGGCGGAGGAGACCATTGACGCGTAGCGGGCGAGATATCCGGTGCGCACCCGCGGCTCAGGAGCCTTCCAGACCCTGCGCCGCTCCGTCAATTCTTCGTCAGAGACAGCGACGTGCAGCCGTCTGGCTGGAATATCCAGCTCAATGGGATCCCCCTCCTCCACCAGGGCGATGACACCCCCCGACCGGGCCTCGGGGGAAACGTGGCAGACAGAAGCACCGCGTGTGGCCCCGGAGAAGCGCCCGTCCGTCACCAGGGCTACGGTCCCGTCGAGACCCATACCGGCGAGCGCGGAGGTCGGCATGAGCATCTCCCGCATACCAGGTCCACCTCGCGGCCCCTCGTAGCGGATAACGACGACATCCCCCGCATGCACCCGACCGCCGAGGATGGCCTCCATGGCTGTCTCCTCGGCGTCAAACACTCTGGCCGGCCCCGTATGAACCATCATCTCGGGGCTGACCGCGCTGGCCTTCACCACGGCGCCCTCGGGCGCGAGATTGCCCCAGAGGACGGCAATCCCGCCGCGTTCGCTGTGGGGCTGGCGAATTGAGCGGATGACGGACCCCTCACGGACCACGCCATCCAGATTCTCGGCGACGGTACGGCCAGTTACCGTGGGCAGATCGATATCCAGCAGGCCACCGTCGCGAAGCTCGGCCATCACGGCCGGGACGCCCCCCGCCTCGTCGAGGTCCTGCATATGGTGAGGCCCGGATGGGCTAAGCTTCACGAGGCAAGGGGTGCGAGCGCTCACCTCGTCGAACGTGCTCAGGGGCAGCGGGACTCCCGCCTCGCCTGCCACGGCGGGAAGGTGCAGTGTCGTGTTCGTCGACCCACCGATGGCCATGTCGACCGCGACTGCGTTCTCAAAGGCGGCTCTGGTCAAAATATCACGGGGGTGCAAGTCCCTTTCCAACAGGGCCATCACCTGCATTCCGGCCCTCTTCGCCAAGCGCAATCGCGCTGCAGCCACCGCTGGCACAGTGCCATTGCCCGGCAGCCCCATACCCAAAGCCTCGGTCAGGCAGTTCATCGTGTTCGCGGTGAACAGCCCAGCGCAGGAGCCACATCCCGGACAGGCAGCCAACTCAAGAGCCTGCAAGCCTTCCCGATCCATCTTCCCGGCTTGCACGCGGCCGACGGCCTCGAAGACCGTCCTGACATCCACATCCTCGCCCCGATGACGTCCTGCGAGCATGGGCCCCCCGCTGACGAAAATGGCCGGCAAGTTCAGACGTGCGGCGGCCATCAGCATCCCTGGGACAATCTTGTCGCAATTGGGGACAAAGACCAGCGCGTCAAAGGCATGTCCAGCCGCCATGATCTCGACAGAATCCGCGATAAGCTCGCGGCTGGGGAGTGAGTAGCGCATACCGAGGTGCCCCATCGCCAGGCCGTCGCAGACGCCGATGGTGTTGAACACCAAGGGGGTACCGCCGGCCATGCGCACGCCAGCCTTGACCGCCTCGGCGATCCGATCCAAGTGTACGTGACCGGGCACCACGTCGTTGTGGGCGCTGACCACGCCGATGAGCGGGCGGTTCAGCTCCTCCGGCGTGAGGCCCGCAGCATAGAACAAGCTGCGATGCGCGGCTCGCTCCAACCCCAGCTTGGCAATGTCACTGCGCATAGCTCTCCTTTCACTCCTTCGCCATCTCGCCGCCGCTCTTCTGCCATTGAACCAGCGCTAGCACCCCCTCCTAGCGGGACATCCATCCTCTGGCCGCGCGCGGGGGCGCAGGTAGCGCGACGGCTGCGGCAATTGAAGCCCTGCTCTCTCAAGCGATGGCCAGCTCTCCCCCCATGATCTTAAACCTCCGGTGCAGAGAACCCGAGGGGCCTATCCCTGCATCCCCTCATCAAGGGTTGGGATGTGGTTCGGATGCTGCGGTCCCTGAGTCGCCTGTCCCAAGAGCTTTGATTTCTGGTACGCAGCCCAGACAGCCTTGGAGAGCACCGTTCGCAGGCCGCCCTTCTCCAACTGATAGATCGCCTCCGCGCTGGTGCCTCCGGGCGAGGTCACCATGTTGCGCATCTCCGCCAGGTGACGGTCCGATTGATCGGCGAAGGCCGCGGCCCCCATGACGGTCTGGATCACCAGCTCCTCCGCCACACGGCGCGAGAAACCGAGATGGACGGCTGCGTCCGTGAGGGCCTCCATCATCAAAAACACGTACGTAGGACCGGTGCCACTCACGGCCGTCGCCATGTCCAGCATGTCTTCCTCTTCCACGTAGATCTCGCGACCCATCGCCCGGAGGATGGCGGAAGCCTGCTCCCGTTGTGTCGGGTCGACGTGATCGGATGCAGTCCAGACTGTCATACCCTGTCCGATCTGCGCCGGCGTGTTGGGCATAGCCCGCACCACGGCCGGATGGCGCAGGCCGCGCGCAATGGTGCCGACCTCCACCCCGGCCACGATCGATAGCACTAACCCCTCCGGGAAAACCAGGCCCCGTAGCTCGCTGAGGACGGCGGGGGCGACCTGCGGTTTGACGGAGAGCACCAGCACATCGGCGGCCTCCGCCGCCTCCCGATTGTCGGTCGTGGCCACCACACCGTAGCGTCGCTCCAACTCCTCCGCCCGCTCCTGCCGAGGACCGCTGGCACAGATATGTTGCGGGGCGACCAGGTTCTTCTTCACCAGGACCTGAATCATCGCCTCGGCCATTGTGCCGCTCCCAATGAAGGCCAGGGCCTTTCCCTCCAGGCAGTTATCGATCGATTGCACCACTTCTCCTCCTCATGCCATCACTTTCCATATCACAGATCCAACCAGCCATTCAACGACCGCCGTTCCTTTTGGACGGAAGTCAGAAGCCTGTCCACAGATGGGAACGCCGCGACTCTCCCGAAGGTGGAGCAGAGCACGGGTTCCGCTCGAGGTAGCGGGCGGGGAGCAAGCGCCATCCTACGACCTGACCCTGGTGAGCCAGCCGTGCTCATCCTCCAACTCCCCGCTGGTGATCCCGAAAAACTGGTCCTGCAGATGCTCCGTCACCGGCCCGCGGGCTCCCTCTCCAATGGGGATGCCGTCTACGGAGCGGACAGGCGTGATCTCGGCCGCTGTCCCCGTCAGGAAGATCTCGTCTGCAGTATAGAGCACCTCACGAGGGACGAACTCCTGGCTTACCCTGTACCCGGAATCCTCCGCGAGTGTGATGACACAACGCCTGGTAATCCCCTCTAAGATGGAGGCACCTAGCGGAGGCGTGACGATCCCACCGCGGCGAACGAGAAACAGATTCTCCCCGCTTCCCTCGCTCACGTAGCCATTGGCATCAAGAGCAATCCCCTCCGTGTAGCCGTGGTGATGGGCCTCCATGGCGATCAACTGCGAGTTGATGTATTGGCCGCCGACCTTGGCCGCAGCCGGGAAAGTGCCCGGGGCCATTCTTCTCCACGAACTGACGCAGACGTCCACCCCCTGCTCAATGGCGTCGGGCCCCAGGTAACGGCCCCAGGGAATGGCCATGATGGCCACTCCGACGGGGCACGGCGTTGGATCGACCGCAAACGACTCGAACCCCCGGTAGACCAAGGGGCGGATGTAGCAGGCGCCAAGTCCGTTGACCTGGATCGTGTCCAGAATGGCCTGCCAAATGGCGTCTTTGGAATAGGGAATGCCCATTCGATAGATCTTGGCCGAGTTGAACAGACGATCAACGTGGGCACCAAGACAGAAAACGGCCGTGTTTCCAGCTGCAGCGTAGGCGCGAAGGCCCTCAAACACGCTGGAGCCATAGTGTAGCGCATGCGCCCCGACGTGCACCTGCGCTTCGTCCCAGGGGACAAACTCGCCGTTAAACCAGATCTTGTCACTTTTTCGCATGGCGTCCATGACCTCCCAGGACGGCTATTGTTGACACACGAATGGCACACCCACCCGAAATCTGCAACGTCGACGTCCCTTCAGGATAGCGTCCCCTCCGAGCTGAGGATCTCGCACACTGGCGAGCGCGGGTGTTCAGCGGCACGGCCGGAAAGCGCATCGGCCAAGGCGTATGCCACTCGTGTGCCCGCAGAGCGACTAGCAAAAAACCCCCGCAGCGGGGGTCTCAGGCCAGAACAACCATTGCTCTTCGCTCGCGATCTACCCTGATTCCCTCCCAGGCCGGCTGACCTCACCGGAGGCAACAGTAGGCTTGAAAGGGATAGGAGCTATCGACTTCATGGTTAGAGACGTCAACGACCGCGGCCACTCGCTACGGACCCACAGGCACTGCAAACGATCATAGCACAGGGGTATCGGGTGTCAAGTCGGCATCTTGATTTCTGACGGGGCTGGGCTATAATCGGATTGTCTACCAACTCCACCTAAGGGACAGTGGTCGGAGTCTGCAGCTGCTTCCAACCACGCTCAAGCGACTGCATCTGTGATGCGTCAATAACAAGGAGGCTCGAAGCCATGAAGAAGAGACGGTGGTTCGCCATTGCCCTGCTGCTGACCATGAGCATCGTCGCGGTCAGCTGCGCCGGCCTGGAAATAGGAGAGCAGGAAGCCGCGGAAACCTTCAAAGTTGCCTTTGTGTACGTGGGCCCGGTGGGCGACTTAGGATGGAGCTACGCCCACGATCAGGGCCGTCTCAGTCTTGACGAGGCGTTCGACTACGTGGAGACGGCCTACAGCGAGAACGTCCCGGAGGGCCCTGACGCCGCGCGGGTGATCCGCACGTACGCGGAAGACGGCTACGACATGATCTTCGCCACATCGTTCGGCTATATGGATCCAGCTCTGGAAGTGGCCGAGGATCATCCCGATGTGCTGTTCGAGCACTGTACCGGCTACCAGACCGCCGATAACCTGGCCATCTACGATGGCCGCGGCTACGAGGGTTGGTACCTGGCCGGGATCACGGCGGGTCACATGACCGAATCCAACATCCTGGGCTACGTGGCCCCCTACCCCATTCCCGAGGTCGTTCGGAACCTGAACGCCTTTGCACTGGGGGCCCGCTCGGTGAATCCGGAGGCGCAGCTGCATCCTGTATGGATTATGGACTGGTTCAACCCCCCAGCCGAGCGCGAGGCAGCCCAGGCGTTGCTGGATACGGGCGCGGACATCATCGCCCGCGAAAGTGACTCTACGGAGCCCGACAAGCTGGCTCAAGAGAACGGCGTCTACGCCATTGGCTACAATGCTATCTCCCAGGATGTGGCACCGGATGCAGTGTTGACGGCTCCGATCTGGGACTGGGGCGTGTACTACAAGGAGACGGTGGAAAAAGCCTACAAGGGCGAGTGGGAGACCCACGCATACTGGGGCCATATGGCGGACGGCATCCTGGATCTGGCGCCCTTCGGTGACATGGTGCCGCAGGACGTGCAGGACGAGGTGGAGGCCGTCAAGGAGAGGATCGTCAACGGGGAATTGCATCCCTTCACCGGTCCTATCTACGACCAGGAGGGCGAGGTGCAGGTGCCAGAAGGCGAGACGATGACGGATGAAGCCCTGCTCTCCTTCAACTGGCTGGTCGAGGGCGTGGTCGGCCAGATTCCGGAGTAGGTCACACGCATGGCGCTGGCCTGAGAGGGTCTCGACCGAGCCCGGTTCGGGAGCCTCTCATGTCAGCGGGCACGAAAGACGGGCCGGTTCCGTCCTGTGATTGCGACCTCTTGTGGTTGGACAGTATCCTGAAGCAGTCACGCAAGGGTCACGAGAGAGATAGCTAGCACCTCTGTGCGATTCATCACCGCGCGAGCCACTAGGAGGGCACCCCGACGAGATGTCAGATGTCATGATCGCAATGGGCCTCACCATCTTCGCCGGCCTGGCCACCGGAATCGGCAGTGGTATCGCATTCTTCGCCAAACGAACGAACTACCGCTTTCTGTCAATCGCCACGGGATTCTCCGCGGGCGTTATGCTGTACGTGTCGTTTGTCGAGATATGGCAGAAGGGCCTGGAGGCGCTGACGAGAGGGTATGGGCCAACGGGGGGAGCGTGGGCCAACGCAGCAGCGTTCTTCGGGGGCATCGGACTGATTGGATTGATCGATGCAGTCATCCCTGAAGCAGAAAACCCCCACGAGGTCCATGTGGAGAGATCCGACTGGGATTCCGGAGAGCAGGATCCGCCCAGCCCAGAGGAGGACGACGAGCTGCTGCGCCTGGGTCTGTTCTCAGCACTCGCCATTGGGATTCACAATTTCCCGGAGGGGCTGGCCACGTTTCTGGCAGCCCTGGAGGATCCCGCTCTGGGAGCGGCGATCGCGGTAGCGGTCGCGCTGCACAACGTTCCGGAGGGCGTCAGCGTGTCCGTGCCGATCTACTACGCGACGGGCAGTCGCAGAAAGGCCTTCCTCTACTCAGCGCTGAGTGGCCTGTCGGAGCCGATCGGTGCGGCGATCGCCTATCTGGCGCTGCGGGTCTTCGTGGGAGGGGAAGGCGGCGTGATGCCACCGGAGGTGACCGGGATGTTGTTCGCCGGCGTGGCGGGGATCATGGTCTACATCAGCCTTGACGAGCTGCTCCCCACAAGCCGGGCCTATGGGAGGGGACACGACAGCCTATTCGGACTTCTGGCCGGCATGGTCGTCATGGCCGTAAGCCTGTTGCTCATGCAATGAAGGCAACGCCGCGGACATCGAGGGGAGCCACCGTCACGTCACGGGTCGGGCATCCAGGGTTACGCGCTGATGGACGAGTTGGAAGGGGCCACGCTGGTCGGTCATCAGGGATCGAACAAGAATAGGCATCCCGACCTGAGACAGTGAGCAGAGACAGTAGGGCAAACTGACAGTGATTCGAATCGGAACATCAGGCTGGATGTACGAACACTGGAGGGGGCCCTTCTACCCGAGAGATATCGCTGCGGACGACATGCTGCCCTTCTATGCTGAGAGCTTCGATACGGTGGAGGTGAACAACACCTTCTATCAGCTCCCCAGCAAGGAGAAGGTCCGAGCCTGGAGCGAGCGCTCGCCGGAGGGGTTCCTCTTCGCCATCAAGGCGAACCGGTATATCACGCACATGAAGAACTTGCTGGAGCCTGAAGAGCCGGTGAGGACGCTGATGGAACGCATCAGGGTTCTGGACCAGAAGCTGGGTCCGACTCTCTTCCAGCTTCCGCCCCGTTGGAACGTCAACGCAGAGCGACTTTCCAACTTCTTAGGGGTGCTTCCGCGGGGCCCAGACTACTCGATGGAGTTCCGGGATAGCAGCTGGTACTGCGACGCTGTGTATGAGCTGCTCGAGGAGTCTGGCGTCGCGTTCTGCATCCACGACCACCGCGATGCACCTGCGCCAGAGAAGATCACCGCTGAGTTCGTCTATGTGCGCTTTCACGGACCCATAGGGGACTACGGGGGAACGTACCCGGACGAGCACCTGCTGGAGTGGGCGGAGAGGCTCGTCTCCTGGAATGAAGGGGGACGGGACGTGTACGCTTACTTCAACAATGACATGCGGGGATATGCCGTCGACAACGCACGGCAGCTCCGCGCATACGTGGCGAACTAGCGCGGAGCCGCGCAGCGAGCGGGGCTCACACTACCGCTGCCGCAGCTTCCCCTCTTCCTTGCGTCGTTCGATGATCTCCTCGGCAATGTCGTCAGGAACTATGTCGTAGTGGTCGAATTCGAGCGTGAAGGTGCCGCGCCCTTTGGTCAGACTGCGTAAGTCCGTGGCGTAGCCGCGGGCCTCGGCAAGGGGCACCTCCCCCTCGACGTTGCGCATCTGCCCTCTCACGCGCATGGCGTTGATGTTACCGCGGCGCCGACCAATGTCCGCCACTACCGAACCCACCTGATCCTCGCTGACGTTGATGTCGATCTCCATGACCGGCTCGAGGAGCGCTGGTGCCGCGTTGCGAATCGCCCGCTGCACCGCGATCGACCCCGCGATCTCGAAGTCCATGGCGGCCGAGTCCACATCGTGAACCTTACCGTCCAGGAGGGTCACCTTCACATCGGTGACGGGGTAGCCAGCGATGATGCCCTTGTCCAGCGCGTCCCGAACCCCCCTCTCGACAGGCCTCACGAAGTCGGTCGGGATGTCGGCCGCAGAGGCCTCATTCTCAAATTCCACGCCAGCGCCGGGTTCCAGCGGCTCCACCCGCAACTCCACCTCGGCGAAGTGGCCATGGCCACCGGTCTGCTTCTTATACGTCGTGATGGTCTCAAACGAACGACGGATGGTCTCCCGATAGGCAACCTCCGGCGGGCTGACAACCGGTGCGAGGCCAAACTCACGCTTGAGCCGATCGACGGCGATCTCCAGGTGAAGCTCGCCCATTCCGGCCAGCGTCTCCTCGCTGGTCTCCGGGTCATACCCATGCTCCAGGGTGGGATCCTCGTTGGCGAGGCGCCTCGCCGCCTCACGCAGCTTGTCCCGCTGTTCGTTCGACTCGGGCGTCAAGGCCACCTTGATCACCGGATCGGGGAACTCGAAGGTCTCCAGGAGGATGGGGTGCTCGGGGTCGCTCAAGGTGTCACCGGTGACCGCCGACCTTGGCCCCACCAGGGCCACAACGTCGCTGGCCTCCATCCGATCCACCTGCTCCCGCGTGTCGCCGTGCAGGTAGTAGATACGGCCTATGCGCTCCATCTCATCGGTCCGCGGGTTATAGACCGTGTCGCCAACGCCCATCTGGCCCGAGAAAACGCGGACCCAGGTGAGGTGCCCAACATGGGGATCGGTGACGATCTTGAATGCCGCTGCACAGAAGGGGGCGTCAGGATCGTCAGGCCGCTCGATGATCTCCTCGCCATCTCCCGGGATGGTCCCGAGGATCGGCTTGAGATCGAGCGGTGCCGGCAGATAATCCACGACGGCATCCAGCAAGGGCTGCACACCGATACGCTCCCGCGAGGCACCGCAGAGCACAGGTACCAGTTGGCTATCGATCACGGCGCTACGCAAGGCGCCCTTGAGGGCTTTCAAACTGATCTCCTCACCCTCCAGCCAGCGCCCCAGCAGCTCGTCATCGGTCTCGCAGATGGCCTCGACAAGCTTGGCACGTGCCGAACGCGCCCGCTCCTCGAGGGCAGCCGGAATTGGCTCCCGGGTGGGATCCTCATCGTCCTCATGCCAGATCAACGCCTGTTGCTCGAGGAGGTCAACCGCGCCACGGAAGTCCGCCTCTTGCCCAATGGGCAACTGAATCGGCACAGCCCTGGTGGTCAGGCGCTCGTGCACCTCGCCCATCACCCGCTCGAAACTCGAACCGATGCGATCGAGCTTGTTGATGAAGAGCACACGGGGCAAGTTGTCTCGATTGGCGTGCATCCAAACGGTCTCAGTCTGCGGCTCGACGCCGCCGACCCCGCACAGCAGCACGACCCCGCCGTCAATGACCCGCATGGAGCGGACCACCTCCGCCGTGAAATCGATGTGTCCCGGCGTGTCGATGAGGTTGACGCGATGTCGGCGCCAGTGAAAAGCGGTCGCAGCGGCGCTGATGGTGATACCGCGCTCGCGCTCCTGTTCCATCCAGTCGAGTTGCGTGTCGCCCTCGTCGATCTCACCGGCACGGTGGATGCGCCCTGTGAAATAGAGAAAGGCCTCGGATGTCGTGGTCTTCCCGGCATCGACGTGGGCAAAGATGCCGATGATGCGAACCTTATCCATGGATGTCTTCTTCTTGGCCATGTTCCCCCTGCCACTCCAGATTATGATCGTTCGACGACGGGATAATTGGTGTCGATAACGCTGCAGCGGAGAACCCCGCAGCATGCTGCGGGGTTCTCCCGAACAGAAGAAGCCTTCGTGATGAAAAACCTCACCGCCGTGCTGCCAGGGACTGCCATCCGCTTGGCACACGCCAATGATTAGCCTCTTCCCCGTCAATTATGGACTACATGAGACCATGAAATGGCGATTCTGTCAACTTGACCTGCTGGAGGGGTATTC
>CAZGSX010000045.1:0-21922 GCA_964528475.1 uncultured Anaerolineales bacterium
TTATACCATTCAGGGTGCTCGTTTGCAAGGTCAAGGGTCCCAAAGGTCTCTGCAGGGAGCCTCGATCGCCTGGGGAGGGCCCGCATCCCCAGCAGGGAATCAGCTCGTTTGTCGGTCTTGAAGACCTTCAGGGGTCGGCCGGGGGGCTCACAAGGAAGGAGTGACATCGATGACCATTCTGGTGGCCACGCAGAACGCGGGGAAGCAATGGGAGTATCGCGAGCTTCTGGCGCCGCTGGAGGCGGAGATCGTCTTCCCGGACGACGTGGGGCTCGATCTGGAGGTGCGGGAGGACGGGGCCACGTATGTGCAGAACGCCCGCAAGAAGGCGCAGCGGTACGCGGATGCATCGGGGCTTACGACGATGGCGGATGACTCCGGGCTGGAGGTGGACGCGCTGGGCGGGGCTCCCGGCGTGTATTCGGCGCGCTACGCGGTCGGCAGCGACGCGGACCGCGTGGCAGCGCTGCTAGAGGCCCTGGAGGGGGTGGCGCGGGAGAAACGAACAGCGCGGTTCCGCTGCGTGCTGGTGGTGGTGAGAGGGACGGGAGAGGTGTTCCACACAGAGGGGGTGTGCGAGGGGGTCATCGCGCGGGAGCCACGGGGAGAGGGGGGATTTGGGTACGATCCCGTCTTCTATCTGCCGGAGCTAGGGGTGACGATGGCGCAGCTGTCGCGGGAGGAGAAGAACCGGATCAGCCACCGGGCGCGGGCGGTGGCGGCGGCGCTGCCCCGGCTGAGGTAAGCGGCACTGCCCAAAGTACGTTCCAGACCGGCACTATGCCGAAAGCCAGGCGCGATCCGACCCTCGACCGGCCTCCATGTTCGAATCCCGCCGAGACAGGGCGCCGATCGCGTCAGAGGCGAGCGTGTGGAGAAAGGGGTGAAGAGATGGATCCCGCAGGGCCGATCCCCCACCATGGGGTCACCATCGGCCTGCCATAGGGGCAATATGGACGTATGTGCAGTTGTGTCCATCGGTGCCCCACCGATTCACCCGGTCGCGGCTTGTTGAACACCCCCCTGCTGCCCCATTTGCCGCCGCCGAGAATCTGTGCTATAATCGCTCCACTGAGGTTGCGACGCAGGTTGCATAGCCTCGGAAAACTCTATGGATAAACCACTGCCGGGATCTGCCGACAGGCAGCGCCAGCGGGCCGATCGATCATCTGGTCACCGCTCTCTTCTCTCACGCTTCGTCGCCTGGTGCGCTGCCACGGCTTGGCGTGCGGGTGCGGCATCGCATGATAGCCGCCCGCTTCTAGTTCGCGCTACCGCACACGTGACGATCGTGATTCTGGCCGTGGTGGCGACCGGGCTCAGCGGCGTGACGCTACCGACCCCACAGATTGCCGCCGGCGCTGGCGGTTCGTCGGAAGGGAACGGACTGTTCACGGCCACGGCACAGGTCTCCGAGGAGGCCGTCACGCCATCGCCGCAGGCTCTGACAGCGGACACGACCTCAGATCGATCCCGCGGCGGCGACACCATCACGCGGCAGCCCGTGCCGTACACGACGTTCCCGAGTCGGCCCCGCGCCGAAGTGATCACCCACACTGTTCAGCAAGATGAGACCCTGTGGACCATCGCCGCCCAGTACAACCTGGCGCCGGAGACGGTGGCCTGGAGCAACCGGGAGGCGATTCAGGACGCCCCCTGGCTGATCCAACCGGGGCTTCAGCTCTTCATTCTGCCCGTGGACGGCGTCTACCACACCGTGCGCGAGGACGATACCGTGGAGAGCATCGCGGAGTCCTACGAGGTGGAGCCCTCTGCCCTGTATAACGAATGGAATGACCTGGAAGAGGGCGATGATCTGGAAGTGGGGCAGCTCCTGGTGGTCCCGCGCGGCCAGTGGGAGGAGATCACGTGGCAGCCGCCGCAGCCCGCGCCGTCGCAACCGCGATACAGCGCTAGGTACAGCGCCAGCTCAGCGGCCGCTCCTAACCCGAATAACTGGTTCATCCTGCCCACCGGCAGCCGCCTGGTGTCGGGATGGTATTTCCACGACCCGCGCAACCCGACGCACATCGGGCTGGACTACAAGTGCAGCATGGGCGATCCACTCTACGCCGCCGACAGCGGGGTGGTGACCATCGCGGGCTGGAGCGGTGGCTACGGAATCCTGGTTGAGCTCAACCACGGGAATGGGTTCATGACGCGCTACGGCCACTTCAGCCAGCTGGCGGTGGGAGCGGGTCAGGCAGTCCATCAGGGCGACCTGCTCGGCTATTGCGGTTCCACGGGCTGGTCCACGGGACCACACCTGCACTTCGAGATCCGGAAGAACGGCGTGCCGCAGGATCCTATGCTGTATCAGCCGTAGCGCAGCAGTCCCCTCGCATGTCCCCCGCAGGCCAGGATAGGCCGTCACCCACAGACATCACTGAAAGGTCCGACCTCCTTCGCAGACCGCAGCAGGCACTGCTGCTCATCTCCACCCAACGGGATGCCCTCATCGACTTCCTCTGGGGCAACCGCTTGACGGCGCCGGTCGCCGCGCTGACGATGGCGCTGATGGGGGTGGCGCTCCTCGTTGTGGGCAGCGATAGGTTCTGGAGCCAGGCCGCCACCACCGTGTCCCGGCCAGTTGAGGTATCCGTTTCTAGGAGCCAAGCGCAGGTCCCCGACGATCCAGAAGCGAGCCCCACTCCTGCAGAGACGCCTCAGGGGTCGGACGCGGCAACCCGCTCCAGCCTCGGCCGCTCCGACAGCGCACGGCAGGTGGGCCGTCATCCCGTCAATCGCGAAGGTCCGCGCGAGGGCATCGTCACGCACAGAGTGGGGCGGGGTGACACAGTGCCGTCGATCGCGGAGAGGTTCGGTCTGGATCCCACGACGATCATGTGGGCCAATCCAGCGGTGGAGGACGCCCCCGACCTGCTGCGCATCGGGCAGGAGATCATCATCCTCCCCATCGACGGCGTGTATCATTGGGTCGAGGAGGGGGATACGCTGTCGTCGATCGCCGAGGCGTACGGGGTGGATGAAGCAGCGATCGTCCGGTGCAGGTTCAACGACTTAGGGACGACGGGCAGGGAGGTCAGGCCGGGGACGGCACTCATAGTCCCTGGGGGTGAGAAGCCGTACGAAGCGAAGAACGTCCCCACTTACAGCGGACAGGTCCCCGAGGGCGCTCAAGGCAGCGGCCAGTTCCAGTGGCCGGTGACGGGGAGGATCACCCAGCAGTACTGGCACGGCCACCGGGCGATCGACGTGGGCGCCCCCACGGGCAGCGCGGTGACGGCGGCGGATGCCGGCTTCGTCAGCTTCGCCGGCTGGAGCGAGGTGGGCTACGGCAACCTGATCGTGATCAACCACGGGAACGAGTTCGTCACGTACTACGCCCATCTGAGCAAGATCTACGTGGGGCTGGGACAGGCCGTGACGCGCGGCCAGGTCGTGGGCGCGGTGGGAAACACTGGCAACTCCACAGGCCCACACCTGCACTTCGAGGTGCGGCGTCAGAACAGGCAGCAGAACCCGTACGCGTACCTGCCGTGAGCGTTACTTCGCGTACTCCTCGGCGCGCACCTCGCGAATGACGGTGACTTTGATCTGACCGGGGTACTCCATGTTGCCCTCCAGCTTGCCGGCGATGTCCTTGGAGAGCCGAATGGCGGCCAGGTCGTCGATCCGCTGGGGCTTGACGATGACGCGGACCTCGCGGCCCGCCTGCAGGGCATAGGCCTCGTCGACCCCCTCGAAGGACTGGGCGATGTCCTCTATGGTGCGCACCCGCTTCAGGTAGAACTCGAGGCTCTCGCGCCGCGCCCCCGGCCTGGCGCCGGAGATGGCGTCCGCGACCTCGACGATGATCGCCTCCAGGGAGTTCTGCTTGACGTCGTGGTGATGGGCGGCCACACAGTGCACCACGTCGTCGCGAATGCCATGCCGCTGGCAGATCTCGGCCCCGATCTGCACGTGCGTGCCCTCGTTCTCGAAGTCAACCGCCTTTCCAATGTCATGCAACAGGCCCCCAGCCCGCGCCACGTCCGCATCGGCGCCGAGCTCCTCCGCGATCATGCCGGCGAGCTTGGCGGACTCAATAGCGTGAGCATATTGGTTCTGCCCGTAGCTGGTGCGGAACTTAAGGCGGCCCAGAAGGTCGGTGATTTTGCCCGGCAACCCGCGGACACCGGCCTCGTAGGCGGCCTGTTTGCCCTGCTCCCGCACGTACGTGTCCAGCTCCTGCTTGCTGTCCTTGACGAAGCGCTCGATGTTGGTGGGATGGATGCGGCCATCGAGCACGAGGCGCTCCATGGAGCGACGGGCCACCTCGCGGCGCACCGGGTCGAAACAGGAGATGGTGACGGCCTCCGGGGTGTCGTCGACCACCACGTCGACGCCGGCGGCCTTCTCGAAGGCCCGGATGTTGCGACCGCCACGGCCGATGATCCGTCCCTTCATGTCGTCGGAGGGCAGCGAGACGGTGGAGACAGTAACCTCGGCCACGTGCTCGCTAGCGATGCGCTGGATGGCGGTGGTGAGGACCTTGCGGGCTCGCTTGTCCGCCTCCTCATGCGCCTCGGCCTCCACCTCCCGGATGATGCGCGCCATGTCCTGCCGCGCCTCCTCCTCGGCGGCGGCGAGCACCTGCTCCCGGGCCGCCTCGGGGGTGAGGCTGGCCACCTCGTAGAGCTTGGCCTCCTGCTCGGCAACGAGCTCGTCCACGCGATTGCGCTGTTTGTCGAGGGCGCTCTGGCGCTTGTTCAGCGCCTGTTCGCGCTGCTCGAGTCGCTCCTGTCGCTGGTCGAGCTTCTCCCGCCAGCTCTGAAGACGCTCCTCCGCGCGGCGGACGCCCTCGCGGCGTCGCTCCAGCTCCCGTTCCGCCTCCTCCCGTCTGCGGAGGGCCTCATCCTTGGCCCCCAGACGGATTTCTTGGGCCTCCTTCTTGGCCCTCTCCAGCCTCTCTGTCGCTTCCTCCTCCAGCTCCTTCAAACCGGCCCTTACGACGTAAGCCCGAATCAGGAATCCCAGCGCGACCCCTACGCCGAGGGCCAGGACTCCTGTTATCAACGTCAGTATCCACCCGTTCATTCTCTTTCCTCGCTCTCCATATCTCCATGGGCGCGCCGCGCCTCGAGCTTCTCCTCGACCAGCGGCTTGATCACGGCATAGGCGAAGCCCCGGCGTGCCATGTACGCCTGTAGCTTGCGGCGAAAATCAGGGGGCGCCTCCTGAGTTAATCGACGCGCCCCCTCGTCAGCAACCCTGCGGGCAGCCGCCTTGACATCGAAATCGCTCAGCGCATCATCGATGACGCGGTCGGAAACCCCTTTGCGGCGCAGCTCGTAGCGCAACCCCCGCAGCCCCCGAGGATTGAAACGCGCCCGATTGTCCACCCAGTACCTGGCGAACTCCCGGTCGTCCAGTAAGCTGGCGCGCGTGAGACGGTCGATGACCACGTCGATGGCTCGGTCCTCGACATCCTTCTCGCGGAGGTTGCGACGCACCTCGGCCTCGCTCCGCGGGCGATAGGACAGATAGTTGAGCGCGCGCTCGTACGCCCGCTCAACATCGTCCTTCATCTGGAGCTCGGCGATCTGGTCAGCCGTCAACTTCTGGCCAACGTGAAGATGCACGGCCTCCACGGCGGCCAGGCCGAAGCCGAAGGCCCCGTCGAGGTAGACGTTCACGCGGTCCTTGTTGTGCTTCTGAACCTGGAGCGCCGTTATCTCTCTCGCCATCCCTGTCACTAGACCCATGAACAGACAAAGCCGTGGCTCACTAGCCACGGCAATGACGCGGGTCATCGTTATTGATCTCGAACCCAACTATGGGTCCTCCCTGAGCAAGTCAGGGAGAGGTTCTCCTTCTCCGTCTTCGAGCCGGTTCCGGGTGGGGAACCCGGACGTCACCGGCAGCATTCAAAGCGGCGCTCTTACGGTCTAGAAGTCAAATCCTGTCTCAACAGCTCTCTCACTTGCAATTTGATTCGTTTCACCCAACAGCCGCTTTCAGCGTCGTGTATGTGCAACCCCCCACCCCTGGGGCAGGTGGTGAACAGACATTATCATCAGAGAAGAATACCATCAGAACCGACGCCCAAATGGAGCGTCAGCGTTGTACGAGATCATCCCGTGGCTCGGCACCACAATAAAAGGAACTGGTCGATCTTACCCGACTCCCCCGAAGGAGACTGCTCTGGGCCCTATCTGTGGACCCAACCCCCTCAGCGGACCCGATCAGGAAGCGTCGCCCTCCTCTTCCGTCTCCACCTCTGCATCCGAATCATCGGAGGAAGCCTGCATGGTCCCTTCCTCCACCAGCTGCTCCCGAAGGGCCTTCTCGATCTCAGCAGCCGTCTCGGGGTTCTCGCGCAGGAATTCCTTCGCATTCTCACGGCCCTGGGCGAGGTAATCGTCGCTGTCGTAGTAGTAATAGGACCCGCGCTTCTCCATCACGCCCAGATCCAACGCCACGTCCAGGAGGTCGCCCTCCCTGCTGATTCCCTCAGAATACATCAGGTCGAACTCGGCCACCCTGAAGGGCGGTGCGACCTTGTTCTTCGTCACCCGCACGCGGGTACGCGTGCCAATCAACTCGCCGCGCTCCTTGATGGAGGTGATGCGCCGGATGTCCAGCCTCACGGAGGCGTAGAACTTGAGCGCACGCCCACCAGACGTCGTCTCCGGGTTGCCAAACATGACGCCGATCTTCTCTCGCAACTGGTTGGTGAAGATCAAGGCGGCGTTCGACTGCTTGATGGCGCCGCTGAGCTTGCGGAGCGCCTGACTCATCAGACGCGCCTGAAGCCCGGGGTGAGAATCCCCCATCTCGCCCTCGATCTCGGCGCGCGGCACCAGGGCGGCGACGGAGTCAATGACGATCACGTCCACAGCCCCGGAGCGGATGAGTGTCTCCGCGATCTCCAGAGCCTGCTCGCCAGTGTCCGGCTGGGAGATGAGAAGGTGATCCACGTCCACGCCAAGATTTCTGGCGTAGGCAGGATCAAGTGCGTGCTCCATATCGACGTAGGCCGCCGTGCCGCCCCGCTTCTGCGCCTCGGCGACGATGTGTTGGGCGAGGGTGGTCTTGCCGGCGCCGTCGGGCCCGTAAATCTCGCTGACCCGACCTCGAGGGATGCCTCCGACGCCGAGGGCGCGGTCCAAGGCCAACGACCCGGTAGGAATCACCTCGACGTCCAGGTGAGAGACCTCACCCATGCGCATGATGGCTCCCTCCCCAAAACGTTTCTCCAGACTGTCCAATGCCCGCTTCAGCGCTTGTTCTCTGCCTGTTTGAGCCATAGTTCCACTCACCACTTCCTCTGGAGCGCAGGCGATCCTTTCCAGGCACCCACGCTTATGGTCAATTGACGGGCCGCCGGGACCCTGTTTCCGTCCGGGTCCGAGCGATTGTTAAGTGTACCCCAAATGACATGAAATGGCAAATGGAGCTTGACCATGAGCCACAGTTGTGCTAGAAAAAGGGCGGGTGATTAGGTCGTGGCACCGATGGAGGTGGAACGGGTCGGTGCAACTGGGAGCGGGGTTTGAGGAGTGCCAGTGGGCGACGATGAGGGAGTTTGGGGAGAGGGCGTGAGGGTGGGCGGTGAAGGCGACGCCGTGCGGGTGCGAGGGGCGGAGCCGGAGGATTGGCTGGCCGTCTCGACGCTGATCCAGGAGGCCTGGGTGGTCTGCCCAGTGGTGTGGGCGTGGACGGAACACCTGGGCCATCCAGGGTTCGTGGTCGCGGAGGTGGACGGGCGGATCGAGGGGGCGCTGTTTGCCTCGGCGGATGAGTCGCCCGCGGCCTGGGTACGCCTGGCGGCCGTGGGCGAGGGGCTGGATGTAGACGGCTGGCTGGATGCCTCGCTGCCGCCGGTGCTGGGCCATCTGCAGAGGGAGGGCGTGCGGAGGCTGGCCTGGATGGCGGGCGATGAAGGAATTGACGCATCGCTGGAGCGGCGCGGGTTCCATGAGCTGACGGAGGTGATCACGCTCCGGAAGACGGATCGCGCTCTGCCGGAGGGAGGCTGGAGGCCCGTCCCCCTGCGCCCGGCGTCGGACGCCGATTTCGAGGCGATGGCGGCTATCGACCGCAGGGCGTTCGCGCCGTATTGGTGGCGCAGCCCGTCCAGGCTACGGCGACAGGCGGCAAGAGCCTCGCGGTTTGTGGTTGGGGAGCGCCAGGGGGAGGTGATCGGGTATGCGGAGTTTCACCCCCACCCGCCAACGTCGCACCTGAATCGGATGGCTGTGGATCCTGCGCACCAGGGGGAGGGGATCGGGGGATGGCTTTTGAGAGAGGTGTTGATCTCTCTGTGGGAGCAGGGGGTTGAGGTGGTCTCGCTGAATACGCAGCGGGATAATCGGCGGTCGCTGCGGCTTTATGAGAAGTTTGGCTTTGAGGTGACTGGGGATAGGGTGACGGTTTGGGAGTTGGAGTTGGGAGTGACGAAGACCTGACAGGTCTCAGGCTGTAGGATCCGTCACGGGGGATCCTTCCATGGGGGGATTTAATTGGGTTCGGGGCGGTCTCGGAGACCTGTCAGGTCGACTAGGGTGATGGGGTGGGGGTGGTTAGGGGGCTGGAAGGCCCAGTGGGGGTGGCGCTTGGTGTGGGGCTCGGCGTCGGCGTGACGGTTGCCGTGGGCGTGGGGGACGGCTCCAACGTCGGGGTGGGCGTTGGCTCGACCACCTCCACCTGCACGCGGGCCTCCACGGCGTGCTGCTCGGTGTTGAAGGCCATGATGCGCAGGGTGTAGGCACCCGGCGCCAGGTGGCTTGTGTCCCAGTGCGTCAGAAGGCCATCGCGCACCTGCGCCATGTGGGGACCGCTGACCCAGCCCCAGCCCTGGGGATCGGATCCGATCCCGTACTGGACCTCATAATGGTGGAAGTTGGGCATCTGCACGGTGCCGAACACGGGCACGACACCCTCGATGGGGTGCTGGCCGGTGGGCTGGGTGATGAAGATCTCAGGGCGCGCCGTGCCCTCCGTGCACGCTTCGAGGGGCGCGAGGGACAGGCCACCAAACTGGTCGGGATGGGCCTCCACCCATTCCCGCCCGCGCTGATCCGCGATGTCGAGCATCAGCTCCCGGACGACGTGGTCGGGGCAGAACTCGTTGGCCCGCAGCCCGGTGAGGGCATCGATCTCCACCATCTGGTACCAGTCGTGACTGGCGTCCAGGGGCGGCTGGCCCCTGGCGAAGAGCTCGGTCTGCCGCTCCGGGCAATATTCGGTGGGGCGCGCGCCCGAGTCGGCGCAGATCTGGTGCTCGACCACGCCGGACGGCCGGGGGAAATCGCGGACGGGGCGGTCGGCGTGGGCCGCCTCCATGAAGCTGCGCCAGATCGGCCCGGCCCCCCGAGCCCCGGGCACCTCGACCATCTCGCTGTTGTCCGAGTTGCCCACCCAGACGCCAGCAGCGATGTCGGGGGTGTAGCCGATGGCCCACGCGTCACGGTAGTCATCGGTGGTGCCGGTCTTGACCGCCGCAGGGCGGTCCAGCTCCAGCACGCTGGGACAGCCAAAGGCAGCGCAGCGGGCCTGATCGTCATCGAGGATGTCGGAGATGAGATAGGCGTGCTCGGGTGAGATGACCTGCTCGCCCCTGGGCGACCTGTGATCGACCAGGACCTTGCCGCGGCTGTCCTCAATCCACAGAATGGGATCCGGCTCCATCAGGAAGCCCTGATTGGCAAAGGCGGCGAAGGCACCGGTCATCTCCAGCAGTTTGACCTCGCCCCCTCCGAGGGTCAGCGCCAGGCCATAGCTCGGCGGAGCGTCGTAGGGGTACTCAGGACACTCGGATTCGGGGTGCACCAGGGAGTCAACCCCCAGTCGGGACGCCATCGTCAGCAAGCCGTCCACGCCCACAAAGTAGAGGGCCTCCACCGCGGGCACGTTGTAGGAGTTGGCCAGGGCGTCACGAAGGAGGACCGGCCCGTGGTACGTGCGGTCGTAGTTGAGGGGCACGTAGGGCGGGTTGACGCCGTCGGGGAACTCGGTGCGCACATCCCAGAAGAGCGTGGCCGGGGTCCAGCCATACTCGAAGCTGGTCACGTAGGTCAGAGGCTTGATGGACGAGCCGGGCTGCCGACAGCGGAGGGCGACGTTGACCTGTCCGTCGATGGACTCATCGTAGAAATCGGTGGATCCCACCATGGCCAGGATCTGACCGGTCTCCGGCTCAACCGCCACCAGCGCCCCGTTGGTGACGTGTCGATCCGCAAGGGCGGCGACGCCCTCCCGCACCGCGCGCTCGGCCTCGGCCTGGAGGGTGGGGTTGAGGCTGGTGTGGATCCGGAGCCCCGCGCCACGATAGAGAGCCTCGGCGCCGTAGAGCTCCTCGACGATCTGCCTGACGTAGACAACGAAATGGGGCGCGCGCCCTGCATCCAGATCGGGCTGCACAAACGTGTGGGAGCGCATCTCCGCAGCAGCCTGCTCTGCCTGCTCCGGCGAGATGCGACCATCCTGTACCATCAACCGCAGGACGTCCTTCTGCCGGGAGAGGGCCCGCTCCAGGCCTCCGCCGAAGGGATCATAGGTGGCGGGGAGCTGCGGCAGGCCGGCGAGGAAGGAGGCCTGGGGGAGCGTCAGATCGGCTGCATCGGTCTCGAAGTACGTCTCGGCGGCCGCCTGAATGCCGTAGGCCCGGTTCCCGTAGTTGAGCTCATTGAGGTAGATCTCGAGGATGGTGTCCTTGTCGTAGACCCGAGTGATCTCGGCGGCCAGCACGATCTCCCTGATCTTGCGCCGGGCGCTCTGCTCAAACCGCTCCTCGGGGAGGAGCAGCATGCGGGCCAGTTGCTGCGGTATGGTGCTGGCTCCGGAGACAATCTCCCCCTCGGAGAGGACGTAGTAGACAGCACGTGCCAGGGCGACCGGGTCGAAGCCGGGGTGACGCCAGTAGTCACGATCCTCCGTGGCGATGGTGGCGTTGATGAGATGCGGCGAGACATCCTCAAGATCAACGTAGGTGCGGCGACCGCCGTGCGGGTCGGTGACTTCGTAGAGAAGACGACTCTCGCGATCGAAGATCTTGCTGCTGACAAAGACACTCTGCCGATTTCGGAGCTCGGTGGGGGCAGGGAGACGATTCGCCAGCGTCGTATACCCGATTACGGACGCGGCCACGGCGACGAAGAAGATCAACACCGCGGCGGCAACCGCGGCAAAGCCAATCTTGAGAATTAAGAAGCCCCAATCGCGGCTGCCAGCGTCCGCCGGCGCATCAGCCACCGGGGGAGGCGTTGGGGGCACGGAAGGGCGGTAGCCAAAGCGGTCAGGAGGCGGTGGGCTAGGGGATCTCCCTTCGGGCCGCCGCCGGCTCTCGACAGTTGGCCCCGCTGACGCCCCCCACCCCAGCTCCGCGGGCGGCGGCCCGAACCCCGCGCGGCGGGAAGGCATCGTCGCATCTGGCTGGGTGTCATCGAGCCGGGTATTCCTCCAGTAAAGCGCGTCGCTCTCACTGGCAGACGCCTGCTCCCCGTTCTCGGGACGATCCCGCCCGCTGTCTAGACCACGATCATCCAATGTTCTCTCCTTCTCCATCCGTTCCTCTATCTTACAGGACGCTCAAGTCCGCAGGAAAGTTCCCCGCCGGATGTGGATTATGCCAGAAGAGGGCCGGGCGCGCAACAGGCGGGACGATGGACTGGGGGCAGGGGGCCGGCAGTCCCAGCAGGCTGAGGGCTCTCAGCCGTCGGGGTGCCGCTTGGCCACGAGGGGAAGGTAGACGGGGTCCAAATGAGCCAGGACCACCTCGACGGGCGCATCGAGATCGATGAACTCGTCTCCCCCCATGGTCCAGACGTGGACGGTGAGTGGGACCCGCTGAATGGGGATGCGCAGGCAGTCCCACAACAGCCGGTACGGGGCGGAATGGGCGTCGCCGAGGTGGTGCCACTGGCCCCGGTAGGCGCCGTGGAACTCGACGCGATCGACAGGGCCCACCCAGTCCGCGATCCGGGCCTCCAGCCAGATTGGACAGGCCTCAACTACCGTGCCGGATAGGGGCCAGGTAATCCAGGCGGCGGGCGCCACGTCATCCGAGATCCGATACCAGTCGACGCCGATCTTGGCATGGCCCAGATTCTCGTAATGCTCGATCTGGAGTAGGTGCGGGCCGGAGGGAAGAGAGACGGTCGGCGTGAACAGGGCCACCTGATCCTGCCAGCGGTCGACGATGAGCCGGTCGTCAATCCAGAAGCGAACGCCGTCGTCAGCGAACAGATTGAAGCGCCAGCGGCCAGGGTGGAAGGAGACGGTCCGACGGAAACGGGAGCTGAAATGGTCTGCGGGCACGCCGTCGGCCGGCGAATCAGCCAACCAGCGATGATCGAGAAATCCATCCCCGCCGCGGACCATCACCACCGGATCCCACCACAGAGTCTGGTTGCCCCAGTATTCAGCGTACCACCGCGCGCCATCCCGCGTCTCCCGAGCAAGCTCATAGCCCGGTCCCCACCAGAAGGCGGTCAGGGCGGCGTCGCCACCACGATGGGCGTACTCCACGGTGAGCCGATGGCCTCCCGCCTCCAGGGTGCGGGTCGCATCGTGCTGCCCTGCAGGCCCCCAGCCGTCCACGATGATCTCCCCATCGATGGCGAGACGGGCGCGGCCATTGTACCCCAACGCAAATGTGTAGAGACCACCTGGAAACTCCAGGGAGCGGGAAAAGCGCACGCTGAAGCCCTCGCCCGGACAGCCGGGGGCGGTCAAGCCGCGCTCCCCAACCTGCGAAGCCAGATCGGTCTCGAAGAGATACGTTCCCGGACGCGAGTCAGTGGCACAGCTATGGGTCAAGGCATCGTCCGCATAGTACTCCAGGAGCCAATCCGGGTGGTGGAGCCAGCCGATCACGTCCGTGTAGGCGACCACGCACCAGTCACTGACCTGCAAGGTGCTGGATCCGGTGGCGGAGCTGTTCTGCTCGATGACGCGGATCGTCCCGTCGCCGGCGGCGTCCACGTCGGAGGCAACGACGACGGAGGTGTGCCCGTAGGAGGTGGTGGCGCCCTGGCTGAGGACGTCATCGGGCTGGGGGGCACGTCCGGGGGTGCAGTTCCAGACCTTCTCCAGCAGGTCGCCGTCGTAGTTGGTGACCACTTGGTTGCCATTCCCCTGATAGGGCGGGATGCCGTAGGCGAGATAGAGGAAACGCTTGCTGAGTTCCGGGCACTGCCACTCGATCTGCCTATTCCCCGCTCCGAAGTCCACCCAGCGCCACTGACTCCCGTTAACAGACGGACGGGGGCCACACGCCTTCATCCCCCGGTACTCCGCTCCCAGGGGGTAAGCCGGTGCGCCGAGCTCAGCTTGGAAGTTGACGGTATCACACTCTCCATCCCACCACGATGGGAAGGGGAGATGACCCAGCGGGCTCGACATCGCGAAGACCTCGCTGGGCCGCAACCGAAGTTCCTCCAGCGCGGAAAGACTCGAGGAGGGCCGAGTCAGGTCGGCACTGACAAGCACGGTGTCGGACAGCGCCTCGGCCGAGGGAAACGCGACTTCGGAGGGGGATGGATTATGCACCAGCTCTTGGGTGGCGCGGACGATCCAGAGGCGTGAGCCGGCTCCGGTCACCCACTCGGTGATGGCGACGGGGACGGGCTCCGGACCGCGCACGTTCAGGGAAACAACACTCGTGCTGCCGATGACGGCTGCGCCAAAGAGACGGATCGCCGGACCACTCCGAGGCTCGCCCCTCTGTCGACGACGATGGGCGCGCAGCGCAGCGCGGTACACTTCCCCCTGGCCGGAACCAGCCGGCGGGAGGCCCTCTGTGGGCGGAGAGGCGCCAAAGGGAACAGCCGTGATGGAAAGCTCGCGGAAGAGAGGCGCCCTCTCCACCGCTGCCGCCGCCTGAATAGCCGAGTCAGGGGCTGGGGTGGCAAACCGGAGGTCCTCGAGGAAGGAGGTGGTGACGTAGACCGTCACACCATCAAGGACGACGGTAGCGCGGCCAGCCGATCGGGGCAGCCGGGAAACCCCGCTGTCCAGGGGCCGTTCCTCGGAAATGGGGCCCTGAGCGCGGACCACCCCCAGCAGGAGACTGGTGAGAACTATGACGGCGAGTGCCAGCTTCCTCACGGTGCTCCCTCACGCGACGCGACGCCCGGGACGAAGGCAGAGGACCACTGATACCAACGGGGCACGGACGCCTGCAAGACCCATCCTGACGCCGCGGATGACCGTGCTGGGAACGAGCGCCATGCTCCCGATCTCGGTCTGCGCCGCGGCATGTTGTGCGCTAGACGTCACGGCGAACCGAGCGACGGAGAGGCCGGCGGTTCTGGATGTCAGGGACAGGGAGATCTGCCACAAATCCCAGCCGACGGGCGGACCTTAGGGGAGATTCTCGGGCGCGCTCTTGATGAGTAGGGTCCACGAGCCTTTCTGGACAACATCGTCTCCCTGGTTGAGGACCGCGACGTCGAGGATGACGAAGCCGCCGCCCAGGCGCGCCATCTCCTTCTTCTGCTTGACCTCCAGGCGGGCACGGATGGTGTCGCCGAACTTGACCGGGGCGCGGAACTTCCACTCCAGGGAGATGAAAGCCTCCACGGTGCCCTCGGCAAAGCCCAGGCAGCTGCTCAGGCCACTGACGATGGAGAGACCCAGCAGGCCGTGGGCAATCCGCTCGCCGAACATCGTCTGCCGGGCATACTCCGCGTTGGTGTGGAGCTCATTGTAGTCCCCGGAGAGCGCGGCGAAGCGCATGACATCGCTCTCGGTCACCGTGCGACCGGGGCTCTCCATGGTGTCACCAATCTCGAATTCCTCGAAGTAACGGCCGCGGGGTCGGTTCTGTGGTGTCATCAGCAGCTCCTCCCTGATTGTGGGTCAGATAACAAGGCGGATTGTAGCACGTCCCAGGAGGACCGCCAACTCAGGTCGGGCGCCGCGGCGTCGTCAGGGAACGTGCGTCGCCACTGTACAGACGTCGTCGGGGCAGCGAATCCCGTCCGCGAAGGCAGGCAGTCGACCGTCGTCGTCGAAGAGGCCGACCTGCACGGTGAGGGGAGAAGCTGCGCGTTGCGGGGAGACGTATCGTACATCGGTGATGCGATCTCCAGGCTGCCAGATCCAGGCCGGCACCATGCCGCCCAGCGCGGGCCCGTCCGCCTGCGCCGCCAGGTTGCCATCGCCATCACGCACGTGGACGAAGATCCGGGCATCCACAGGATGGGAGGCTACCCAATCGAGGCTGATCGACCAGCTGTCGCGACCGGTGCGCTGAACGGCTGCAGATTGGATCGCAGCGCCCGCGTCAAACACGACGGCGGGTTCTCGCGAGGACGTGGGGACGGCTTCCTTGATCTGACCGACGTGGTCGAGGACGAGCCGTCCGTCGCGCCATCGTGCCAGCCAGACCTCGTCGTGATCGACGGCAAACTGCCGCATCTCGCCCCAGTCCAACCCCTCGCCGCGCAGCCCGCACGCGTAACCACTGTCCTCCACCACGGGCGAGTAGACCACCGCGTCGGCCGGCTCGGCGCCATTGACGGCTAGGAACTCGGCGAAGTTCGAGTACGGAGGAAGAAAGAGCACGGTCTCCAGGATCATGGCATAGGTCTTCTCTCCGTGCGCCAAGGACGTCGGCAGGTTCACGAATCCAGGCTCGGATTCGGCGCCCCGGGTGGCAACCTGGAACACGTGGCGATAGACCCCGTTGAGCAGGGTGAAGAGCTCCCGCTGCTTGCCCAGGAAGGAAACATTCTGGCACACGATCGCGCCGCCAAGCAGGACGCCCACCGCGGCGCCAACGAACGCCCTCCGACTTGCTGGGCGCCTGCCCTTGCTCCCTTGTCCCACGCCCTGGCCCCGTGTGGCCCAGGAGCCGATCAGGCGGGAGAGGGAGACGATGAGACCGGCCCAAAGGAAGGTGATACCAGGTGAGGCGAGGGAATAGACGCGCGGGGCGGAGTAGTTGTAGCCGTAGCGCAGAGAGGTGACAGCGGGCAGCATGCCACCGGCCCACCAGCAGAGCGAGAAGGCAACCCAGCGCCACTCGCCCCGCCGCACCATGAGGGTCACCAGCACCAGGGCGAGCCCCACCGTGGCGCTCACAACCAGGAAGAAGTCCTGGAGGTTAAACCTGCGCACCAGCGTGCCGATAAGAGACGTCACCGGGTAGACCAAGCCGTGGAGCGAGAACATGGTGTTGCCCAGCCAGTCCTGCAGCCCGTTGAACCCAGCCTGGCCCGCCCCGGGAATGAAGGTGCGCCAGACCAAGGCCCCCAGGTTGAGGCCCACGCCGGCGACCGCAAGCGGGAGACGGCTTCCCCGCAGCCCCCGCGTGAACAGAAGCGCGGCGCCCACCATCCCCCCGGTCACATACCCGCTCTCGTGTGCCAGGGGTGCCAGCGCCGTAGCCACCAAGCTGAGAGCCCACCAGGCGCCGACAGCACGGCCTGCGTCTTCTGCACAATCCGGGGACTGCGTCTCCTCCGCCCTGAGAGCAGCCACAACCGCTGCCAGAGCCAAGGCGGTGACCAACAGGTGCGGCATGGCGGTCACCCAGGCCACGGCCATGAACTTGAAGGGAAAGACGACGAAGAGAACGGAGGCGAGAAGGGCCTCCTCGTTGGAACGCCCCGTCAGCCGGAGCAGCCCAACCATCAGAGCCGCGCTCAGCCAGTGCAGAAGGAGATTGAAGCCATGGAGCGCGACGCGGTCGGCGCCCGCGGGGAGCAAGCGCCCGAGCTTGTAGATGGTGAAGGTGAGGGGGCGATAGAAGGGATTCTCCGGTGGTCCCACCCAGATTTCAGCCCAGCCGCGGCCGGACAGGAAAGTCATGATAGGAAGATCGTCAAAGAAGAAGGGAAGACCGACGACAAAGCCGTAACATCCCACCGCCAGCGCAGCCGTGACCGCAAGCATCAGCGCCACCGGATGGCGATCCCACAGCTGTCGCAGGCGTGCGTTCACCGGCCCTCCCTAGCGCGCTCCGTTCAACACCTGATCCAGAAGGTGGCCAGTGTAGCTCCGCTCAATCCGCGCCACAATTTCCGGCGCGCCCTCCGCCACGATCTCGCCGCCAGCGTCTCCCCCCTCCGGACCTAGATCGATGATCCAATCAGCGACCTTGATGATGTCCGGGTGGTGCTCGATGATGGCTACCGTGTTCCCGGCGTCGACCAGGCGGTTGAGCACAGCTATGAGTTTGTCGACATCGGCGGCGTGAAGGCCCACACTCGGCTCGTCGAGCACGTAGAGCGTCTGACCGGTGGCCTGCTTACTGAGCTCCCGAGAGAGCTTGATGCGCTGCGCCTCCCCCCCGGAGAGCGTGGGAGAGGGCTGGCCGAGGGTAAGGTACCCTAGACCCACGTCCCGCAGCGTCCTCAGCTTCCGCTTGATGGTGGGGTGGTGGGCGAAGAAGTCGGCCGCCTCCTCCACCGTCATGTCAAGGACGTCGGCAATGCTGTTGCCCCGATAGCGCACCTGGAGCGTCTCCCGGTTGTAGCGCCGACCGTGGCAGACATCGCAGGGGATGTAGATATCGGGCAGGAACTGCATCTCGATCTTCAGGGTCCCGTGGCCCTTACAGGCCTCGCATCGCCCACCCTTGACGTTGAAGGAGAACCGACCCTTGTCGTACCCACGCACCCTGGCCTCGGGAAGCGAGGCGAAAAGCTCGCGGATGGGGGTGAAGACGCTGGTGTACGTGGCGGGATTCGACCGCGGCGTGCGGCCGATGGGCGACTGGTCGATGTTGATCACCTTGTCGATCTGCTCCACGCCTTCAATGTGGTCGTGCTCGCCGGCAGGGTCGTGCGAGCCGTGGAGGGACTGCGCCAGTCGCCGGTACAGGGTGTCGATGAGCAACGACGACTTCCCGGAACCGGACACGCCGGTGATGCAGACGAACTTCGCCAGCGGGATCCGCACGTCAATGTCCTTCAGGTTGTGCTCCCTCGCACCCCGGAGAATCAGCCAGTCCCCATTCCCTTTGCGCCGCTTTGGGGGGATAGGAATGGAACGACGGCCCGAGAGGTAGGCACCGGTGACGCTCTCCGCGCTGTCCACGATCTCCTCGACGGTGCCCTCGGCGATCACCTCGCCGCCGTGCTTGCCGGCGCCCGGCCCCAGGTCGATGACCCAGTCGGCGGCGCGAATGGTCGCCTCGTCGTGCTCGACGACCAGGAGGGTGTTGCCCAGGTCGCGCATCTGGTGCAGCGTGTTGATCAACCGCGCCTGGTCCCGATGGTGCAGCCCGATGCTCGGTTCGTCCAACACGTAGAGCACACCCACCAGCCGCGAGCCGATCTGCGTCGCCAGCCGAATGCGCTGGGCCTCGCCACCGGCCAGCGTGGTGGCCGTACGGTCGAGGGTCAGGTATCCGAGCCCGACACTGACCAGGAACTGAAGCCGGTCCCGGATCTCCTTGAGGATCCGCCGGCCAATTTGCCACTGCCTACCCGTCAGCGCCGCAGGGGGCTCCATCACATCGACCGGGTCGGACACGCCCTGCAGCTTTCCATCCGATAACTCGTCGATCCACGTCAATAGCCGATTGACCGGCCAGCTGGCCAGGCTGTGGATGGGCTGGTCGGCGACGGTCACGGCCAGCGCGACAGGGCGGAGTCGGGCGCCCTCACAGGCGGGGCAGGGTCGGTGGGTCATGAAGCGCTCGATCTTGCCGCGCACGTAGTCGGAGCCGGTCTCCCGATAGCGGCGGTCAAGGTTGGGAATGACGCCCTCGTAATGGGTGCGATACTTGCGGCGGTGCCCCTGCCGGTTGATGTACTGCACCTGAATACGCTCATCGCCGCTTCCGTGGAGGATGATGCGCTGCTGAGCGCCGTTGAGCTCATGCCAGGGGACGTCGGTGGGAATCTCGAGATGGCGGCAGACGGCATCAATCATCTGCCAGCGGTAGCCACGCCTGTCGTCCGTGTTCCAGGCCGCGATCGCCCCCTCCTCAAGGGAGAGATCCGGGTTGGGCACGATCAGCTCGGGATCGAGCTTCATCTGCGTGCCCAGGCCCTCACACTCGGGACAGGCCCCCTGAGGCCTGTTGAACGAGAACGTGCGCGGCTCAATCTCGGGCAGGCTGATCCCGCACACGGGACACGCCAGGTGCTCGGAGAAGAGAACATCGCGCTCAGGATCCGCTGAGACGTCGTTAACGATCACCATGCCATCGCCGAGCCGGAGGGCGGTCTCCATGGAGTCAGTGACCCGAGAGCGGAAACCGTTGCCTCCATCCTCGGGGATGACGAGCCGATCCACCACCGCCTCGATGGTATGCATCTTGTACCGGTCGAGGTCGATCGGTTCGTCCACGTCATGGACCACGCCATCGACCCGCACACGGACGAAGCCCGCCTTCCGCACATCCTCAAAGACTGCCTCGTGCTCCCCCTTGCGCTCCTTGATCAGCGGGGCGAGAACCTGGAAGCGAGTACCGGGCCGCATGGCCATCACTGTGTCCACGATCTGCTCGGCGCTCTGCTGCGTTACCTCGCGGCCACACTGGGGGCAATGGGGGACCCCGATTCGCGCATAGAGCAGGCGCAAGTGGTCGTAGATCTCCGTGACCGTCCCCACCGTCGACCGCGGATTGTGGGACACCCCCCGCTGGTCAATGGAGATCGCCGGGGAGAGACCCTCGATCTGATCCACGTCGGGCTTCTCCATCTGACCCAGGAACTGACGGGCGTAGGAGGAGAGGCTCTCCACATAGCGCCGCTGCCCCTCAGCGTAGATGGTATCGAACGCGAGGGACGACTTACCGGACCCTGAGATGCCGGTGACCACCACCATCTTGTCCCGCGGAATCTCCAGGGTGATGTTCTTCAGGTTGTGCTCACGGGCCCCTCGCACGATGAGCCTGTTCTTGTTGTCTCGTTCTTGAATCATAGTCTGGATAGTCTAACTCGTCTGTCTGGACCGCCTTGCCCGGCACACGGGCAATCTGTCATGTTAACACGTTTTCCCGGGTGGACAAAGGCATGGCGCTTTGCTATAATCGTGCGATGCCTGAGCCTAGGCGGACGTTGAGGGGACCCCGTCGACGGCGCAACAGTCGGGGCGGCAGAAGACCGTTCGAGAACGAGGAGGCGGCTATATGATCCTACACACCATCCCCGCCGGTATGAATCAGACCAATTGCTATATCGTCGGCTGCGAGGAGACGCATATGGGCGCGGTGATCGATCCCGGTGGCGAGGGGCCACGCCTGGTACGCGAGATATCATCCACGGAGCTAGCCATCCAGTACGTGCTGATCACTCACGCTCATTTCGACCACATTGGCGGGGTCGCCGACGTCATGGAGGCCACGAACGCGGAGCTGGCCATCCATCCCGACGAGGTGCCGCTGCTGGAGGCCGGAGGCGGGGCCTCGCAGTGGGGCCTGCAGATCAAGCCCAGCCCAGCGCCGGACGTGATGCTGTCCGACGGCCAGATCCTGAAGGTGGGCGAGCTGCGCTTCGAGGTACTTCTCACGCCCGGGCACAGCCCCGGTGGCGTGACGTTCTACGAGCAGAACGAGGGCGCGGCGTTCGTGGGGGACGTGCTCTTCTCCCAGGGGGTCGGGCGGACGGATCTGTACGGTGGGGACCGGGAGACGCTGATGAGGTCGATCAAACAGGTGTTGTTCGGGCTCCCCGCCGACACTGTCGTGTATCCAGGGCACGGACCGAAGACCACGATCGAGCGGGAGAGACGGACGAATCCCTGGCTGTAGCAGCGGAACGCCCCCTCCAGCGCAGGCCCCCCGATCCACTGACTAATTAGATAGTCGGCGTGTCACCGTACGCGCTCTGCACCGGATTCGGCAGTACGCCGACACCCTCGACCTCCACCTCCACGGTATCTCCCGGGACGAGGGGCCCGACGCCCGCTGGGGTGCCGGTCATGACTACGTCCCCAGGCTCAAGCGTCATGATGGAGGATGTGTAGGCGATGAGCTCGGCCGCCGAGAAGATCATGTCCGAACTCCGCGCACTCTGACGCATCTCTCCATTCACGCGACAGCTTAGCTCCAGGTCAGCCACATCGCGCTCCTGAACTCCAGTCACCAGCCAGGGGCCCAGCGGGCAGAAGGTGTCGAATCCCTTGGCACGGGTCCACTGATCATCACGGCGCTGGAGGTCGCGCGCGGTCACGTCATTGCCACATGTCACCCCCAGTACGTAGTCCCAGGCCGACTCCGGCCGCACGGCACGGCATCGTTGACCGATGACGACGGCTAGCTCAGCCTCGTAGTCCACCCGCTCGGACTGGGGTGGTAGCACGATCGCCGCGCGGGGCCCGATGACGGCACTGGGTGGCTTGAAGAACAGAAGGGGCTCGGAGGGAATCTCGGTTTCACTCTCTTGCGCGTGGGCAGCGTAGTTGAGTCCCACGCAGATGATCTTGGTTGGCACGGTGGGGGCCAGCAACGCCGCTGCCTCGATCCGACCAAGAGGGTCGCCTCTGCGCCAGGTTCCGAACGGGTCTCCTCGCAGGACGAAGAGCTCGCCGGCGGCGGTGGTTCCCCACCGCGGGCCGGTGTCTGTCATCACGCGCACTACTCTGTCTTGGTCATGGTTCATGTGTCTGGTCCTCCGGTCCTTTGAAGACGGATTTGGAGATTATCCGCAGATTTCGCAGATTAACACAGATTTTTGGCTTGTTCTTTGGTTCGATTGTTGGCTTGTCCTTCCATTGGTTGGAAGACTGCCTGCGGTGGTGGGAGTTTCCGCAGATTTCGCGGATTAACACAGATCTTTAGATTGTTCTCTAGTTCGATTGGTGGCTTGTCCTTCCATTGGTTGGAGGATGGCCTGCGGTGGTGGGATCATCCGCAGATTTCGCAGATTTTCGCAGATTCTATAGGTTGTCTTCTGGTTTGTTTGGCGGCCTGTCCTTTCGTTCGTTAGAGGACTACTTACGGTGGTCGGAGTGTTCGCGGATTCTGTGGACTGTTTTCTTGATTGGATTGGCGGCTGTTGCGTTCTTTGCTGCG
>CAZGSX010000045.1:22022-23784 GCA_964528475.1 uncultured Anaerolineales bacterium
GATTCTGTGGACTGTTTTCTTGATTGGATTGGCGGCTGTTGCGTTCTTTGCTGCGCTCCCTTCGTCGCGCTGGCTTCGGGCGCTCACCCTCTTGGTCAGCGCCTGGTTCTCTCGAATAGGTAGTGGGACACGATGTACTCCTTTCCTTGGTCGAGGGCCCAGGTCTCCTCGCAGGCCATGAAGAACAGCCGCCAGTCGACGAGCCAGCGGGCGGCCTGATGCTGTCCGTAGGCCTGGCCGAAGAGCTCGTGCACCGCCTCGCGGTTCCGGTCGAGATTTCCCAACCATGCTCGGAGGGTTCGGGCGTAGTGGGTGCCGCTTACGCGCCAGTGATCGACAACGTGGAGATCTCGCTGGAAGTGAAGGAGCAGGTCATCGGAGGGCATCGTGCCCCCCGTGAAGAACCGCTGGGCCATCCAGTCGCTACGATCGTCCGCATCAAACTCAAAGGCGAACTCGCGGTGGCTGAAGATATGCACAAACAGCTTACCAGCAGGCTGGAGAAACGAGGCAACCTTGGCCATCAGCCGCTCGTAGTTCTTCATATGCTCGAACATCTCGATGGAGAGCACGCGATCGAAAGTCTGGTGCAACTGCAGGCAGTTGACATCGGCGACCACGCCGAACACATTGCTCAAGCCCCTTTGGCGGGACTGCCCTTCTACATACGCGATCTGGGCGGGCGAATTGGAGGTGGCTACCACGCGACAGTTAGGATACCGCTCTGCGATCCAGAGCGACAGCGACCCCCAGCCGCAGCCGAGATCCAAGACGCGCATCCCGTCCTCGAGCTGGGCCCTGCGGCAGGTGAGATCCAGCATCGCCTCCTCGGCTCGATCGAGGGTCTCAACACCATCCGGCCAGTAGCAGCAGCTGTACTTGAGCCGCCTGCCGAGTACGTGCCGGAAGAAGGCGGGGGGCACTTCGTAGTGCTGACGGTTGGCATCCTCGGCATGGATGGCGATAGGGCTCTCCCGCAGCTTGCGAATCAAGGCGCGACGCTGCGCCTGACGCTCCTCCAGCCCCATTCGGTAGCGCGCTCTCAGGCCCTTGCTCACGATCAAGCGCAGGGCCGGCCTGGTGACCCAGTCAGGAATTTGGACGCGATACAGAAGATCAACTGCCCACATACCACCTACCTCCTGAAGGAACGGTGCGGAGGCCCCACGGTCCCTCGAGCGAGCTCAGGCGAGGGGTGATGGATTTGAGCTGGGAGCTCTGACACCCGCACAGCCGCGCTGAAATAGGGAGTACGCTAGGGCTGTCAGGCACCGCGGTGCCTGCCGAGCCTGATGAGGCGACTGACCGCGATGAGGGCGATGACGGCTAAGGCGATGGCCACCCCGAAGCTCAGTCTCACCCGCAGCGCAAGCCCCAGACCAGCCACCGCCAGACTCAGGCCATCTACCATCAAGAGCCGCCGGAGATGAGACCAGCTCAACGCCCGCTCCTTTTCCACTACGTCGACATCGCCCAGCTGGCGCGAGAAAGCATCCAGATCCCAAGCGGACAGAGCCGCAACAAGGGCGATGAGAAGCAGCCAGGGATTCAGACCCAGGCAAGCGCCAGTGACCGCGCCGGCCGCGTACATCCCCGTCGTCAGCTGCGCCACCCAGGAGGGGCACCGGTGTGGTCGTACCATAAGGGGGACGCTGAGCACCAGGATGGCGGACGCCGGGATCCAGAGGGCGCCGAGGCCGTACGCCAGGGCCAGGCCGGACGCTGCAACGGTGAGGCTGATGGTAAGAGCGAGCGAGATCAC
>CAZGSX010000046.1:0-23439 GCA_964528475.1 uncultured Anaerolineales bacterium
CGTCGCAAGCCTCCCTTGTCATCTTCCCCCTACCCGGGTATACTGACTCGTACATACCATGTACCTCAAACACCTCGTCCTTCAGGGCTACAAGTCCTTTGCCAAAAAAACCGAGTTTGAATTCCCGACGGGCATCACCGCCATCGTCGGTCCCAACGGGACCGGAAAGAGCAACATCGCCGACGCCATCCGTTGGGCCCTCGGTGAGCGCAGCATGAGCACGCTGCGTGCCAAGTCGACCTCCGACATGATCTTCGCGGGGGGCGACGGCCGCGCGCGGGCGGGCATGGCGGAGGTCGCGCTCACCTTCGACAATGCGGACCGTAGCCTCCCTATCGAATACAGCGAGGTGACCATTGCCAGACGCGCCTACCACTCTGGCGAGAACGAGTATCTGATCAACGGATCGCAGGTGTTGTTGCGCGAGATCGAGGAGCTGTTGGCCGAAAGCAGTCTCAGCGAGCGCACGTACACCGTCATCGGCCAGGGTGTCGTCGATGCGGCGCTCGCCCTTCGCCCCCAGGAGCGCCGCGCCCTGTTCGAGGAGGCTGCGGGCATCACGCTCTATCGCGATCGGCGGGAAAAGACGGTGGAGCGCCTCGACGAAACGGAGCGCAATCTGGAGCGCGTGCGTGACATCACCGCCGAGATAGCCCCGCGCGTGAAGCGGCTGGAGCGGGATGCGCGTCAGGCGAAGCAGCATGGGCGCCTGCGTGCCCACTTGGAGCGGCTCCAGTCCACCTGGTACGGTTATCGGTGGGGTCAGCAGCAGGGCGCTCTGGCGCAGGCGTTGGAGCGGGCGGCGGCCCTGAGGGCAGAGCTGGAGGAACGCAAGCGGGAGGCTGAAGACGTCCTGCAGAGACTGAGCCAAGTGCGGGAGCGAGAGAGTGCGCTCCGGGCCGAGCTTCGTCAGAGGTATCGGCAGAGCGCCGACCTCCACGAAGAGGTAGACAAAGCACAGCGCGAGCTCGCCGTTGCTGAGGAGAGAGAACGGCTGCTGGGGAGTCGACGGGAGGAGTTACTGGATGAGATCGAGCCCCTCGAAGCCCAGCAGCGAGAACAGGTCGATCGGGTCTCCGACCTTCACCGGGAGGTTGAGTCGCTGGAGCATCAGCTCGCCGAGCGCCGTGAGCGGCTGTCTGAGGTGGAGAGCCGGGCCGCCCAGCTTGCCCAGCAGGTCGAGGAGAGAGAGCAGAAGCGCCTTGCGGCGGAGAACAGGGTGCGGGGCGAGCGGGCACGGCTGGAGGAGCTGAGTCGCGGGCTGTCC
Organism: uncultured Anaerolineales bacterium; assembly: GCA_964528475.1. GTDB lineage: Bacteria > Chloroflexota > Anaerolineae > B4-G1 > B4-G1 > SKLM01. The sequence goes on from CAZGSX010000046.1 coordinate 1,268, forward strand.
GAGGCTCAAGGGGAGATATCGCGCCTGGCCAATGAGCGGGTCCTGGCGGACGAGCGCGTGCGACAGCTGGAGAGCCGTCGCGAGGAGGTGGTCGCCGGGCTGCAGCCCCTGGGTCGCGAGGAGGAGCAACAGGCGCAGCGAGTGGCAGACCAGCGGACGCGAGTGGGAGAGTTGCAGCAAGCCGTGGCAGCCCGACAGAGGGAATTGACGGAGCTGGAGCGGGCGTGGGAGGCATTTCGCGCTCAATCCTGGGAGTCGGCCCCGGACCGGGTTCGTATAGTGGACGAGATCCGTCAGGCTCGCGCCGAGCTGGAGCGCCTGGAGGAGGCGCGGCGTGCGGCTAGCCAGGAGGAAGCTGCGCTGGCCGGGGAGCTCAAGGCTTTGAGCCGCTTGCACGACACTGGGGCCGCGTACGACGAGGGCGTCCAGGTGGTGTTGAAGGCTGGCCTGGAGGGCGTTCTGGGTCCGCTGAGCAAGCTGATCGAGGTGGCGTCTGAATGGGAGCACGCTGTTGAGGCTGTGTTGGGGGCCGGCCTGCCCGGCGGCGCGTTGCAGGCGATTGTTGTGGAGGAGAATTCCACCGTCGAGCAGGTCATGAAGGTCCTCGAGGGCGGCGGGAGCAGGGTGGCACTCATCTCGTTGGAGGCGGTGCGTGATGTCCGCGGTGACGCATTCCCTATGGGCGCCCGGTCCGCCCGAGACGTGGTGACGTGCGAAGATGCTATCCAGCCGGTGGTTGATGCCCTTCTGGGCTCGGTCGCGCTCTGCGAGGACCTGGCGGAGGCGAGGACGATCTGGTCGGAGATGCCGCCGTGGGGTTTCTGTGTCACCCGAGACGGGGCCGCGCTGGGGCCGGGCGGTGTCTACCTCATCGGGGAGCTGGGCAGCCAGGGTCTCCTGGCCGAGCAGCGGGCCCGGAGGAAGCTGCCAGAGCGTCTCCAGGTGATCCGAGAGCGTCTCGAGGCGCTGGACCGACGCCGTCGGAGGGAGAAGGAGCGGATTGCATCTCTTGAGGCCGAGCTCGCCGAGATCGACCGTCAGACAGCCCGGGCCAAGGAGGAGAAGAGCCAGGAACTCCAGCGGAAGGTGGGAGAAGCACGCACGGCTGTGGCAGTGGCCACCGAGAGCCTGCGGGCTGAACGGACAGCTCTCGAGCGTGAGCTGTCCGAGCTCGAACGCATTCAGGGGCGTCGAGAGGCGCTCCGGCAGCAGGTGTCCCGGTTGGAGCAGGAGGTTGCGGCACAGGCGCAGCGCGCTGAGGCCATTCGATTCGCTCTTGAGACCCCACAGGTTGGCGCGTCCAGGGAGGAAGGCGACCGCGAGAGCACCCGAGGCCTGGGGTCAGCCGGCGGGGTCCGCCACCGGCTCCAACAGGCTCAGCGGCGTTGCGGAAAGCTGGAGCAGGAACGCCAGGCGGCGGCGCAGCGGGTCGAGTCGTTGGAGGAGCGGGTGGATCGCTTGACTCGGCAGGCGGCTGACGCGCGGCGGGAGGAGGCGCGGTTCGAGGGGGACGTGTTGTCCGAAGCGCGCACAGCCGTCGCGGTGGCGGAGGCCTCTCTGCGCAATCGACGGGAGGCGCTGGAGCGGGAGAGCCGGTTGCTTGAGAGGCTCTCCTCTCAGGTGGATGCGCGTCGGGAGCGGGCTGCCGAGCTGAAGGCGGAGAGAGAGCGATTGCTGGATGGCATGGTCACGCTCCGCCAGACGGCGGACCACTTGGGTGCGGAGCTAGGAGACGTTCGTGAGGGAATCGGACCGGCGGAGACTGACCTGGAAACCCTCAGCGAGAGGCAGGCCTCCCTGGAGGAGGAGCGACATCGTGCTGAGCGGCGGTTGAGGGCGGCGGAGGAGCTTCGTGGACGCGCCGAGTTGGAGGTGGAGCGGCGGCGTGATGATCTGCAGGGTCTGGCAGAACACATCGACGAGGATCTAGGCCTCGTTGAGCTGGAGCTGGACGAGAGCGTCACAGCGCAGACGCCGCTCCCTATGCGGCCCCTTGTCTCTGCACTGCCGGTGGTTGAACAGCTGCCCGAGGGGCTCCAGGAGGAAATGCAGTTTGTCCGGAAGCGGCTGCGACGTCTGGGGGCGTTCAACCCCAATGCGCCGGCGGAGCTGGCTGAGGTGCGGGCGCGGTATGACTTCCTGAGAGACCAGGCTGATGACCTCCAGGCCGCGATCCAACAGCTGAGGCACACGGTTTCGGACCTCGATGCGATGATGGAGAGGGCGTTTAAGGAGACATTCGAGGCAGTGGCCGACCGGTTCTCCGAGATGTTCTCCGATCTCTTCGCGGGCGGGGAGGCGCGGTTGACGTTGACCGAGCCGAGTGAGCCGTTGACCACCGGCGTCGATATTGTGGCCCGCCCGCCCGGCAAGCGGGCCCAGCGGCTGGCGCTTCTCTCTGGGGGGGAGCGAGCCCTGACGGCGGTGGCGCTCCTTTTCTCGCTGCTGCACGTCAGCCCTACTCCCTTCTGCGTCTTGGATGAGGTCGACGCGATGCTTGATGAGGCCAATGTGGGACGATTTCGGACCAAGCTGGAGGAGCTGGCGCAGCAGACCCAGTTCATTGTCATCACGCACAACCGGCGCACCGTCGAGTCGGCCCATGCCCTGTACGGCGTGTCCATGGGTGGGACTGCCGTCTCTCAGGTTGTCTCCTTGAAGATGGGAGAGCTCGAATAACGTATGGAGAGCCGATAGGGAAACGCGTGGCATGTGACGGCCAGAGGCATGCCATCGATCTGTGCGTCAGAGGATTGGGGGGCGCGGAGACCCTTGTCAGGCCCTCAACGGAATAGGAGTGGATGTTGTCTAACGCGACAAGCGACGTAGCCGAGTTCGGATCTCGTGTCGCAATCATCACCACCGGTGGCACCATCGCCATGGCGCACGACGAGGCGGCCGGTGGCGCCGTCCCGCGGCTGACCGCCGCTGATTTTTCCGCTGCGCTGCCCGCTGACGGTCCGCGAGTGCGCACGGAGGGGATTGTCAATCTTCCCAGCTCTCATTTCACACTGGAGACCCTGGAGGCAATCCGGGGCCGAGTTGCCGAGCTGGTCGCGGAGCCTGAGGTGGCTGGTGTCGTGTTGACCCACGGCACCGATACGATGGAGGAGACCGCTTATCTGCTGGATATCACTGTCTGCGGGGACAAGCCCATCGTTCTCACTGGTGCCATGCGGACAGCCTCGGACGTGGGCTACGACGGTTACGCCAATCTGCTGGCCGCTGTGCGGGTGGCCTCGGCTCGCAGGGCACGGGGCTTGGGAGGCGTCATCGTCTTCAATGACGAGATCCACGCTGCTCGCCGCGCGACGAAGATGCATACCCTCAGCCCTGCGACATTTCGGTCTCCGGGCTGGGGGCCTATCGGGCGTGTGGAGGGCGAAACCGTCATCGTCGACCAGCGCCCGCCCCGCGAGTGCCTGCCCTGGAGGGGACTGGAACCAGACGTCGTGCTGCTCAAGCTGACCGTGGGCTCGGGGCCAGAGCCCCTGGAGGATGCCCTTAAGCGTGGGGCTCGGGGCGTTGTTATCGAGGGCCTTGGTGCAGGACGCGTTCCGCCCTGGTGGTTGCCCCTCCTCGAGCAGGCCGGCCGCCGGGGCGTGGCCGTGGTGATCGCCAGTCGCTGCCCCTCGGGCAGAGTGTGGGATCAATACGGTTATGAGGGGGCGTATCGCACCCTCGCCGACCTTGGCTGTCTCTTCGCTGAGGGCATCAACGGACAGAAGGCTCGGATCAAGCTCATGGTGGTGCTGGCGGCGTCCGGGACCGCGAGGGATGTGAGCGACTTGTGGGAAAACAGATGACCGGTAGCTTAAGGAGGTGCTAACCTGGACTCACTCAGACTGGCGCGACGGATCGTGGACGTAATCGCCGACAAGCAGGGGGAGGACATCCTGCTCCTTGATATTCGGGAAGTGTCAATCTTGGCCGACTACTTCGTGATCGGGAGCGCGGTCAGCAAGCGGCAGACCAACGCCATCGTGGATGGCATCGTTGACGAGGCAAAGGCGGATCTGGGCGTCAAACCCTGGCGCGTTGAGGGTGAGGCGGACTCGGGATGGGTGCTCATGGACTATGGCGATGTGGTCGTCCACCTGTTCGCCCCAGAGGCACGCGAGTACTACGACCTGGAGGGATTCTGGGAGGACGCGCGCGTGATGGTGCGCATGCTGTAGAGCGCTGACTACCCTCTGCGGGCTTCCCACCACCCGGGCAGGGCTTTTCCGGCGGTTTCGCGGAGTACCTCATGCGCGTGTTGGGAGAGAGGGGTCTCCTTCGGGTTGATCTCCACCACCCTGGCCCGCGCACGCAGGGCCACAAGGGGTAGCGAGGCTGCCGGCTCCACCAGCGCTGAAGTCCCGATGACCAGCATCGTGTGGCAATGCGCTGCCGCTTCCCATGCTGCGTCCAGAATTGCCTGGGGCAGCGGCTCGCCGAACCAGACCACATCGGGGCGCAGGAACCCGCCGCAGGCCGGGCAGGGCGGCGGGAGATCGGGCAACGGGACGCGGCGATCCTCCGCCACATAGCCGCAGCTGTCTTGACCTGAACCGGTGGGGCCGGCGCAGCGCAGGCGCCAGATGTTGCCGTGAAGCTCGAAGACCCGTTGGCTGCCCGCCGCTTGATGGAGCCCATCGACGTTCTGCGTGATCAGTGTGAAGTGCCTCAGCGATCGCTCCATCTCCGCTAGCTTCCGGTGAGCTGCATTCGGCTCGCACTCTGCGATCAGTCGGCGGCGCCAGGCGTACCAAGTCCACACCAAGTGGGGGTCTCGACGGAAAGCCTTGGGCGTGGCTAGCTCCTGCGGACTGTGGTCCCGCCACAGGCCTTCGTCCCCGCGGAACGTGGGTACCCCGCTCTCCGCTGAGACGCCGGCGCCGGTCAGAGCCACAAGGGGCTGATCCGGGAACTCGATCATAGACATTATGCGACCCCGAGGCTGGTGGAAAGCCCTGGGGTCTTCGTCGCTAACCTACTCAAAGATCCAGGGATCGGTGTCCCGGTCGTAGGATAGGATCTCCTTCTCATCGAAGAAGAGAGAGACCTCAAACGATGCCGTGTCCGAGCCGTCGGAGCCGTGGACCAGATTCCGCCCCACCTCCAGTCCGAAGTCGGCGCGGATGGTTCCAGGTGCTGCTTCTGCCGGATTGGTGGCGCCCATAGTGCGCCGCGCGATCTCGATGGCATCGTTTCCCTCGAGAACCATGACCGCGACGGGGCTGGAGGTGATGTAGTCCAGGAGTGGCTCGTAGAAGGGTTTCCCCTCGTGGATAGCGTAGTGGTGCTGAGCCAAGGCTCTGTCAATGTGCATCAGCTTCATAGCCGCAATCCGGAGCCCCCTGCGCTCGAAGCGGCTGATGATCCTGCCCACCAGGCCGCGCTGCACGGCGTCGGGTTTGATGATGATCAGTGTGCGTTCCATTGTGGTCTCCTTAATTCGGGGCATGACGGATCCTGACGGCACAGGTCCGCGTTACAGCCTTGCCAAAGCCTGACGGTACGTGTCGAGCGCCTCCTGAAGCCGATCCATCTTCCTGTAGGCATCGCCGAGAGCCTGCATCAGCCTGGGGTCCGACCACTCCTCCGCGTAGTCCTCCATGTCCGCGATGACATCGCCCAACAGGCTGTCCTCCTTGATTAGCTGCTCATACATCTCCGTGGCGTCGTTCCTCTTATCCGCCTGCCAGAGCACTCGGCCCAGCTCCAGCTCCGCCTCGTGATCGTCGGGATGCTGCGCCACATACGCCCGCTGGGCGGAGATGAATTGGCTCAACTCGTCCTCCGTTCGTTTCTCGGACACTCCTGCAGGCGGGACCTTGTCGGTCACAGCCCCCAGCTTGGCAGCGGACTCGCCTTCCTCTAGGGGCCCTGCCGCCTCCGCCGCGACTGCGGCGCTGGGCACTCCGGCTGCCGGGCCCTCTTCTTCCGCTTGAGGAGCGATCGCCTCAGCCTCAGCCTCGGAGGGTTCTCCCTCTGCGATCTCCTCACGGGCAGCTTCGGTCCAGTCCTCCGGGGCCGCTTCCCCTACCTCCGCAGCAAGGACGGCCTCCGTTGACGGTGAGACAAGCGCCTCTTCCTCCGGCACCGCCGGGGCTTCCTCCTCCGTTGTTGACCCTTCCTCCGCCTCCGCTATCTCCAGTTCTGGCTCCTCGGCTTCTGATGGGATTGGTGCTTCTTCCCGGACCGCACGCTCGCCCTCGGCGTCCATTTCAGTACCAGCGAGCTCCGTCTGCGGCTCCTGCGAAGGTTCTTCACCCTCTTCGGCAAGCTTGGCCAACCAGGTAAGGGCCTCCTCTGCTGAAGGTAGATCGTCCGTCTTGAACCAGAGCTGTGGGTCGTCAATCGCCTGCAGTTCCGACAGCATCTCCTTCTCCCCAGGTGTCTCTTCACCCCCGGGGCCCGCAGCGATGGGCTCTTCCCCGGCCTGCACTGTTTCAGAAGTCTCTCCCTCGGCCATGGTCGTTTCTGGCTCTACGGGAGGCGTCTCCCCAACCTGTGCCGACTCCGGCACGACCCCCTCCAGCCAATCGGGGATCTCACCGCGCTCCTCGCCCTCCTGAGGCGCCGCCTCCTCCTCCTGAAGATCCATATCCTCGCCCTTCAACTCCTCCAGGTCCCCCAGCCCCGACAGCCAGGCCGGAATCTCCTCTGCTTCCCGTCGTACGTCCGAATCGTCACTGTCCAGCTCTTCTGAGTCCAGCTCGCGGAGCCGATTCATACTGTCCTCCTTGGAGCTCTCACCGGGCGCCATCTCCTCTGGTGTCACCGTCTCCTCGAGGTCTGGTTCTCGGTGCTCTGCCGCGTCTCTTTCCTCTTCTTCAGATGCAACAGATGGTGCATCCCTCTTCGTCTCATCCCTGACAGACGGAGCCGCCGGTGCCTTGCCCTTTTCCGCCGCGGAGGAGGTAGCAGCACCATCAGCGGTCAGCTCCTCCAGCCAAGGAGGAAGCTCCACCTTCGCGTTCAGCATCTCCTCGTCAGGATGGCCAGTCTCGTCCGTGGGATGCTCCATCGGCGACTCCGGCTGCTCCTCGTCACCCTCGGCCTCGTAGTCGAGTGGCGGGATGTGCGGATCCGCCTCAGGGAGGGGAGACGCCATCCCGAACAGCTTGTCGGCCATCCTGTTCTCGGGGTCCAGCGCCTGAGCCTGCGCCAGATAGGGTCTGCTCTCCGCCCTACGCCCGCTGCTGGACCATATCTCCCCCATGATCAAGTTGGCCTTGAGGTTGTGGGGTTGTTCGTCGAGGATCTCCTGGCACACCTCGGAGGCTTGCACTCGTTCCCCTTTGCGCCACAGGGCTTCAACGAGGGTTACCTTGAGGTCAAGACGATCGGGATATTCCTCGATAAGGCGGCGGAGCTCGGTGATCGCCCTTGTGAGGAGATTGGCCCTAAGATAGAGTTTGGCCAGCGCTCCCTGGGTCAGCTGGAGTCGCTCGGGCTCCGTGCCCTCCAGCTCTCCGTATAAGTGGCGCAGCTTGTTGGCCACCATCTCGTTGTCCGTGGCCAGCTCAAAGGCACGTTGAAGGTACCAGACGGCGTCCTCCAGATTGTTGCGCTTCCTGGCGATGTCGCTCATCGCTATCCAGGCGGGGATATGCTCGGGGTCCGCGCTCAACACTCGCTGCAACATGTCCGTGGCATGATCGTTCTGATTGGCCTCGGCCATTGCCTGCCCCAGCAGCCAGTACGCCTCCAAGCACTTGGGATAGTGCTCGAAGATGTGTCTGCTGTGAGCCATAGCTTCCTCGTAACGGCCATCGTCGATGGCCGTTTGAATCTGCCGGCGATAGTCGGCCAGGGGAATCTGATTCACGGGTCCACCTCCCAGCGGGTGATGATATGGCTTGAGCAGTTGCTGATCCCGGGCATAGGTCAGTCGAGCTGATGCAGTGCCCTTAAGTCCGCGATCAGCTGGTCTATCGCGCGTTCAGGACGGGGGGAAGGCCCCAGCGGGTCGACCACCGTCTCCTCGCCTAGCAGGGCGTAGAAGGTGTTCAATACACCGTATGCTAGTGCTTCCAGCTGATAACCGCCCTCGAGCACGAACACCACGCGCCCCTCACAGAAGTGGCCGGCCATCCGAACTAGCTCCCGAGCCATTGACGCGTAGCCGGTCAGGGAGAGCGCCATGTGGGCTAGCGGATCATCCCAGTGCCCGTCATAGCCGGCTGATACTAGAATCAGGTCAGGGTCGAAGCGCTCGGCGAGGGGCCAGACTAGGTGCTCAAGGACGAGCCCATACCCATTGTCCCCCACGTTCGTCGGCAATGGCACGTTCAGCATCGTACCGATCCCGTCCCCGTGCCCCAAATCGTGCTTCGGTCCCGTCCCGGGGTAGTAGGGATACTGGTGTGTGGAGAAGTAGAGGACGTTGGGGTCGCTGGCGAACAGATCGGCCGTTCCGTTACCGTGATGGACATCGAAGTCGGCGATGAGGACGCGTTCGACGGCCTCGCTGACCAGGGCCGAGCGCGCACCCACGGCCACGTTGTTGAAGAGACAGAAGCCCATGGCTCGCCCGGCCGTAGCGTGATGGCCCGGAGGCCGCACCAGCGCAAATGCATTCGCGATGTTGCCCTCCAGAACGTTCTCGACTGCCCGCACGACGCCGCCAGCGGCCATCACGGCCGCTTCATAGGACCGTGGGCAGATGTACGTGTCCGGGTCCAGGTACCCTCTACCTTCCTCCGCGGCCTTCTTGACATAGTGGACGTACTCCTCGGTGTGCACCCGGAGGAGTTCCGCCCGTGTGGCAGGGCGAGGCTCGATCAGTCTCAGGCGCTCCCGGACGCCGTGAGTATCCAGCACCTCCAGGATCCGCCTCAGCCGTCGAGCGTTTTCCGGATGGCTGGGCTTATCGTGCTCGAGGTAGATCGGATGGTAGACGTAGGCGGTTTCTAGCGTCATAGTGTGAGCTTGTACCGGTAAAGGGCACCTGGCGTCGTGCAGGAGAGAAGGGCCAATCTGGGACCAGGGAACCCTGCTTTAAGGGATTATACTTGCCCGGCGTCGTGTGTCAAAAGATCGAACACTTACACCGTGCCTCAACAGAAGAGTCCTCAGTGGGGATGGCGCGCGTGACGTTCCCCTCGGCCTCACGGGTCAGTGCGCGTCCTCAGACGCGGCCTGTTGGTCATGCTTATCGTCATTGGGGTGGGTCAGGTCGAGTGGCAGGTTGGGATCGAGAAATCTAGCTGCGATCGCCCGGCCGAGGCTGGTCGACAGTGAGGGGAGAGTGATCGCGGTCGCAGGACGCAATCGGCGCGATCTGTGCGCTCTGACCCGGATCCGGATTTGCACGCCTCTTGGCCACGAGTATAATAATGACCGCCGGTCAGTAAGAAACACTGCACACCATGTGGGAGGTTATCGCTGTCCGCTTTCGATGCTGCAAGGAGGATCGGCCGGGAAGGATGATGCCTTCGTTCGCCGCCTCTCAAGCAGCCCCCGAAACTCAATCCAATCAAGGAGGTTGTCATGGACTTTAGCTGGACCGAGGAACAGCGCCTGTGGCGTCGGGCGGTGCGCGATTTTGCGCAGAACGAGATCGCCCCTCGCGTGCGGGAGATCGACGAAGAAGAGCGTATCCCCGATGACATCGTCGCTGGAATGGCTGACATGGGGCTCCTCGCTCCCACGGTCGGCGAGGAATACGGGGGCGCTGGAGCTGACTGGATGATGGCCACCATCGCCGCTGAGGAGCTGGGCCGGGCTGACATCAGCTTGGCGGTCCCGGTGCTCTATCTCGTGGAGTCCGCCTGGGGTTTCATCTTCTACCAATATGGATCCGAGGAGCTCAAGGAGGCGTATCTCCCCCAGGTGACGCGTGGCGAACGGTTTCTGGGTATCGCCACGACGGAGCCTGAGGGAGGATCTGATATTCTCGGCGGCTGTCGGACCAAGGCGCAGAAGGACGGCGAGCACTGGGTTGTCAACGGCGAGAAGACCTACATCAGCGGCGTGAGGGAATCGCTGGAGTGGGGCGGCATCCACCTCTTGTTGGCCCGCACCGAACCGGATGGGGCGGCTGGACACAAGGCCTTCACATTCTTCGCCCTGCCGCTCAAGGACACTGAGGGTGTGACCCCGACATTCTTTGAGGACATGGGCCGCATGGGTATATCGACCGGCGGCTTCGCCCTCGAAGATGTGCGTCTGGGCGCTGAGCATCAGGTGGGCGGCTTCAATCGCGGCTTCTATCACGCCATGGAGGGGTTCTCAGCAGCGCGTACGTTGATCGGAGCGACTTGTGTGGGAGCATCCGAGGCCGTGTTGGACATGGGGATGGAGCACATCAAGATGCGCAAGGCGTTCGGGCGGCCCATCGCGGCCTACGAGGGCGTGCAGTTCCCCCTGGCCGACCTCTACACGGACTTGGAGGGGACGAAGCTTTCCACATACAAGGCTGCCTGGACGATGGATCAGCTCTATCAGCACGGTGAGGCGAGCCACCACGACATCGCGCTGGCGGCTGCTATGACCAAGCTGAAGGCCCCGGTGCTCGGATTCCAGATCATGAACGAGGTGGCCGACTGGTACGGCGCCATGGCCTACACCAAGGAGTGTCCCGTGGAGATGGGCATCCGTGGGATCCGCTCCTACTCCATTGGAGCCGAGGGTACGCCCAATATCATGCGTCTCATCATCGGCCGCGAACTGCTGGGGCAGGAGTTCTTGCCCACACTCTATACGGAGCAGGCGTAGAGCGACGTGCTCTGGACCAAGGGGGCAGCGCGCGGGCGCGCCTCGTGGTCAGTTCTTGGGCAGCAGGCATTGCGCATTAGACGAGGAGGTGTATCTTGCACATCGTAGTATGCACCAAACACACGCCCGACTCTGAGGCCAAGATGTCGGTGGACGAGGCCGGGAACGTGTCCTGGGGTGATTCGCCGTTGATCATCAACCCGTGGGATGAGTACGCGGTGGAGGAGGCTCTGCTGCTTCGCGATGATCTGGGCGGCAAAGTGACTGTGATCTCGATGGGGCCGGAGGCGGCGCTGGAGGCGCTGAAGCACGCTGTGGCGATGGGAGCCGACGAGGCGATCCGTGTGTGGGATGAGGCGTGCGCTGAGTCAGATACGTTGGCCACGAGCTACGTCTTGGCACGGACGATTGAGACCCTGGGCGACGTAGACTTAGTGCTTTGCGGCAAGTCGGCGATCGACGCCGAGACGTGGCAGACCGGGGTGGCTCTGGCCACCCGCCTGAACCTGCCGTGCTTGATGTATACCATTGACATCACCGAGATTGACCCCGAGGAGGGGACGATCACGGTGGAGAGATTGCTGGAGCAGGGCCGCCAGATCGTCCAGGCGACGCTGCCTGCCGTCGTGGGCACCACGAAGGGAATCAACGAGCCGCGATACACGTCGTTCATGGGCATCCGGAAGGCAGCCAAGATGGACTACCCGCTCTGGACGCTGGAGGACATCGGAGCTGACTCGGAACGCGTGGGGCCGAGCGGTTCTGGCGTGCGCTGGCCAACCATCTTCGAGCCTCCCGTGCGGGAGGGAGAGGCGGAGATCATCGAAGGTGAGACCGCCGAGGAGAAGGCGGAGAACCTTGTGGAGAAGCTCCTCGCGGAGAAAGTGATCTAGGGGGCAAGCGGATATGGCGAAAGACATCTTCGTCTGGATAGAGCAATTCGAGAACGAGGCGGTGGGCTCCAGTTGGGAGGCGGTGGGCGCGGCTCGCCGTCTGGTCGATGAGAATGGAGGCGAGGTGATCGGCTGTCTCTTCGGGGGTGAGGGGATTGAGCCCGTGGCGGAGGAGGCTTTCTCCTACGGCGCCGATCGGGTGCTGCAGGCTGCCCATGGGACGCTGGCTGATTTCCGGGTGGAGCCCTACGCGGCCCTCATGGCGGAGGCGGTCGAGAGATATGAGCCGGAAACGGTCCTTCTGGCGGCTACGTTCCGGGGACGGGAGCTGGGACCAGCCCTGGCCGTGCGGTTGGAAACGGGATGTATTGCCGACTGCATCGAGTTGACCACGGAGGATGGGGAACTCTTGGCCACCCGGCCTGTCTACGCCGGCAAGCTGATGTCCAAGTGCGTCATTCCGGAGCGCCGGCCGCGTGTGATAACAACCCGCGTGAGAGCCTTTCCGAAACCGGAACCGGAGGCGGGGCGGGAGGGACAGATAGACGCGTTGGAGCCTGTCCTGGCTGAAGAGCAGATGTTGACGCAGGTGGCGGGCTTCAAAGAGGCGGAGGGCGGCGTCAGTCTGACGGATGCCAGCATCATCGTGTCGGGTGGTCGCGGTGTGGCGGGGCCGGACGGATACGACCCACTCCAGGAGCTTGCCGATGTGCTGAATGCCGCTCTAGGCGCGTCGCGCGCTGCGGTCGACGCGGGATGGATTCCCTACGAGCATCAGGTGGGACAGACGGGGAAGACGGTGAGTCCGGATTTGTACATTGCGTGCGGCATTTCAGGCGCGATCCAGCATCTCGCGGGGATGCGCACCAGCAAGGTCATCGTGGCGGTCAACAAGGACCCGGAGGCACCTATCTTCAAGGTGGCCGACTACGGTGTGGTGGCGGACCTTTTCGACATCGTGCCGCCGCTTAAGAAGGCATTGGCAGAGCGAATGAAGTGATCGGGGCGCGCGACCTGCGCTCCTGAGATCTGCGTCGCCTCCCTAGAGCCGGGTTGTCGAGCCGAAGGTCGTGAATGCTGAGAAGCCCCGCGGATATCCGTGGGGCTTCTTGCGTAACTGATTCTACTCCGGCCCTCTGTTGTGTTGGTCGCTGTCGTGCATGGACGGCCTGGACACTGCTCACCCTGTTGCTGGGCTAACGTCACAGGCTATCTGCTTGTGTGGCATGGTTCGCTGTGCTATAATTGGCGCAGTTAGCTAGTCACAGGAGGTGTTGTGCGCAGTTCACAGGATAGACGGAACCGGATCATCGCTTGGATCATTAGCGTGTTGGTTGTCCTCAGTATGGCTTTGGGCATGGCTGGGTCGCTGATATCGCCGCCCCGGGTGACGCCCACGCCCTTGCCTTCTCCTACGTCGTTCCCGACTCCGACGCCGACCCCCAGCACGATGTGATAGCAGAGTTGATCGGTGGCGAAATCGGGGCGGTCTTTCAGTTGTCCAGTGGACAACGCCTTTCACCAGGCTCAACACTGGCTACGGCATACACTGATCATCAGTCACGTCGCCGCTACAGACGGCCGGTCCCCCGGAGGGAGAGCAAGCTATGGCTGAGAATCCGCTGAGCATCCTGTTCATTTCTGCCGAGGCCGTGCCCTTCGCCAAGGTTGGAGGCCTGGCGGACGTTGCCGGATCGCTCCCCAAGGCGCTTCGTGCACTGGGTCACGATGTCCGCCTCATGATTCCCCGCTATGGCACCATCAGCAGTAACGATTTCCCGATGGAGAAGATGGGCGAGCCGTTCCGTGTCCCTGCCGGTGCGGGCAAGGAAAGCATCCATCTGATTCGCAGTCAGCTGGGGGAGAACGTCCCCACGTATCTGCTCTGGAATGAGCACTATTTCACCTCACGCGAGAAGGTGTACGGCTTCGAGGACGACGCCCAGCGGTTTGCCGTGTTTGGACGCGGCGTGCTCGGCGCTATTCCGCGCCTCGATTGGAGCCCCCACGTCATTCACGCCAATGACTGGCACACAGCCCTGGTACCCACGTGGCTGGACGTCTCCGGCTGGCGAGACCCGTTTTTCCGGGACATCGCCACGCTGTATACCATCCATAATCTGGCCTATCAGGGTATCACTGGCCGCCTGATCTTGCGGTTTGCTCAGATGGATGATATCGAGCATCTCTCGGTGGAACAGCCAGGTGCGGTGAATTGGATGGCGCAGGCAATTGCCCACTCCGATCTTGTCAACACCGTAAGCAAGCGTTACGCGCAGGAGATTCTAGACCCGGAGATGGGCATGGGTTTGGACCCTCTGCTGAACGAGCGTCGTGAGCGACTCTACGGCGTGTTGAATGGTCTGGACTATGACGTCTGGAACCCGGTGACCGATCCCGCCGTGCCCCACAACTTCGATGTCGGCGCCCTAAATCGTCGGGCTGCCAACAAAGCAGCTCTTCAGCAGCAAGCTCGCTTGCCGTTGCGGTCGGATGTGCCCTTGGTGGGGATGGTGACACGCCTGGACCACGTAAAGGGCATGGACCTCTTGGAGCCCGTCCTCACGTGGCTCCTGGGCGAGCAGGACGCGCAGTTCATCATCTTGGGTACTGGCGATCCGCGCTATCACGACATGTTGCAGGCGATCCAGGATCGATATCCGAATCGGGCCAGGGCCTTCCTGAAGTTTGATGCGGTCTTGGCGCGTCGTATCTACGCGGGCTCTGATATGTTCCTGATGCCCAGCCTGGTGGAACCGTGTGGGCTGGGGCAGATGATAGCCATGCGCTATGGGAGCGTGCCGATCGTACGGGAGACGGGTGGATTGGCGGACACCGTGACCGATCATGCAGCCGAGCAGGGCCGTGGCACCGGCTTCGTCTTCCGGGAGAGGACGGCGGAGGCCTGCCAGTCGGCTGTGGGTCGAGCCCTTAAGGTGTACCAGGACAAGGAAACGTGGCGTGCGATTCAGATGCGCGCTATGGCGTCTGACTTCTCGTGGGAAGCCTCGGCGGAGGAGTACGTCGATCTCTATCATCGAGCCATCGCCCTGCACGGATAGCCCGTCGCTATCTGGACGGTTCAGGCTGGTCTCCGCTGTTCATCTTCTGCTGATCCGCGATGCCCAGGTACTGCTCCTGCGTCGCGCCGGGACTGGCTACCAAGACGGCAATTACAGTGTCGTGGCCGGTCACCTGCAGGGCGGTGAACCGGTCAAGGCGGCTGCAGTGCGTGAGGCCCGGGAGGAGGTGGGAATCGCGGTGGCGTCCCAAGACCTCCAGGTCGTGGGTGTTATGCATCGCCTGTCCGACGACGAACGGATCGATTTCTTCCTCAGGGCCACGGCGTGGTCCGGCTCCATCAGCAATCGAGAGCCCGATAGGTGCGACCAGCTGCTCTGGACTGATCTCGACGCGCTGCCGGACAATGTCATCCCCTACATCCGTCGGGCGCTGAGGAACTATCGGTCCGGAAGATGGTTTGACAGCTATGGCTGGGACGCAGAAGGTGAGACCTGATAGGTCTTCAAGAGCGCCTCAGTATTGTGTGAGTGATCGGGGGCATGCACAACCGTGCTGCTTGCGAGCCATTGCAGGAGACCCGTCAGGGCTTGAGAGGCTGTCCAGAAACCACTGTCACACACTGTCCGCTCTAATAGGAGGAGACTATGGAGGAATCAATCTGGCGTGTGGACGCTGACGCCTCGCTGCAGGATATCGTGGAGGATCCCGCATGCCCGCGACTGTTGGTTGAGGTGCTGAGCGCGAGTTGCTCGTGGCAGGAGCGAAGCGAGACGACCATCGGTACGGCGATTAGAGCGGCCCAACTGATGCCCCAGTGCGTGGCCGCAATCGTGGTGCTGGGGGCGACGGTGACGCTTGATGGCGATGAGGGCAAGCAGGAGGTGCCCGTCGAAGCGGTGGTGCGGCGCGAGGTGAAGGGCGACCTTGTATCCTTGCAGATTGAGCGTCGACCAGGCGCCCGCTGGGGCGAGGCCCGGGTGGCGCGAACGCCCTCTGATGACCCCATTGTGGCCGCCTTTGCGGCGCTCTGGTCTGACGGGAACGGCACCAGCGGTGTACGTCTCGCACTGACCGGGGTATCCTCGGACCCTGTGTGGCTTGCTGACGCGGGCGATGGACTGGTGGGGTACCCTCTGGATGAGCAGCGGATTCGAAATGCGGCTGCCGCCGTGGAGGCGCAGGTAGAGCCTCGGAGTGACTACCGGGGGAGCGCGGCTTACCGCAGGGCGATGGCGGGCGTGTTGGCCCGCCGGGCGCTGGAAGCATGTCTGAAGCAGGAGGTGGGGGATGCGTGATCAGCAGATCCGGCGTGTGGCGCTGACCATCAATGGTAAGGAGAGGACACTGGAGGTGCATCCGTCCGACACGCTGCTGGACGCCCTGCGAGCGGCCTCCTACACCAGCGTCAAGTACGGCTGCGGGACGGGGGAGTGTGGCGCTTGCACCGTGCTCGTAGACGGACGGCCGATGCACAGCTGCCAGATGCGGGCGGTGCGGGCCGAGGGCCGCCAGGTGTTCACGGTCGAGGGTCTGGCTCCCTTTCCTTCCCGGTCGCTCGACGATCTTCATCCCCTTCAGCGGGCCTTTGTTGAGACGGGAGCTATTCAGTGCGGCTATTGCACACCGGCTCAGCTTCTCACGGCGAAGGCGCTCCTCGATCGCAACCCCAATCCAAGCAAGACTGAGATTGCGGACGCGCTGAGCGGCGTTCTCTGCCGGTGCACGGGGTACGTGAAGATCATCCAGGCCGTGGAAAGAGCGGCGGCCTTGATGCGCGGCGAGGAGGTTGCTCCCTTCCAGCACATGGAGGAGACGTTAGGTGAGGATGAGTCACCCGCCCGCTTGCTGGGCGAGTTCTACGCCGTGCCCGGCGACGGGCGCCACCCGAGGACACCGCTGGTCATCTCCCCGCCCGAGATGGCCCGCCTGGAGGTGGTCGGCCAGTCGGAGCCGAAAGTGGACGGCGTCAAGCTGGCGGCGGGACTGCCTGCGTTCACCGATGACATCAAGATGGAGGGGATGCTGCACGGCGCCCTGCTGACCAGCCCTCACGCTCACGCTCGCATCCAGAGCATTGACGTCAGTCGAGCCCTCGCTCTGGAGGGCGTGCACATCGTGGTGACGCACGAAGATATCCCCCGCGTCAAGCACGCTTCCGGTGGCCAGAGTTACCCGCAGCCGCCGCCTTTTGATCAGGCCTGTTTGGACAACAAGGTTCGTCATGTGGGCGATCGTGTGGCGCTCGTGGCTGCCGAGACCGCGAGGTTGGCTCGGCGCGCGCTGCGTCTGATCGATGTGGAGTACGAGGTGCTACCCCACGTCCTGGAAGGCGAGGAGGCCCGCGCCGAAGGTGCGCCCGTCATCCATGACGAGCCAGACACTGACGGCATCTACGACCGGGAGCGCAACATCGTCCACCATATCGAGGCGCATGAGGGCGACGCCGAAGAGCAGTGGGCCAGGGCCGACTTTGTCTTCGAGAGGGAGTACCGCACATCGCAGCAACAGCAGGCCCACATCGAGCCCCATGTCTGCATCACGTACTGGGATGAAGATGGACGGCTCGTGGTGCGCACCAGCACCCAGGTGCCCTTCCACATTCGGCGCATGCTCGCGCCCCTCGTCGGGGTCTCGGCGCGGGATATTCGGGTGATCAAGCCCCGTATCGGGGGCGGATTCGGGAACAAGCAGGAGATGCTGCTGGAGGACCTGTGCGCCCATCTTACGGTGGCCACTGGCCGTCCGGTGCGCATGGAGTACAATCGCGTCGAGGAGTTCACCAGCTCGCGCAGTCGGCATCCCACCGTCCAGCGCTATCGGATGGGAGTGACGGAGGCTATGGAGGTCGTCGCCACGGAGCTCGACCTCCTGAGCGACACCGGTGCCTACGGCACCCACGGTCTGACGGTGAATATGGTGGCCGGCCAGAAGGGCCTCACGCTATATAACACGCCCTATTCCGCCTTCAAGTGTGACGTGGTCTACACCAATAGGCCTCCGGCCGGCGCGTTCCGCGGCTATGGGGGGATGCAGGCCATGTTCGGCGTGGAGACCATGATGAGCGAGATTGCCGCTGAGATGGGCTGGGACGTGGTCGACTTCAAGCGGAAGAACTGGATTCAGCAGGGAGAATCGCTCCTCGTGGCGAAGGCCTTGGGCGAGGGCCGCGAGGGGTTCGAACAGGCGATCCACTCTAGCGGGCTGGGCGAGTGCGTGCGTGTGGGATTGGAGGCCGTCGACTGGTACGAGAATCGCGGTAAGCTGAACCGGGATGCCTCCGGTCCCCTGCGGCGAGGGATTGGCATGGCGGTGATGGCGCACGGGAGCGGCGTCGCCGGGCTGGATATGGGCGCGGCCACGATCAAGATCAATGACGATGGGTCCTTCAATCTGCTCATCGGCGCCACTGATATTGGCACTGGCTCGGACACCATTCTGGGCCAGATCGCGGCTGAGGAGCTAGGCGTCCCGCTGGATCATATGATTGTCTACTCCTCCGACACTGACTTCACACCCTTCGACAAGGGCGCCTACGCCTCCAGCACCACGTACATCAGTGGGGGCGCGGTGCGCAAAGCTGCGCGCAAGGTGGCCGACCAGATCCGCAACCATGCCGCCGCAATGTTAGGGCTGTCCCTGGACGCGGGGGGGGAGGATCCTAGGACACCGCAGATCGCGTTGGAGGACATCGTGCTTCGGGACCGCGCGGTTTGGTTCCCCGACGGCCGAAGCATGACGCTGGAACAGGTGGCGCTCAGCAGTCTGCATCAACGGGACCAGCATCAGATCATGGCCACCGCCTCCAACATGAGCTATGACAGCCCACCGCCTTTCGGCGCTCAGTTCGTCGAGCTGACTGTCGATATGGAGACCGGACAGGTCACGGTGGAGCGGGTGTTGATGGTTGCTGATGCAGGCCGCGTCATCAATCCCATCACCGCCTCGGGCCAGGTGGAGGGCGGGATCTTGCAGGGCCTCGGCTTCGCGCTCTGCGAGGAGATGGTCTACGACGACGATGGGCGGTTGGTCAATCCCCGCCTGGGCCCCTACCACATCTACAAGGCCGATGAGGTGCCGGACATCGATGTCATGTTCGTCCAGACCGATGAGCCCACCGGGCCCTTCGGCGCGAAATCCGTGGCGGAGCTTCCCATCGATGGTGTAGCGCCCGCCGTGGCCGATGCGATCCATGATGCCACCGGCGTCTGGATCCGCGAGGTTCCCTTCACGCCAGAGCGAGTGTGGCAGTCGCTGCGAGAGGAAGGGGACTGATTGTTGGGTAGGCTGGCCTGGGTTCATCTGTCATCCGCCGGATGCTGGAGGCAGAGTCGCTCGCGTGCCAACGCCCGGTATCTCCTGGTGAGCTTACGGATCCTTGATCGGGGAAGGACAGTCATTCGTTCCGTGGCACAGGTAGCGGCGCACGGCTAGCGGCTGGTGCGCAGGGGCCGTGGACGGCAGAGACAAGTGCATTGCATAGAGAACAGGAGGGCAGGCTATGTACCAGAGGATTCTCGTGCCTCTCGACGGCTCGAAGCGCGCGGAGGCGATTTTACCCCACGTGGAGACGCTCGCACAGCAGTTCGGCGCACAGGTGGTCTTCGTCCGCGTGGTCGAGCCCATCCCCTATGTGGCGGGGCCCGAGGGTATGCCCATAGCACTTCGCGACCAGGAGATCGAGCTTCGGCGCGATGAGGCGCAGACATATCTTGACGGCTGGAAAGGGGAATTCCGCGAGAAGGGGATCCACGCGGAGGCTCTCGTCTTCCAGGGACCTGTCGTCGAGGCCATCACCGACGCGGCGGAGATGAAGGAGGCCGATCTCATTGCCATCGCAAGCCACGGGCGCACCGGGTTGTCCCAGTGCTTCTATGGGAGCGTGGCTTCGGGCGTGCTGAACCGCGTAGATCGGCCGCTGCTGGTCATCCGGGCGATGAATCGCGATTAGCCGCATCATACGAGGAGGCTAGGGACAAGCACATGATTGGCGAGACACTCAAAGTGGCCACCTACAACGCGAACTCCATCCGCGCTCGTCTCGAGCTGCTTCTTGATTGGCTGCAGGAAGAGCAACCGGATGTGCTGGCGATTCAAGAGACCAAGGTTGAGGACAAGGACTTCCCTGCGGAGCCGATTCAAGACGCAGGGTACCACGTGGTCTTTCGCGGTCAGAAGGCCCACGCCGGTGTGGCCATCATCAGCTCGATGGAGCCGGAGGACGTAGCCTACGGGTTTGATGATGAAGGCCCGTCGGATGAGCCGCGCTTGATTCGAGCGGTCTACGACGGCATCCCGGTTGTGAACACCTACGTGGTGCAGGGCCGGTCCGTCGATTCCGAGCATTTCGAGTACAAGCTGGCGTGGTTCGATCGGCTGCACGAGCTTTTCTCGCGTCACTACGGTCCGGATGAGCCCCTCCTCTGGATGGGCGATTTCAACGTTGCCCCGGAGCCGATTGACATCTACGACCCTGAGGGCAAGGCGAATCACGTGGATTTCCATCCTGATGCCCGCGCGGCCCTTGAGGAGGTAAAGGAGTGGGGTTTCGTTGATGTCTTCCGCCACCATCACCCGGATGAGGAGGATCAGTACACGTACTACGACTATCGGGCCAAGGACCCCATCGAACGGGGGATTGGGTGGCGCGTCGACCATGTCTGGGCCACCGAACCTCTGGCCGAGGTGTCCACCGATGCTTGGATCGATCTCGACGCGCGCCGGGCCGAGCGGCCATCAGATCACACGTTCCTGGTGGCCGAGTTCGACATGGGCGGTTTGTGAGACCTGGGGCATCTGCAACGAGGCGTACGGAATTAGGTAGGGCGTAGGAATAGAGGTCTTCTGCGCACCGTCTGTGTTGAGGCAGGAAGGATCTGAGAGCCGGGGCGTACGGTGCCAGAGCGACGGCGCAAGGAGTGTTATGTGTCAAGCGACAGTGTATCTTGGTGACGAAGAGGTGGCGCGCGAGGTGACGGGGATGGCGCTGGTCGAGGATGGCGTTCAACTCACATCATTTTTCGAAGAACCTCAGACTGTGCGGGGACGGGTCCTGCACGTCGACTTTCTGAAGCACCGCGTGCAGCTGGAGCCCTTGGAGGACGAATGAACGATCGAGAGAAGCTGCGGGTGCTGTTGCCCCACTGGATCGAGCACAACGGCGAGCATGCCGACGAGTTCCGACAGTGGGCAGACCGAGCCGAGTCGGCTACGGAGCTGATACTGGCTGCGGCGCGGCTGGTGGAGGAGGCGAATGAGCGCCTCGAGGAGGCCCTGAAGACGTTGGGCGGCCCGCTGGAACACCACCACGGTCACGACCACCCGCACGAACACGCTCACGACTAGAGGTGGGGCAGGCACCGGCGGCGGGCGCGTGGCATCCTGGCCACCGTCTCGGGATGAATGGGCTTGTAGCTCTGAGCCCGAGCCCGTTGATGGGCGGTGACGGGCACGGCAATGCCAGCGAGCGGCCTGTTCTGATGATGAGCAGAGGAACGGAGGGTCACCAGTGAACAGCGGCAGTCTCACCGAGGCACGGCTGTACGAGGGGCTGGAGGACCAGGCGGTGCAGTGCGGCCTGTGTGCCCATCGTTGTCGCATCGCCGATGGTAAGCGGGGGATCTGCTCCGTCCGCGAGAACAGGGGTGGCACGCTCTACACGCTGGTCTATGGACGGACGATCTCTCAGCATGTCGACCCGGTGGAGAAGAAACCCCTGTGTCACTTCTACCCTGGCACGACCGCCTATTCCATCGCCACCGTGGGCTGTAACTTCCGCTGCGAGTGGTGTCAGAACGCGAGTATCTCTCAGATGCCCCGGGACATGGGGAGGATCGTGGGAGAGGACGCGAGCCCCGAGGAGATTGTCGCAGCGGCCAAACGCTACCGCTGCCGCAGCATCGCCTATACCTACACGGAGCCTACCATCTTCTATGAATACGCCTACGACACGGCGAAGCTCGCGCACCAGGAGGATATCGCCAACATCTTCGTGACCAACGGCTTCATGACGGAGGAGATGCTGGAGGATTTCCATCCCTATCTCGACGCCGCCAACGTCGACCTGAAAGCCTTTCGGGACGAGACGTATCGCCACTATACCGGGGGACGCCTGCAACCGGTCCTCGATAGCCTGAAGAAGATGAAGGAGCTGGGGATCTGGGTGGAGGTGACCACTCTGGTGATTCCCGATATCAACGATGATGAGGAGGAGCTGCGGGATGCAGCCCGGTTCGTGGCCCAGGAGCTGGGGCCCGAGACGCCGTGGCACGTCAGCCGCTTCTTCCCAGGGTACCAGATGCGGGACGTGCCCCCGACTCCAGTGGATACACTGCGCCGGGCGCTGGACATCGGCCGGGAGGAGGGACTGCGCTACATCTTCGTGGGCAACATTCCGGGCGAGGCGAACACGGAATGCCACGCCTGCGGCGAGATGCTCATCCGTCGCTCTGGCTATCGCCTGCTGGCGAACCGCGTTGCTGCCGGACAGGTGTGCCCCAACTGCGGCACCCCCGTGGCCGGCGTGGGGCTGGAGGGTGACTAGGGAGA
>CAZGSX010000047.1:0-13269 GCA_964528475.1 uncultured Anaerolineales bacterium
CTATCCAATTCAGACGCGCATCACGTCAGCGAGCTGGGCGATCACTACAATGTGCTGGAGGAGGCGCCCACGGACCTGCCGGCGCTGGTGCAGATTCTCAAGGAGGGCCGCTTTGAAGTCGTCGCCCCTGGCCGTTGAGTGCTCGCGACCGGCTCTGACGCATTCCCGTCTTCAATGCAGCGCGTGAGGTTCTACGGCACGCCGCCCTTCAACACGGTCGTTGTTCACGGCGGTCCTGGGGCGGGCGGGGAGATGGCGCCGGTAGCCCGTCACCTCGCTCGGCAGCGAGGGGTACTCGAACCGATTCAGACGGCTACCTCCCTCACCGGTCAGGTTGAGGAGCTGCTCGCCGTGCTACGTGGACGCGCAGATGCCCCTGCAGTTCTCATCGGGTTCTCCTGGGGGGCGTGGCTCTCCTACGTTCTGGCGGCGCGGTATCCATCCCCGGTCAAGAAGTTGATCCTTGTCGGAAGCCCGCCCTTCGAGGAAAGCCTCGCCGCCCAGCTGCGCAGGAGGCGACTCGAACGTCTGGAGCGGGAGGAGCGTGAGGAGTTCCAGGCCGTCGCCCGAGCCCTGAAGGATCCCGACCCGGAGGCCCCTGATGAATTGTTGGCACGCTTGGGCACTCTGGCCAGCAAGGCCGACCAGTACGACCCTATCTTAGAGACGGCCGATGATTTCGAGCCATGCGGCCCCAGCGCGGCTATCTTCCGGGGCGTCTGGACGGAGGCCGCTGAATTGAGGAGGAGCGGGGAACTCCTGCATCTCGGGAGAGAGATCCGCTGCCCGGTGATTGCCATTCATGGCGATTACGATCCCCACCCCGCTGAGGGTGTGCGCGAACCCCTCGCAACGGTGCTCAGTCGCTTTCGCTTCATCCTGCTTGAAGGGTGCGGACACAAGCCCTGGATCGAACGCCGGGCGAGGGATGAGTTCTTCGCGGCCCTTGAGGCAGCGATCCCCTGAGCTGCACGCCGGTCAGACCGCGGCGTGGGGCAGTGGAGGCAGCCTGCCCGCGGGCACGCTCCTCTCACTGCCCCACCAGGCCCGGGCAGCTAGACCTTCCCCGCGCTAAGGCATTACTTCAGTCAAGGCTGGGACTTCGCTGCTCAGTGGGCTGAGGGAGGCAGCTGGTGACCTGGGGAGGAGAAGCTCAGGACTGGAGAACCCCCGTGGACCGGAGCGACTGCAGCGTGCGATGCCCGTGTTCGACCATATACGCTTTCAGCTCCAGGCACGCTTTCTCGAACACGTCCATGCCCCGGTAGCGAATGCCTGATCCGATGCCGACCGCTGTCGCCCCCACCAAAAGCATCTCCACCACGTCTCGCCCGGCCTGAATACCGCCTGTGGCCACCACCGGCACGTCCACGGCCTGGCAGATGTCCCGGACACAGCGCACGGCGATGGGGCGAATCGCGGGGCCGCTCAACCCGCCGGTCCCGTGGGACAGCACGGGACGCCGGGTCTCGACGTCGATGATCAATCCTGGGCCGACGCTGTTGATGGCCGTGATCCCGTCCGCTCCTGCTTCCACCACTGCCTCGGCTATCTTCGTGATGTCTGTCACATTCGGTGATAGCTTGACCAGCACGGGCGCGTCGGTATATCGCTTGACGCGCCGCGTCACCTGGGCGGACACGTAAGGATCGGCGGCGAACATCTGCTGATAGCGGTCGTCGAGATTAGGGCACGACACGTTCACCTCCAGAATGTCCGGTTGAGCCTCTGAGATGAAACGCGTCACGGTGCCGAAGTCGTAGATTGTGTCGGCGAAGATGCTGGCGATGACCGGCACCCCCAGCGGTGCCAGCTCCGACTTGGCTGCCTGAATCTCCTCGACCATGACCTCCACCCCGGGGTTCGACAGGCCAACGGCGTTGATCAGTCCAGGCCCCCAATCGAGGATGGTGGGATTGGGATATCCGGACCGGGGTTTGAGGCTGCAGGACTTTGTGGTCACGGCGCCTGCTCCTGAGCGTGCGACGCGTGCCAGCACGGCGTGACTCAGGCCCAGGATGCCGGAAGCCAGCACGGTCGGGTTGCGTAGTCGGTGACCGCACAGCTCAACCGAGAGGTCAATCTCGCTCGTCGTCATACGGCGCTCGTCCGCTCCAGGTAATCGAGCACCTCGTCTCGCTGCTCGGCGGTGATCCGCCCGATTGCCTGCAACGTCTGAAGCAACTCCGTGAGCCTAAGCACGGCGTGCAGCGCATAGCCCTGGTCGGCCAGATCTTGCGCCCCACCTTGCTCGCGGTCGATGAGGACCAGCACGTCCTGGATGATGAGGTCCGCCCCCTCCAGGGCCTCGATAGCCTCCAGCTTGCTGCCGCCGCGGGTAATTAGGTCATCGATGAGCAACACTCTGTCGCCTGGATTGAATGCGCCTTCGACGGCCCGCCGTGTGCCGTACGCCTTCATCTCACGTCGAGGGTAGATCATGGGGCGATCCAGCTCCAGCGCCATGGCCACCCCGATGGGCAGCCCGGCGTAAGGGATCGCGGCGATGCGATCATATGCAAGGTCCCGCGCTGCACGGGCCAGGGTCTGTCCCACCAGCCGCAGCAGCGGCGGATGGCTGACGAGCAGTCGCAGGTCGATGTAGATCGGCGAGTGAAGCCCCGACTTCAACTTGAAGGTGCCGAACTTGATGCAGCCGTGGTCGTAGAGAGCGGCCGCTAGCTCTGCGTGGTTCTGTATCATTCGAGGGCCTCTCGTTGCTGGTTGATCCGTGCTCTTGCCTCTTGGGCAGCACTTCGGGCCGCCTCTGCGAAGTCGGCGCCCGATGAGGCGTAGATGATCCCGCGCGACGAGTTGATCACCGGCCCGACGCCGTCGACCGTGGAGCCGTGGGCCACTGCCTGAGTCAGATCGCCCCCCTGAGCCCCGATACCGGGGATCAAGAAGGGAAGTCTCGGAGCGGTATCGCGTACCGTCTCCAGCTCCTCCGGATACGTAGCACCAACAACCAGGCCGACCGTGCCGGGCAGCTCCTCATCCCAGCCGGCTGCCAACCGAGAGACTTGCTGGTAGAGCGGGCGTCCCTCGATGCTTAGATCCTGAAGATCGGGGGCGGAGGGATTTGACGTGCGGGCCAGAAGAAAGGCCCCGTGCTGGCCATCCTCCAGGAACGGGCGCAGCGTATCTACTCCCAGGTAGGCGTTGGCCGTCACTGCATCCACCCCCAGCGTCTCGAAAGCCACCTTGGCGTAAGCCCTAGCCGTGTGGCCTACGTCGTTGAACTTGCCGTCGAGGATGACGGGGATGTGGTCTGGGACCTCCGCGATGAGCCGCTGCAGGGCGTCCACCCCCGCTGCCCCTTCAGTCAGCCAGAACGCCAGATTGGGCTTGTAGGCACAGACGAGGTCCCTCGTACTCGCCACGATCCCCCGCGCGAATGCGAATAGCGGCGATGGCGATGAGCGGACCGCAGCCGGTAGCCGTGACGCGACCGGATCGAGCCCGACGCAGAGCCAAGACGCATTGGCCTCTTGTGCTGTCAGCAGCTTCTCTCTAAACATGATGGTGGTCTCCTCTTCCTTGCATCCGGCGGAACGCCCCTTGTTGCCGGAGGCTATTGTACAACAGCTGGGAAAACATGCCACCCCGTCCAGAGCGGACCCAACGCAGACGACCGCGTCCTCTATGGACGCGGTCGTAAAGCCAGAGACGTGTGAGCTGCGACGTGCCGGTCAGGGTCTGGCGTAGAAGCTCATGCCAACCGTTCCCGGCCCAGCATGTGTGCCGATCACCGGACTCACGGTGGTCAGGAACACCCTGGGGACCGAGAAGCGCTCCTGTGCTCTCTCAGCGACCTTCTCGCTCTCCTCCCGGCAGTCCACGTCGATGACCGCCAGTTCCGCCATCTGGTGCCCACCCAGGTATTCATCAGCCCGACCCAGCATCTCCTCCAAGGCCCGTTGCTTTGTCCGGATCTGGCACATCGGTTCGACGCACCCGTCGTTCAGATGCAGCAACGGCTTGATGTTTAGCATAGTGCCCAGGAAACGTTTGGCACCGCCGATACGCCCGCCCTTATGGAGGTACTCCAACGTGTCGACGGTGAAAAGCACCGTGAGCTTGGAGCGCACAGCGTCGGCCGCTGCCACTACCTCATCGACAGATCCACCTGCCGCGGCTTCTCTGGCTGCTGCTAGAGCAAGAAAACCGAGTCCCATCGACGTCGAATATGAATCGACCACGGTGATGTTGAGTTCTGGGAGCTGGGCTGCAGCTGCCTCAGCAGATGCGACGGTTCCACTGATCTTGCTGGAGATGAAGAAGCCGACGATGGTGTCCGTATCCTGCTGCTCGGCC
Organism: uncultured Anaerolineales bacterium; assembly: GCA_964528475.1. Taxonomy (GTDB): domain Bacteria; phylum Chloroflexota; class Anaerolineae; order B4-G1; family B4-G1; genus SKLM01. The sequence goes on from CAZGSX010000047.1 coordinate 4,318, forward strand.
ACTTGCCGGTAGAAGGCACTGAACTCCCCCACCGACGGTTGAGATGTACTGGGGATGGTATCTCGCTGCTGCAGACGACGGTAGAACGCCTGGGGGGTGATGTCCACCCCGTCTCGGAAACGATCATCCTCCCAGATCAGCCAGAGCGGAATCGTCGGAATGGTGAGGTCCTCTAGGGCCTCGTTGGGTATGCAAGCTGTGCTATCCGTGACTACAGCCACCTCATGGGTCATATGTGCCTCCTGGTATTATAGCGAACAATCCACCAGTAGAAACACGCTGAGCCTGGAAACGTTGCGTGATGGTAGCGATGCCCCATTTAGGTCGCGACCGTCAGCAGTTGAGGTATCCGAGGTAGCTACGGGGCGGTTGATGGTCCATTGGGCAAGAGGAAGTTGATTCCGATGGCCAGGGCACCGGCGACGACAGTACGTAGGCCGTAGCTTAGGAGGTTCCGCCCGGAGGTGTACCCCAGGAACATCCCCAGCCCGAACAAGCTGATCAGACCCAACATCAGAGCGAGGGCATAGACCAGAAGGATGCTACCGATGAGCGGGGCCAGGAAGAAGGGCAGAAGAACGATCAGAGACGACACCAGGGGCGAGAGCCCATCGACCAGCGAGACAACGACTACCGCCACCCGGGCCGCCCGGCTGAACTTCGTGCCGCTCAGATCGATGAGGGATATTCTCTCCAGTTGGGTTAACTCACGATCCCGCTCGGCTGATTCGGCGAGATAGGCTCCCCAGAGGCCGGAGATGCCAATGGAGACGGAGGCAGCGACGCCGATGCGGGTCACTGTCCCCGCGTCGCGGACACCAGCCAGGTAGTTGCCCGTTAGGACGCCGACCTGGGTGAGTACCCCGTCAAAGGAGTTATTCGCGAGGGCTCGGCGCGCGATCTGCCAGAAGCCGGTGATGCGCTCGTACTCCTGCAGCGCCTCCACGTGCTGACTGACTCGTTCGCGCGCTGAATCCAGTAGGTCCAAGGCGTTCATGGTCAGTCCTGCGGCGTGATGACGTCCTCAATGAGTATCTTGCCCGCTGCCACCTCGTCGATGGAGTGGATCGCGGCGCCATTTTCCTCAATCACTTCGATGATCTCTTGATACGGTATGCTGTGACCTTCGATCGTGATCTTGGCGTTCTCCACTCTCCGATCGATCTCATAGATTGAGATATTGACGCCATCCACCCCGTCGAAATCGGCCAGCATCTGCACCATCTCCACGATACTTGGCTCCAAGGGCTTGAGGACGTCGATGACCAGCCGTCGTAGGTTTCCCATATCGCTCCTTTAGGTCTCTGCGCCACTCTGCGGAATGGAAAGCGTCCGCAGTCGGGCATGGTCCTGCATGTCACTCGCCAGTGAGCGCAGGTACTCGTCTGCGGCCCAGCAGTTGACGTCGCGCACGCGTGCGTCGTCTATGATCTGTGTTGTGATCGCCGGGAGGCACGCGCGGTCGTATCCTTCGGGGCGAGAGAAGGGCTAAGCCGTGTCCAAGGGCAAGGCGCGTGAGCTTCGCGTCCCGGGATTCGGATCCTGACTCTTGAGCGCGCCCCTCAGGATGACTGAACGAGCTCCCAGCTGCCGCTGGAAAAAAGAGGGTGGTCGGTGGTCCGAAACGTGCACCACCGGGCTGAGGTAAGTCCGTTTCTTGGTCTTCTGTAATCAACGTGTATTGAGTCTCTCGCTGCTCATCAAGGTATGTAGCTGGATTATAGCGGAGTTCGCTCAACCGGCAAGCCGGCACATCAGTGGCTTCTGGTGGCCCCGTCATTCGGCTTCCACCGCCGGGGGATGCATGAAGGGACAGCCACAGAACACATCGCTTTATCGCCGCCCAAGGGGCTCTCACGGACGTGAGCTGTAAAGGGCCATAAGGGCAGGCAAGCCTTGGGGTTAAGCGTGGTTCGGCCATCATCTCCCGTGGAAGCATCGGGGGTTTGACTTGGTGGCGTTCCGGTGGTAGACTTCTCCAGAGAGGCGGGCCCGGATCTACGTCAGCTGGACGCACTGTGAGATGCTGCAAGGAGGTCTCGGATGGGGGACGCACGGAGGTTGGTCGTCTGCATAGAAGACGAACCGGAGATGATCGACCTCGTCAAGCTCATTCTCCAGCCCGCCGACGTCGAGTTTGTGGGTGTCGTTGGAGGGCGTGAGGGCCTGAGAGCCGTCCAAACGCTGAAGCCAGACCTGGTGCTACTCGACCTGATGATGCCCGATATCAATGGATGGGAAGTCTACCGACAGATGAGGGCCGATGAGGAGTTGAGCCAGATCCCTGTGATTGTCATCACGGCAAGGGCGCAGAGCATCGACCGCGTGCTTGGCCTTCATGTGGCCCAAGTGAACGACTATATCACCAAGCCATTTGGACCTCACGAGCTTCTCGAGAGTGTCAATACCATCCTGGGTCTCAGCAGCCGTTTGTGATACGTGAACCCGCGGCTTGCGACCTGGACGCGGCGGGCCGATGCCGAGGTGGGCGATCCCTGCCTACGGGTCCCAGACTGCAGACCTAGCTTTGACGCTGGGGACTGCCTCGCCCTTGGGCCTGCGTGAGCGGAACGTGTATGCAGTGACCATCGTGGCCGCTCGAAGTAGACGATCTGCCTTGGAGGGATGAACATGGAACTGAAAGTGGTGAAGATTGAGAAGCCGGAAACTCTGAATGTGATCCTCGGTCAATCGCATTTCATCAAAACCGTCGAGGACGTCCACGAGGCTCTGGTGACGGCCGTGCCCGGGATCACCTTCGGGCTGGCATTCTGCGAGTCCTCGGGGCCTGCCCTGGTGCGAGCCACGGGTACGGACGAGGAGCTGGTGGAGTTGGCCAAACAGAACGCCTTGGCACTCGGCGCGGGCCATAGCTTTGTGATTTTTCTCGGTGAGGGATTCTATCCCGTGAACGTGTTGAACGCTGTGAAGCGTGTGCCGGAGGTGTGCCGCATTTACTGTGCCACTGCAAATCGTGTTGAGGTGATTCTGGCCGAGACAGATCAGGGCCGGGGGATCCTCGGTGTCATCGACGGCGTCAAGACCACGGGGGTGGAGACGGAGCAGGACGTCGAGGAGCGCAAGCAGCTTCTGCGCACGATCGGATACAAGTTGTAGGTGTGGGATGGGCCGGGCAACGGGCGAGGCCCGATCCCGGCTCGTACCCTGTACAGACGGATGTGACGACGATGGTTGACGCTCTACTGGCGTTGTTGCTTCACGCCAATCAACTGAAGCGTGTCCTCCGCACAGGGTGGGTGATGCGGGGGGTGCCCGACGCCGAAAGCGTAGCTGACCACACCTTCGGCGTCGCTTTCGTTGCCCTCCTCCTGGGCGAGCTCGTCGAGCAGCCGGTTGACATGGGGAAGCTTCTCGCGATGGCCTTGCTCCATGATCTCCCGGAGGCTGTGCTGAGTGATATCCCGGCGCCGGCACGGCGATACTTCTCGTCGAATGCCAAGGTGGACGCGGAGCAGGCGGCGCTGAGTGATCTGCTCCAGGACATGCCTTGGCGCGACCGGTGGCGTCTCTGGCATCGTGAGTATGAAAAGCAGTCCACTCTGGAGGCGCGTCTGGTCCGCGATGCAGATCACCTGGACAGGCTCCTTCAGGCGCATGTGTACCAGCGAACCACGGGCAATCAGTCCCTGGACGAGTTCTGGACGGAGATTGCCCAGATCCCCCTGGAGGCTGAGCCTTCACAGTTGCTGCTGGACGCACTCCTCCAAGCCCGCGGAGGCGTCGAGCGGGGATGAATTCGTTGGAGATGGTCGGTCCCACCGCTGGGGGCGGAATCTGTTCTCCGCATGTCAGTTGCAGACGGGGATTGACACCGTGCTCGTAGAATCTATTTTCGCTTGCTCTGTCTCCTCTGCGTCGCCACCAAGGGGAAGCCTAAAGGACCGTGCAGACCTGATCGGACGGGTGCCGATGGTAGAACAGCGCTGCTTTGCTGAGAGGGTAGATGGTTAGACGTTGCTTGCTGTTTCTGGTGATGACATGGGCGCTGGTGAACCCAGGACAGGCTGCGGCTTTCGTAGAGGTCAGCCCTGGAGAACAGCCGGCGGGTCCGGCGCCAGAGTCAACGCACGTGGTGCAGCGCGGCGAGACATTGTTCTCCATCGCTGAGTTCTACGGCTCCACGGTCGACGCATTGGCTCATGTCAATGGCCTCGCGGATCCGACGGTAATCTATGTGGGACAGCAGCTCACGATTCCCAACACGGCCGTGGGCTTTGATCAGTCGGCGACCGTCTCCTATGTGGTCCAGGCAGGCGATTTCTTGGCCCATATTGCGCGGCGCTACGGCGTGTCGTGGCAATGTCTGGCCCGGGTGAACGGCCTGATGTCGCCGGGCGGATTGCAGACAGGGCAGGTCATCTCCGTGCCCATTGTGGAGGGCCTACGGGAGTCCGGTGGCAGGCTCCACTATGTGCGGGATGGTGAGACGCTATTCTCCATTGCGCTTCGCTACGGCGTCGCGCCCTGGCGTCTGGTCGAGGCGAACCTGGAGGCCTCCCGCCCGCTGATCTATCGGGGCCAGGTGGTGGTCATTCCGGGGCAGGGCGAGAGTGGATTACCAGCCCCATTTGAGACGGTCGATGCGCGACCGTTGCCGGTGCAACAGGGCGAGTCAGTGGTCATTGCGGTCAACGCGACCGAACCTGTGACGCTGACAGGGAGGTTGCTTGAGCAGGAGATCAGATTCGTCGAACAGCAGGGGGTTTACTACGGATTAGCTGGGGTTCACGTCTTCACAGAGCCTGGGAGCTATGACTTGACTCTGACGGCCGTGGACGTCAACGGATCCGCGCTCGAGGTCGTGGCTGACATCGTTGTGGAGGCCGATCAATTTGGATACGAGCGAATTCCAGCCTCACCGAGTTTATTGGATCCGGCCGTGGTTGCTCCTGAGAGGGAGCTTCTTGATGCGTTGCGGCCCACATTTACGGAGGAGCGAATGTGGGCGGGGCAGTTCCAGCGACCGTGCGGAGGCACCGTCTCGTCCTACTTCGGCGCACGTCGAGCCTACAACGAGGGACCGTATACCAGCTACCACGCTGGAGTTGATCTCCGTGGCGCGACCGGAACCCCCGTACATGCGCCCGCGGCAGGGACGGTCGTGCTCGTTGACTCATTGGCGGTGCGTGGTAACGCTCTGATGCTCGATCACGGATGGGGGGTGTTGACCGGGTATTGGCATCTCTCGTCGATCGAGGTCGAGGAGGGTCAGGTAGTGGAGCAGGGCGAGGTTATTGCACGAGTGGGGAACTCCGGTCTGTCCACAGGGTCCCATCTCCACTGGGAGATGTGGGTCGGCGGTGTTAATGTGAACCCGCTACAGTGGCTGGAGTGCTTCTACCCCTGGCTGGGGTGCACGGACTCGCCCGCTCCCTAGATAGCCTATGACCGAGCGTGCTCCATTCGTCGCGGCTTTGGTTGATGGTAACAGGCCCAGCTTAGCACATTGAGGAGGGAACCTATGGAATTCTCAGATCTGATAAGAGAGAGGTACAGCGTACGGGCGTACACGCCCGATCCCATCGAAGACGAGAAGCTGGACAGGGTGCTCGAGGCGGCTCGCCTGGCGCCGACAGCCGCCAATCGTCAGCCCTTCCGGATTCTGGTGATTGAGACAGCGGGTCGGGAGGAGGAGCTCTCCCGCATCTACGGGAAGGCTTGGTTTGTCCAACCGCCGCTCGTCATCTGCGCGTGCGGTCTTCCCGAGGAAGGATGGACCCGGCGAGATGGAAAGAGTTACGTGGATGTGGATGTGGCGATTGTCATGGATCATCTGATATTGGCGGCCGCCAACGAGGGGCTGGGCACGTGCTGGGTTGGTGCGTTTGACCCGGATGAGGCCCGCGAGGTATTGAGCTTGCCGGAGGATGTCGAGCCTATCGCCTTCACGCCGCTGGGGTATCCCGCTGATGAACCAGGTTCAAAGAAGCGCAAGCCCCTGGACAAGCTGGTCCGTTACGGAAACTGGTGAAAAACGGGTTCCACGCCGCTGCGTACGGAGGGGAGGGCTGGTCGCCTCGAGACTCGACGCTGCGCCAAGAGATTGGAGGGCTATGGGCCTCCTGCGGCGTCGACAGCGAGTGGGCGCCGCTTAGATCGGTCCTGCTGCATCGCCCCGGTGAGGAACTGGGGTGGGTGAGGGATCCAGATAGGGCGCAGATGGTGTCCACGCTGGACCTTGTTCGAGCCCAGGAGCAGCATGATCGACTGGTTGAGGCCTACAGACGTGCTGGTGTCGACGTGCACTACCTCCAGGCGGAGAGGACCACGCGCCCGAATCAGATGTTCGTCGCCGATCTGATGTTCATGACACCGGAAGGGGCGGTTCTGGGGCGACCGGCCTCCACGGTCCGGGCCGGAGAAGAGCGGTGGGTTGCCCGTCGTCTGGCCGAGTTAGGCATTCCGATCCTGCGTAGCGTGCGGGGAAGAGGTACCTTTGAGGGGGCGGATGCTGCTTGGCTGGGTCCCGATACGGTCATGCTGGCGACAGGACTCCGCACAAATGTGGAGGGCGCCGCCCAGGTGACCTGCCTGCTGCAAGAGATGGGTGTGGAGGTCATTTCCGTGGGCTTGCCCTATGGTGCCATGCACCTAATGGGACAGCTGCGCTTCGCGGACAGAGACTTAGCCCTGGCATGGCCGGAGAGGGTGCCGCACTCAGCGGTGGAGGCTTTGCGTGCTCGCGGATTTCGGGTGCTCTTCGTGCCCGATGAGGGGGAGGCGCGGCACGGCATGGCCCTGAATATCGTCAGCTTGGCGCCGCGTCGAATCCTGATGCCATCCGGGAATGATGTGACGCAATCGTTCTATGCCAGAGCGGGGATCGAGTGCCTCACTGTGCCGGTGGACGAATTGGCCAAGGCCGCTGGAGGGATTGGTTGCCTGACCGGGATTCTGCACCGAGACGGAGCCAATTGATCCTCCACACGGATCTTGTCAGACAGAGAGGATGGAAGCGTGCGTCCAATGACCATAGCGGTTGACGGTCCTGCTGCGGCGGGCAAGAGTACGGTCGGTCAGTATCTAGCCGAGCGTCTTGACTACCTCTACTTCGATACCGGGGCCATGTACCGAGCCGTGGCCTGGGCGGTGTTGGAGCGCGATGTGCCCGTTGAGGATGAGGGGGCGGTGACCGCACTCACGGAGCGGCTTGAGATCGAGGTCACGGATGCCAGCGAGACCGACGGGCGGCAGTATAGCGTGCTGGTCGACGGCGTGGACGTCACGTGGGCCATCCGGACACCGGCCGTGGACGCAAATGTGTCGCGCGTGTCCGCTTATGGTGGTGTACGGCGAGCGCTGGTCGCCAAACAGCGGCGGGTGGCGGCAGAGAGGCCGGTTGTGATGGTCGGGCGTGACATTGGGACAGTGGTCCTGCCGAGGGCGGATCTGAAGCTCTACCTCGATGCCAGTGTTGAGGAGCGGGCTCGGCGACGGTGGGCGGAGATGAAAAAGCGCGGCAAGGACGCCGACTACCAGGCTGTGCTGAGATCGATGCGGCGCCGGGATAGGATCGACAGCACGCGCGATATCTCTCCCCTGCGTCCCGCTGCGGACGCGGTGAGGATCGATACAACGGACCTGGAAGTGACGGAGGTCGTGAACAAGGCTGAGCAGCTCGTCCGGGAACTGGACTGCGCGTGAGCGTTGACCGACAGCCTGGCGGTCACTCGGGACAGATCCTCGCTGTCGGGGCTGATAGCTTCGCCGATCGTCTCGGTGTCCTGCCCGGCGATGAACTCTTGACCATCAATGACCGTCCGCTGCGGGATGCTATTGACGTGCAGTACTATGGATCCGAATCGCCCCTGAGGCTTTGTGTGCGACGTGGGGATGAGACGCTCCTGTTTGACGGCGAGCGGCGATACGGCGAGCCCCTGGGTCTCGATTTTCAAGAGCTGCTTTTCGACCGGATACGGCGCTGCAACAATCGCTGTGATTTCTGCTTCGTCGCCCAGATGCCGCATGGGCTCCGGTCTTCCCTTTACGTCAAGGACGACGACTATCGGCTGTCGTTCCTCTCGGGGAGCTACGTCACGCTGACCAACCTGACCGAGGCCGATTGGCATCGTATTCAGCTTCAGCATCTCAGCCCCCTTTATGTCTCAGTACATGCGACGGACACCGGGCTCCGTCGGCAGCTTCTGCGTAATCCTGATGCCCCGGACGTGCTGGATCAGCTGCGTCGTCTCAGCGCTATGGGCATCGTCACCCACACTCAGATTGTTGTGCAACCCGACGTCAACGACGGCTGGCATCTCGATCGCACCGTCGGGGACCTAGCTCAGCTCTATCCGGCCGTCCGCTCCGTCAGTATCGTGCCGGTGGGACTGACCAAGTACCATCGTTTTGACTGTCGCCTGCCTACGTACGCTGAGAAGCGAGAGGTTCTGGAACGGGTTGCCGAGTGGCAGTCACGGTTCCGCGAGGCCCTCGGGGTGACTTTCGCCTATCTTTCAGACGAATGGTACCTGAGTTTGGATCTCCCGGTCCCTCCCGCCTTGCACTACGATGACCTCGACCTGACAGAAAATGGCGTTGGCTTGGTGCGTCACTTTCTGGATGTCCGGCGAAAAGAGGTGAGGCGCTTCCTTTCCGCGGTCGACTTCCCTTTGCTGGTGACCGGCACTCTGTTCGCACCCGTCTTGCGCGCGGCCATCGCTGGCTCAGGTGCTGAAGTGGTTCCCGTGGTCAACCGTTTCTTTGGAGACTCGGTGACGGTCTCTGGATTGCTCATTGCTGGGGACGTGATCAGCGCGCTGCAGCACCAAGGTGGAGGCGGGCCGGTGGCGCTCCCCCCGGCGATGTTCAACGGTCCCGATGGACGGTCGCTGGACGGCATGCGGTCGGCGGATGTCGAGCGGGCGCTGGGTCGCCCCGTGATCGCGGGACTGAAGGATCAGTGAGGTTGATGATCTTGCGGTGGGCTCC
>CAZGSX010000047.1:13369-20730 GCA_964528475.1 uncultured Anaerolineales bacterium
CCTTTGACCGGATGCCTCGGCATTGGGCATACACGCTGGGCGACCCACGGAGAGCCTTGCCAGCGTAATGCCCATCCTCATCTGGGCGCCACTGGGGCTGTGGCTATGGTACACAACGGCATCATCGAGAATTTCCGAGTTCTGCGTCGGGAGTTGCGCGGTAAGGGGCGAAGGCTCGTTTCTGACACGGACAGCGAGGTCGTAGTCCATCTGGTGGAGATGTACATGGAGGATGGGCACAATCTTGAGTCGGCGGTTCGAGAGGCGGTGACTCACATCAAGGGGGCCAGTGCCTTTGTGTTCATGAGCAAGCGTGAGCCCGATCGACTGGTCGCGGCCAGGCTCGGGAATGCTGGTGGGCTGACGGTTGGCTTGGGGGAGGGAGAGATGTTCCTGGCCTCTGATATCCCCGCCATTTTGGAGCATACCCGCCAGATGGTCTTTCTCGAGAATCGTCAGATGGCGACGATCACGAGGGACGAGCTGCGGGTCACTACTTTGTCTGGAGACCCGCTCGAGCCGCAGGTCCATACCATTTCTTGGGATCCGGTTTCTGCCGCGAAGGGCACCTATCGGCATTTCATGCAGAAGGAGATCTACGAGCAGGCTCGTTCTATCACCGACACGATCCGCGGTCGAGCTGACTTCAAGGGCGGGCGCGCACGATTGGAGAATCTAGCCCTCACCCGCGAAGAGGCCAAGTCGCTGGAGAAGGTCGTCATTGTCGCCTGTGGAACGTCGGCGTACGCTGGGTTGGTCGGCAAGTTCATCATTGAGAACCTCGCCCGCGTTCCGGTGGAGGTCGACTACGGATCGGAATTCCGCTACCGAAATCCCATCATTGGTGAGAACACGGCCTTGCTCGCGATCACCCAGAGCGGCGAGACCGTCGACACGTTGGCTGCGATGGAGGAGGGCCGTGAGCAAGGCGCCCGCCTGTGGGCGATCGTCAACGTAATGGGCAGCCAGGCGCACCGGATCTCTGACGGACATATCCTGATGCACGCCGGCCCGGAGATTGGTGTCGCTTCCACAAAGGCTTTCACCGCCAGCCTGGTGGATCTCTATCTGCTGGGTCTGTATTTGGGCGAGAGGCGAGGCGTTCTGAGCGGCGAACGGCTGCAACTCGCTGTGGATGCGCTGGGAATGCTGCCTGACCTCGTGGGACGCGTGCTGGATCATGGACACGCTTACGAGGAGTTGGCCAATACGTTCTATGATCGCGATCACTTCTTGTATCTCGGGCGGGGGGTCAACTACCCCATCGCGTTGGAAGGAGCACTCAAGCTTAAGGAGATCTCCTATATTCACGCTGAGGGCTATCCAGCAGGGGAGATGAAGCATGGCCCCATCGCATTGATTGACGAGGCGATGCCCGTTGTGGCGATCGCGACCCAAGACGCCGTCTATGATAAGATGGTCAGCCAGATTGAGCAGGTAAAGGCCCGGGACGGCATCGTCATAGCCCTGGCAAATGAGGGGGACGAGCTGATCAGGGACAAGGCTGATTACGCAATCTATGCGCCGGAGGCTCCAGCGCTGTTGTCCCCGGTCGTGAATGTGATCCCGCTGCAGCTGCTAGCCTATCATCTGGCCGTACGCCGTGGCTGCGACGTGGATCAGCCGAGGAATCTGGCGAAGAGCGTGACCGTGGAGTAGACTTAGGTCGGGGGTTCACTGCATCGAGGTGACCGACCCGATGTGTCAATTGCGACGCTGACGAGCCGCAGGCGGAGGGCCGGACGGTATCCGCCGGATGGATGGGATCTGAGATGGGGGGACGGTCGATCCGAGAACGTTGCACCGTTGGCTGCGCCGACGGCGTCCGCCTAGTCTGGGATGGGCAGCGGGTGCGCCGCACGGAGTCGCGACCCGAAGGTGAAGCCCGCCTCCGGATTTCTGACTGAACGAGGTGAGATGTCGACCAGTCTCAGCCAGTTGATGGGGTAGCATCATAGGATTTCGCAAGGAGAGGATCATGAACATAGCAGACGTTCAGTTTCCCGAGGATCTCTACTACGATCGGGAGCACAATTGGGCTCGAGTGGAGGGTGAATTTGTCATCCAGGGTCTCAGCGACTTCGGACAACGCATTGCCAAGGAGATCGTGTTCGTCGAGATGCCTCGCATCGGTCGTGCGGTGCAGCAGGGTGAGACGTTCATGTCGATGGAGTCGGGAAAGTGGGTAGGACGCATCCCGGCTACGGTGGGCGGAGAGGTTGCGGAGGCTAACGAGGAACTCGAATGGGAGCCGGCGTTGGTCAACGAATCGCCCTACGATGAGGGCTGGCTAGTGAGGATCGAGCTGTCTGACCCCTCTGAGCTTGACGAGTTGATGACACCCGACTCGGATGAGTTCAAGGAGTTCATTGCAGAGCAAATGGCGGAGTACAAGGAAATTCTGGGCTAGTCATAAGCCTCCAGCGTTGGGCTGTAAGCACGAGATGAATCCACCATCGTTCCTGATGGAGGGCCAGGCTGGTGTTCATCTCGGCTGGCTCGCGGTTGAGACTCCGTTACCGTAAGGAGGTCCCTTGGAGAATCTTGGGATGACGGACTTGGGAACGACGGACCGGGATCCGACGTTTGTGGACCGGTTGGGGCCGGCCGGGCGGCTCATCAGGCAGTGCATCCAGTGTGGAACCTGCTCGGCTTCCTGCCCGACAGCATACGCCATGGATTACACGCCGCGTCAGGTGTGGCGCCTGCTGCAACTCGGCTTCGTGGGAGAGGTACTGAGCAGTCGGACGTTCTGGCTGTGCACGGTGTGCGGTGCTTGCCAGGTACGTTGTCGGCGGGGCATTGACATCAAAGACGCGATGGTCGCTCTCAAGGAGTGGGCGGTTCGCGAGAACGATGGAGTGCCGCAAAGGCTCGATGCACTAGGACAGACCGTTACGGGTCAGCACAACATCTCTGGGGATGACAACGCCAAACGACTCGTGTGGAGCGAGAATCTGTCCGATCCTCCCTTAGGTGTGAACCCGCCCAGAGAGGTGGCGGAAACGGTCTACTTCGTGGGTTGCGTGAGTTCGTTCTATCCGCGGACGTATGCTATCCCGCGCGCTTTGGTTCAGGTGATGGACCGGGGTGGAGTGGAGTTCACGACCTTGGGTGGCGAGGAATGGTGTTGCGGCTACCCGCTCTACGTGGCGGGTATGCGCACTCGGATGGCGGAGCTAGCTCGGCATAACGTGGCCGAAGTGCGAGCGGCTGGTGCGCATCGGGTGGTCTTCACCTGTCCCTCGTGCTACTACGCCTGGGCGCATCTCTATCCCGAGGTGGCTGACACGTCTGGGCTGGAGTTTGTCCACGCGACGGAGCTCTTAGCTGGGTTGTTGAAGGAGGATGTGCTGGCACTCGGACCTGTCGAGGAGATCGTCACCTATCACGATCCCTGCGATCTGGGGCGCAAGAGCGGCGTGTATCACGCGCCCCGGGAGGTGCTGACCGCCATCCCCGGGCTGGAATTGCGCGAGATGTCGATGAATGGGCGGGATGCGCTCTGTTGCGGCGGGGGCGGGGACGTGGAGACGGTGGATCCCGAAATCCCCAGTCAGGTAGCGGCACGGCGTCTGGCCCAGGTAGAAGCTACCGGCGCCAAGTACGTGGCCTCAGCGTGTCAGCAATGCGTTCGTACCCTCCAGGAGGGCGCTCGAAAGAACCGCATTCGGATTCGCGCCGTGGACGTGGTAGAGCTGCTGTGGCGATCGGTCCAAGCAGCAGAGAAGTGAGAAAGGAGTCATTTGTGGAAGACCTTCGCATCGGCGTCTATGTCTGCGAGTGTGGGAACAACATCTCAGGCGGGGTGAGAGTCGGCGACTTGGTGGGGCTCATCTCTGACCTGCCCGGGGTGGTTGTGGCCCGCCAGCACGGCTATATGTGCTCAGGATCGGGGCAGGAGCTGATTCAGGCGGACATCCAGCGTCACGCGCTGAACCGTGTTGTGGTGGCTTCGTGCACCCCCCGCATGCACGAGTCTACCTTCCAGGCTACGGTGGAGGAAGCTGGACTCAATCGGTATCTCTTCGAGATGGCGAACATCCGGGAGCATGTTTCTTGGGTGGTGGAGGATCGAGAGAAAGCAACGGAGAAGGCCTACCGATTGATTCGCGCGGCTGTTGCCCGTGTGGCCCTACACGCTCCTTTGGAGTCGCGCCAGGAGCCGCTGACGGAGGCGGCTCTTGTCGTGGGAGGTGGAATCGCCGGAATCCAATCCGCCCTCGCTATCGCTGAGATGGGGTATCAGGTCTACTTGGTGGAGCGGGAGCCCTCGATTGGAGGACGGATGGCGCAACTCAACAAGACTTTCCCCACGCTGGACTGCAGCACCTGAATACTGGGACCCAAGATGATGGATGTCGGTCGACATCCTAACATTACGCTCCTGACCTACAGTGAGGTCGAGGAGGTCTCTGGGTATCTGGGGAATTTTAAGGTCAAAGTCCGCAAGAAGGCCCGTTACGTGGATGAGAATGCGTGCACTGGCTGCGGCATCTGCTGGAACGAGTGCTTTACGCGACGTATCCCGCAGGAGAAGACGATCAAGATGGGCAAGATGACCATTGGGAAGAGAGGGGCAGGGGAACGATGATGGTGGAGGTGGAACGGGTCAACGAGATCATAGACCGTTACGGTGCTCAGCAGATGCACGCGCTTGCCATTCTCCAGGACATCCAGCGCGAGTTCAACTACCTGCCCCGTCCTGCGCTCGAACGGACCGCTGAACGGATGGAAGCGTCCATCGGCGAGATCTATCGCCTCGCAACGTTCTTCAAGGCGTTCAGGCTGGAACCGCGGGGTGAGCATATGCTGAAGGTTTGTCTGGGCACTGCCTGTCACGTGATCGGAGGGCAGCGCATTCTGGAGCATCTGGAAAGAGAGTTGGGCATAGAAGCTGGTCACACTACTCCCGATGGTAAGTTCTCCCTGGAGGGTGTTCGATGCTTGGGGGCGTGCGCTCTGTCCCCTGTCATGATGGTTGACGACCAGGTATACGGTCGGATCACAAGCGCTAGGGCCTCCAGGATTGTCGCCTCTCTGGATGAAGAGGAGGGTGCTGCCGCGCGGGGGGAAGCCTGATGCGCGGGCAGGTCCGTGTCGGGGCCGAGGAGGAGAGGAACAGGTGAGATGCCGAAGCTGAAGAATGTGGAAGAGCTAAGTCGCCTGCGCGCGGAGCTCCAGGACGAGATCTCACTCCGCTTGGATGTGGGGACGACCATCACCGTGGGTATGGGCACGTGCGGGATCGCTTCTGGCGCCCGCGAGGTCATGCGCGCCATTCAGGACGAGTTGACCAAGCATGACGTGGACGCTGAAGTCGTTGCTGCGGGCTGTGTCGGCATGTGCGAGCACACGCCATTGGTGGAAATCCATCAGGTCGGCAGGCCAACCGTGACGTACGGTAACCTCAGCCCAGCTCGGGCGCGGCGAGTTGTCCAGGAGCATCTCATCGCGGAACGGACGATAGAGGATTGGGTGGTGCGGAGGTGAGAGACAGGTGTGCCGCTATCTTGCACGAGGACTTGGTCGACTCTTACGGCGACGGCATGAAGGGGTTCCCACATGGCTGAGATGAAGCGTGCTAACGTGATGATCTGTCGGAGCACGGGATGCGATGCCTCTAATTCCGCTGGTGTTCTTGAGGCGATGAGGGGAGAGCTCAAGCGCCGAGGTCTGGACCAGGAGATCGAGGTCGTGGAGACGGGGTGTCGCGGGCTATGTGCCAAGGGGCCGGTGATGGATATCTACCCGGGGGGCATCTTCTACTGTCACGTAGAACCCACGGACGTACCCGAGATTGTGGAGGAGACCCTCATCAACGGCGGGATCGTGGAGCGGCTGACGTATAAGGACGTGGACACGGGTGAGCCTATTCCGGTCTATGAAGATATTCCGTTCTACAGCAAGCAGATACGTAGATTGCTGCGGCACTGTGGGAAGATCGACCCACAGAACATCGAGGAATACATCGCATTAGGGGGATACTCTGCTTTGGCCCATGCTCTTTTCGGCATGAAGCCTGATGAGATCATTGCAGAGGTGCAAGCTTCTGGACTGCGGGGGCGCGGTGGCGGGGGATTCCCCACCGGTCGGAAGTGGAGGGCGACCCGCGATGCGCCTGGCGATGTCAAGTATGTCGTTGCGAACGGTGATGAGGGTGATCCGGGTGCTTTCATGGATCGAAGCCTCATGGAGGCCGATCCGCACAGCGTGCTGGAGGGTATGACGATCGGCGCTTACGCAATGGGCGCGCACGAGGGCTTCGTCTACGTGCGGGACGAGTATCCCCTGGCCGTACGGAACCTGACCATCGCGATCAAGCAAGCGCGGGATTACGGTCTTCTGGGCGAGAACATCCTGAACTCGGGGTTTGGCTTTGATGTTGAGATTGTTCGTGGCGCGGGGGCATTCGTGTGTGGAGAATCCAGCGCCTTGATGCAATCTCTAGAGGGTAAGGTGGGGGAACCGCGCCCGAAGCACGTTCATGCCACAGAACGGGGGCTCTGGGATCGCCCGACATGTCTGAACAACGTCAAGAGCTGGGCCAATATACCGCTGATCATCAGCGCCGGCGCTGACTGGTTCGCTTCCGTGGGAACGGCGGGAAGCAAGGGCACCAACACGTTCTGCCTGGTGGGCCAAGTGCGGAACCCAGGCTTGATTGAGGTGCCTATGGGCATCACGTTGCGCGAGATCATCTATGGGATTGGTGGTGGGATCCCGGACGGTAGAGCGTTTAAGGCTGTGCAGACAGGTGGCCCTTCAGGCGGATGCATTCCTCGCGACTTGCTGGACCTGCAGGTCGACTTCGATAGGCTCGCAGAGGCGGGGTCCATGATGGGTTCGGGCGCCATGGTCATTATGGATGACCGGACCTGCATGGTAGACGTGGCCCGCTACTTCCTTGAGTTTCTCAAGGAGGAATCTTGCGGCAAGTGCACGCCATGCCGGGAGGGGATCAGGAGCATGCTGACGATCCTTAACCGGATCACGGAAGGCCAGGGTGAGATGGCCGACCTGGACCGGCTGGAGGAGCTGGGACGGACCGTGCAGAATGCCTCCTTGTGCGGTTTGGGGAAGACAGCCCCCAATCCAGTCCTGAGTACGCTGCGCTATTTCCGCGATGAATACGTGGCTCACATCGACGATCAGACGTGTCCGGCGGGGGTGTGTCGGTCTTTGATCGAGTACCACATTATCCCGAGTGAGTGCACGGGGTGTGGGCTCTGCCGGCGCCAGTGCCCCCAGGGGGCGATTAGCGGAGAGAGGAAGGAGCCGCACATCATTGACCAGGAGCTCTGCATTAAGTGCGGCATCTGTCGCGACGTCTGCAGCTTTGACGCCGTCGGCGTGAGGTA
>CAZGSX010000047.1:20830-22325 GCA_964528475.1 uncultured Anaerolineales bacterium
CGTCAGGTCGGTCCCCCATTCCTGGAGGAGACTAGCCAGTGCATCGGCTGCGGTGCCTGTACGATTATTTGCCCGACCGGAGCCATTGAGATCGTCCTCGAGGATGTCGCCGTGTATGAGACTAAGCCTTTGGGGCCGACCAGTGCTGTGTGGGTGCCTTCAATGCAGGCAGTGCCGCTCGTGCCAGTAATCGACGCTGACGCCTGTATTCACTTCCGACAGCTGGATCGCAGCGGGGGAGAGATTGCGGACGCATGCCAGGCTTGTCAGATGTTGTGCGAGGCTGACGCGATCAACTTCGAACAAGAGGACGAGATCGTCGAACTCGACGTGGGTGCGATCGTCGTGGCCACCGGCTTCGAGATGTGGGACCCTCACGAGCTGTCACAGTACTCCTATGGAAAGTCCCCCAACATAATGACCGGACTGGAGTTTGAGCGACTGTCGAACTCGGGTGGTATCACCGGAGGGGAGATCCGCACCGCTGAGGGGGAGGCGCCCGAGAAAGTTGCCATCATTCACTGCGTGGGCAGCCGAGACCACAACGCTCATGAGTACTGCTCGCGATTCTGCTGTATGTACTCGCTCAAGCAGGCCCATCTGGTGCGTGAGAATACGGGCGCAGAGGTATACGAATTCTACCTGGACATGCGGACAGCTAGCAAGACCTACGAGGAGTTCTATGAGCGTCTGCAGAGAGAGGATGTGACGTTTGTTCGCGGACACGGCGCTGAGGTCGAAGTCTTGCCTGACGGTAAGCTCCGGGTCCGCGGGGAGGACGCCGATCTGGGCAGGGTCTTCGGGATTGACGTCGATATGGTCATTCTGGCGTCCGCCATTGAGCCACAACGAGATGCGGATCACGTCGCCGGGTTGTTCGGGCTTGGTCGCACGTCCGATGGGTGGTTCGCTGAGGCCCACCCCAAGATGCGCCCGGTCGAGACCGATGCGCCTGGAGTCCTTCTCGCTGGCTGCTGTCAAGGGCCCCGGGACATACCGGACACGGTGGCCCATGCTGATGCGGCTGCCCACGAGGCCGTGAAGATTCTCAACCGAGGCTCCGTCACAATCTCACCTCTGGTCGCCGTGGTGGATGAGCAGCTCTGTTCGGCGTGCAAGACTTGTCTCTCGCTGTGCCCATACAGCGCCATCGATTTCGCTGACGAGGACGAGGCAGCCCGCGTGAACGAGGCGCTGTGCAGAGGTTGCGGCACGTGCGTCTCGGCCTGTCCAGCCGGAGCTATCACGGCCCGGCACTTCTCCAGCGAGCAAATTCTCGCGCAGATTGAAGCCCTCTTCCGCCTGCCAGAAGAGCTGGCGCGGTGAGAGGGAGGACGGGGCGCTCTTCCTAGTGCTTTGCTAGGGAATGGTGTGAACTAGTGAGCCAAGGGGAATCCTGTATGAAATTGAACTGCCTTCGATCTGTCACCTGGGAGGACTCTCAGACACTCTATCACGCCCTGCCTCGACTGGGGCGCGAGGGGCTCAACCTTCT
>CAZGSX010000048.1:0-1408 GCA_964528475.1 uncultured Anaerolineales bacterium
TCCAATCAGCCCGCCTTGACAATCTGGTTCAATTGGGCTAAAATGTCCTTCGTGGAGCCGAGGTAGCTCAGCCTGGTAGAGCACTTGACTGAAAATCAGGGTGTCCCCAGTTCAAATCTGGGCCTCGGCATCGCCTATGACAAGGCCCGCCTGGTAAGGCGGGCCTTGTCGTGTCAAGAGTGAGGGAAACCGGCTGCCCGGGGGGTCGCTGGGGCGCCCTGTACGCTTTCCGATTAGTTGCAGGGTTACCCGGGTTGCTCTGCTGATCCGTTCGTCTCAGCAGGAAGCTGGCTCCTATGCGATGAAGCCATCGACTGCCTCTGCCACCACGCCTGCCAGAGGCGGCACGACGAACGTGACCGCGTAGCGGAGGATGGCGGCTCGTGGACTGATCAGGGCGATCTCGACGGGTAGGCGGGACACCGACCAGAGGGCCCAAGCGGATACAAAGCCCACTACTGCTCCCATGCTCGCACCAGATTGATAGAGCGCCGCCACCAGGGGGAAAGTCGCATAGGGCGCACCCGGGACCAATCCGCCCGCGACGCAGCCGAGAAGAATACCCCTGATGCCTGTCCCCTCGCCCAGCCAGTGTGTGATTAGCTCTGCAGGGACAAGCACCTGTACCAGGCCGGCAAGGATGAAGCCGAGCAGCAGCAGGATCAGATTGCGTCGCAGGCTGTGCCATGCCGCCAGCAATCCATCGAGGGCGAGGCTGGGCTCTCTTTGCAGCGCGAGGACCAACAGGATGACGGCAGCAACGGCCAGCAACGCGGTAGTCGTGTCCATGATATCTCTCCCTTCAAATCTGGGGATGATGCTTCCCCCCTCCTGTGTGAGCCGCGAGCCGTGCTCATGCGTGTCGGTGCTGCTCCGATGCACCACCGAAGCGGGCGGCGCAGTCGGGCAAGCGAGGATGTCATGGTAGTTCGGAAGCGTCTGTTGCGCCAGTTCGCGGTTGGCGTGTGCGGCGGCTCCTTGCCATCCAATGCGTCACTTGACAGGCTGGTGAGCTCCGATAGAGTTGGGAGTCCAAGTGATGCATCATCCTGGCACCCCGCCCTGCGAGTGCGACCGACTGATCCTGTCGGGCCAACGCATGTCATGGGGAAGAGATGAGGTAGACAAGGAGATGATGAACTGGCGGGCGTTCTTCTCGGCATTCGGGCTGGTGTGCGTCGCGGAGTTAGGCGACAAGACGCAGCTGGCCATCCTGGCGCAGACCTGTAAGCACCGCAAGCCGTGGGCTGTGTTCGCAGGTGCCAGCGCGGCATTGATTGTCGTCACCGCGCTTGGGGTAGCCGGTGGTCAGGTCTTGGGCCGCGTCCTTCCAGTGGGCCTACTCCGGGCTGCGGCTGGAATGGCGTTTGCACTGATGGGCCTGCTGATGGCTCGAGCGGCCCGACGG
>CAZGSX010000048.1:1508-22214 GCA_964528475.1 uncultured Anaerolineales bacterium
CTGTTCCTGGCGGAGTTGGGCGACAAGACCCAGCTGGCTGTTCTGAGCCTTTCCAGCAGACTAGGCGACCCGTGGGCTGTGCTGGCCGGTGGGGCGTTTGCGCTGACTGCAGTGACCGCAACTGGGGTCGTCTGCGGCAGCCTGTTGTGCGACCTTGTCCCGCGGCCCCTCCTTCTTTGGGTCTCCGCAGGCGCCTTCGCGGTGATGGGCGTGCTAGTAGGAGTCGGGGTGCTATAGGCAGCTCTGGCTGGAAAGCAACGCGGTAAGGGGTGTCGCTTCCTTCCGGGGGTGCAAGCGCCCGGATCCAGTGTGGACCCTTCCATCGGAAGCCGCCTTGTGTCGCTGTGGTGCCTCGATCTGCGCGCATTACGGCAGCGGTTGGACATGTTGATCGATGAGAGCCTGACATAGAGAGCCTGGGTGCCTGACCCGGATCACCCCGTCTCGATCAATGAAGGACGTGCTGGGGATGCGCCGGACCTGCTCCGCGCGGGCGGTGTCGGTTGCTTGGTCGGAGCGAACGGTGAACGTCAGCTACCACTGTTCCGCGGAGCCGAATTCATCCTCTGGCTCCTCAGCGATGTCTATAGGGAGGATGACATGATCCTCGTCTTGGTGTTCTTCGTGCGTGGCATGGAGAGCCGACTGCTCTCTTCGGCAGTACGGTGATCAGATGGTTCAGAAGTTTAGCAGTACGGGTCGGCCGCGCGGGTCTCTCAGCGAGACCTGCTCCCGGTCCGGGTCCCGAAGACGAGGTAGGTCGCTGTCGAGCCAGCGACACGGGGGGCCGAGACCGAGGCGCACGTCGTGGGCGTCGAGGGTGCAAGCGAAGGGGTGCGGGAGTTGCGGTCGGCGCCAGCGTGGCGGTGGCAGCACTTGGTTCGGTCGACGCCGCCAGGCCCTCGTCGTACGGACTACCTCTCCGGGCTGCTAGCCAGTCTTTCTTCCATCATCGCCTCAGTGCCCCCATGCTGTTGCAGCCGTTCGCCGCGTGGATCAGCTTGCACTTACTCGTGTGGCCGGCACACCCCCGTTCGAGACTATGTCCATCCAGGCTGACGCCCTCAGCGCCGGGCGATGTCACTAGCCTGCCGCGGCGAGGCTGCGAGCATGGCAGTCGTGATGGAGCTGAGGCGGCGCCAAGGGTGAGCGCCTGGGTAGAGTTCTCACATTAGCTCCGCAGGAGCCGGGCGGAGCTAAGCATGATGAGCAGATCGGGGATCGACTGACCCGCCGCGGCGGCCACCGGCGGGAGCAGGCCTAACGCCGCCAACGTGATGCCGACCAGGTTGTAGAGCACGCCCAGTCCCAGGTTCTGCTTGATGACGCGGAAGGTGTGCCGTCCTAATCGAATAGCCTCAGGAAGCGCGCGCCAGTCGTCCTGCATCAGGGCCACGTCGGCGGCCTCCAGCGCGGCGTCGGTGCCAACGACGCCCATCGCCACGCCCACGTCAGCCTGCGCCAGGGCTGGAGCATCATTGACGCCATCACCTACCATCAGCACCCTGTGCCCCCGGTTCTGCAGGTCCCTCACCACAGCGATCTTCTCCTCAGGGAGCAACTCTGCCCTGTAGTCGATGCCGAGCCGCTCTGCCTCTGCTCGGGCTATCAGCTCGTTATCGCCTGTCAAGAGCAGCAAGTTCTTGATTCCCAACTTGCGCAGGGCATCCAAAGCATCCGGCACCTCCGGTCGGGGATCATCCGCGACAGCCAGCAGCGCCACGACCTGCTCCTCCGCAGCGACGAAGAACACTGTCTTACCTGCTGCCTCCAACCTGTCTGCCTGGCCCCGGGCTCGTAATGGCAGGGGAATACTCTCACCTGCCAGCAGATGGGCACTCCCCACAAGCAGTTGCGTGCCCTTTTCCTCCGCCCGGACGCCCATCCCGGCCAATGCCTGGAATCCGTCGGTGGATCCTGGAGACAGACCGCGCTCTCGGGCGGCCCGGCGGACCGCGATCGCCAGCGGGTGCTCAGACAGCCACTCTGCCGTCGCGGCTAGACGGACAGCTTCATCCTCGGTTCTCCCGTCGAGCGCGACGACATCCGTCACCACCGGCCGCCCGAAGGTGAGTGTCCCGGTCTTGTCCATGACCAGCGTGTCGACGCGGGCAAGGAGCTCAAGATAGCGTCCGCCCTTGATCAAGATGCCGCTACGGGCAGCCCGCCCTACGGCTGCGATCACAGCTGTCGGTGTCGCCAGGGCGATGGCGCAGGCGCAGGAGACGAGTAGGATAGCGATGGCGGCCCTGGGGTCGCGGCCCAGCAGGTACGTCAGCCCTGCCGCTGTCAGCACCAACGGGATGTACCAGGCGGTGAACCGATCGGCGATCCGCTGGACGGGGGCCTTGTGGGCCTCTGCCTCCTCGACCAGCTGAATCACGCGAGAGAGCGTCGTGTCGGCGCCCGCCCTCCTCACCCGCATGGTGAGGGCTCCGCCGTGGACGATGGTCCCGGCGAATAGGGGACTTCCAGGGACCTTGTCCACGGGCATACTCTCCCCCGTGATCGGCGACTGGTCGACCGCGGCGTTTCCCTCCTCCACGTGGCCATCGGCGGGGATCTGTTCCCCGGGCCGCACAATCGCTCGGTCGCCGGGGCGCAGGGCCTCGACGGGAATGTCCTCCTGGCTGCCATCGCGCAGCCGATGGGCCACGTCTGGCGTCAGCCGCATCAGCGCGCGGATGGCCTGCCTGGAGTGGTCCGTGGTCACACCTTCGAGGTAGTCGGAGATGCGCATGAAGAACACGATGACCACCGCTGCGTAATACTCCCCAGATGCAAGGGCGCCGAGGATGCCCACCATCATCAACGCGTGCGCGGTGACCCGCCGCTGTCTGAGGGCTTGGATGACCTTCCTGAAGATGGGGTAGCCGCCCAGCCCTATGGCGGCTACCGCCAGCCAGGGTGGGATGTCCATCAGGACGGCATCGAGTAGGCCCAGTTGCTCCGCAATGGTCTCGACGAGGATGACGACGACGACCACGCCAATGAAGAGAGCCGTCAGACGTTCCGCCAGCTTAGGCCCCACCGCCGCGGCCTGGGTTCCTGGTGCATCGTCCACCCGGTAGCCAGCTTGAGCCACGGCTTGGGCAATCTCAGCGGTGTCGGTCACGTCTGGGTCGTACACCACGTCCAGCCGCTCGGCGCCCAGATAGACGCGTGCCTGGCGCACGCCGGGCAAGCCGCACACGGCCTCCTTCGCATGGAGGGCGCACTCGGCGCAGTCCATGCCCCTGACCGTCAACCGTCGCCTCTGCCACCTTCGGTCCATCATAATCCCACGCGGCTCCATCGGACGGCTGGACCTGCCAAGCGCCGTGCCCGGTAGTTGACGTTACGCCCCCGAGACACGCCGCCTGCCGTGGCGTGCTCGCAAGGGTGCCAAGCCCCTCGCCCGCCCGGCGTCACTCGCCAACCGGGTCTTCTCGGTTCCGACGCGCGGTGCCTCGGGACCCGCTTGGCTGTCCCGAGGCACCAGGACGTTGAGCAGCCATTCACGAATTGGGATGTGCTACTTCGTCTCCTCAGCTCCCTTGAGATACTTGTCCGGGTCCTTCTCAAACGCCGCTTTGCAGCCTGGAGCACAGAAGTAGTACGTCTTACCCTTGTACTCAGCTTTCGCCGGTGCGCTATTCGGATCTACGTCCATATTACAGACTGGATCAACAGCCATCTTGGTTGCCTCCTTACTTGGGCTCTCTGCGAGCTTCACGGTTTTATGTGACGGCCCCAGGCCGTGGTCTCTGGGCCGAACTCTGCGACACCCGCGTGGATGCCGCGGGGATCAGGACTTGGGTTCTGTCAAGCCGCGCTCTGAGCCGGCTGTTCGATCATCTCCGGCTGCTGACCGCCCTCTGCTTCTTTCGCGTATGCAGGGCGGATGTCGACGCCACGGAGCGTGTTGGCGTTAGTGACCACCGTCACGGAGGATGACGCCATGGCGATCTCGGCCAGTACGGGGTGCATCCAGCCAATGACGGCGAGTGGGACCATGATGACGTTGTAGAAGAAGGCCCAGAACAGGTTCTGCTTGATCTTGCGGAACGTGGCTCGGCTCAGGTTGACCGCTTCCACGACCCCGGTCAGCTCTCCGCGGACCAGCGTTACGTCACTCGCCTCAATGGCGATGTCCGTGCCCGTACCGATGGCGATGCCCACGTTTGCCTGAGTCAGTGCTGGGGCATCGTTGATGCCGTCGCCAACGAAGGCGACGGAGCCGAAGCGGTCCTGAAGCTTCTGCACTTCGTCGACCTTCCCGTCCGGCAGGACCTCTGCCAGCACATGATCGATGCCCACGCTGCGAGCGATGGCGTCGGCGGTGCGTTGATTGTCGCCGGTGAGCATGGCCGTCTGCAATCCCATGCCTTGCAGGGCGTGGATCGCGTCCGCTGAGTCCTCCTTCAGCGTGTCGGCGACGGCGATCAAGCCGACCAGGCGATCATCGACGGCCACCAGCATCGCGGTTTTGGCCTCGTTCTCGAGGCGCCGCAGCGTATGCTCGGCTGCGCTCGGTGAATCTGTCAGGCTCAGACCTTCATCCTCCATCAGCCGGCGGGATCCAACAAGCACCCGCCGTCCATCGACGTGAGCCTTGATCCCCCTTCCGCGGATCGCCTGGAACTCCCGAGGCTCCTCCAGTGGGATTCCCTCGGCCTCTGCAAGGTCAACAAGCGCCCGGCCCAGCGGGTGCTCGCTTCCACGTTCCGCAGAGGCCGCCCATTGGAGGATTTCCTCCCGCGGCATGTGTCGATCACTGAGGCTGACGATATCAGTGACGTCGGGTCTGCCCTTAGTGATGGTCCCCGTCTTATCGAAGATGACCACCGCCACATCCTTGAGCGTCTGGATGGCCTCCCCGGTTCGGATGAGGATGCCGTGCTCCGCCCCCATTCCGCTCCCAACCATCAGCGCCGTTGGGGTGGCCAGACCGAGGGCGCAGGGGCAGGCGATCACCAGCACTGCGACCATGGCGACGATAGCGAGCGTGATTGGACTCAAAGCAGGGTTGACCCAGGGCAGAAAGGAGCCCAATTCCACCAGCGGGCGCATCAGGCTGGGGAATACTAGGTACACGAGTAACGTCAGCCCGGCGATCGTCATGACCGCGGGCACGAAGAACCCGGTCACCCGGTCGGCGAGAGCTTGAATTGGGACCTTGGAGCCCTGCGCTTCCTCGACTAGCTTGATCACCTGGGCGAGGAACGTATCCTTCCCCACCTTGGTAGCCCGGATCCTCAGCAGCCCCTCCTGGTTGACGGTGGCGCCGATGACCTCGTCGCCCTCTTGCTTGTTCACTGGCATCGACTCGCCGGTGGCCATCGACTCATCGATCGCGCTCTCTCCGGACGCCACCACTCCATCTGTGGGGATTTTCTCGCCTGGCCGGACGACCATCACGTCACCCACGCGAACCTCGTTCACGGAGATCTCCACTTCGGCCCCGTCGCGGATGACGCGAGCTGTCTTGGCCCCCAGTTCCAACAGCTTGCGGATTGCCTGCGAGGCACGACCCTTGGCGGACTCCTCGATGTAGCGTCCGGTGAGGTGGAAAGCCATGATCATCGCCGAGACGCCGGCGTAGTTGGCCACCGGGAAGAAGAAGGACGCCGGGCCGGTGAGGAAGGAGGCTCCCGTTCCCAGCATGATCAGCGTATCCATGTTTGCGTAGCCGTGCAGCACGGCCGTGAGGCCGCTGCGATAGGTGTGACGGCCCACCCAGAATAGGACGGGCAGCGCCAGCACGATCATGCCCAGATTAAAGACGAACGCATTGGGCCAGACGATGCCGAATACCATCTCCGCGATCATCCAGACGATAATAGGCCCGGTGAAGACCCAAGCCATCCGCATGCGGAAGCGCGCGCGGCGCATCTTTCGGACGGCCTCATCCTCCCGCGTGTGCTCCCGAACGCCTAAGTCATCCTGCGGTATCTCTGCCACACCGTAGCCCGTCTCGCGTACCGCTGCCCTCAGGTCGCCGAGGCCGGTGCTTTCCGGCAGGTAGGTGACTGTGGCCCGCTCGGTTGCCAGGTTGACGGCGGCCTCCACTACGCCGGGCACCCTGTTCAATGCCTGTTCAACATGGTTGACGCAGGACGCGCAGGTCATGCCTTCGATCTTTAGCGTCACAGTCTCGACCGGGACGTCATATCCTGTCTCCTGTACGGCTCTTACCAAGTCTCCCATCTTGACGGCATCCGTCCGGAAATCCAGGCTGGCCTTCTCGGTGGCAAGATTGACATTCACTCCACCGACGCCCTCCACGCTCTTCAGCGCCTTCTCCACGTGGGCCACGCAGGAGGCGCACGTCATGCCGCGGACGGGTAGCGTAACTCGTTGCTCTCTTACCTCCGTATCCGTCATCCCTTTTTCGTTCATCTCAAGACTCCTATTCACGGTCCCTCCTGCAAAGATCCGCCAGGCTATACGATGCAAGCAGCGTTTTCAGGTGCGTCGACACGTGCTCCCAGACGGCGCGTGTTGGACAGCCGTCCGAGCGAGGGCAGCTCGCTTCGGGTTGCTGTCCCACGCACGGTGCCAGAGCGACCGGCCCCTCAACGATCTCCACGATGTCGCTAACTCTTATGTCCTCAGGGGCTCGGGCCAGACGGTATCCGCCGCCAGGTCCCCTGACCCCCTCCACCAGGCCCGCGTCTTGTAGGGGCGTAAAGAGCTGCGCCATGTAGTCGGCCGAGACGTCCTGGCGCTCCGCGATGTCGCCACGCGGCACAGGGCCAGTGTCGCCGTGGGAAGCCAGGTCGACCATCGCCCGCAGTGCGTACCGTCCCTTCGTCGACATCTTAATCATATCTATCCCGCCCGCTCCAAGCCTTACCCCGCGCAGATGGCGCCGTCCCTGCCAACGCGCCTCAGGTTCTGATGTCAATTGTGCGCCACAGCCCCTGACAACTTGCCTGTGATTATATATTAGTTGAGTATATTTGTCAAGTACATGATGGGGGGGAATGGATCGTAGTCATTTCGCTCCTCGATTGAGGGGCACAATCGACCGAGCGTATTCCTTTGATGGCTTGGCCAGGGGCGGCTACACCTGCTACGGCGTGTGTATGGGTGGCGGCACCAGGTCCACGCCCGCCAGGATGGAACTGCAATGGGTCTTCGGTCGCCCGCGGCCGGCAAGAGTGTGCGAGCCGTGTCCATGAACCCAGCTTCTCAGTTCGGTCCAACCGGGCCAACGTCAGTGGTGGACCTTCGTTGCTAGTTCACATTGTCTGAACCAGAGCCGGGGGGCACGGTGACGGCCGTGACGGGAGTGGACAGAGATAAAAGGAGCCCGCCAGGTTGGCGCCGATGCGAGGGGGCGGCCGACTTGGCACGCTCGCGGGCAGGGCCGGCGTTACATTGAAGGGTCTAGCTGATGTGAAGTGACGGCACCTAGGGCGGCACGTTACCGCCAGTGTTGTCTCATCTGTTCCATCTCCACCAGAAGGGCGTCCGACAACGGCGGGACCCGGTGATCCATGGCGGCCTGTGTCTTCTCCCTCAGCCTCTCCCCAAACTGTCTTCCCCCCTCCGTCAACCAGTCATCGAACCGGCTTCGATCGAACAGGTCGGAGTACCAGACGTCCCTGAAATGGCAGTAAGTATGTTCCTCATTCAGGTAGTGGCCGCCCGGGCCGACGGTGTTCATCACGTCCAGGGCTAGTGTCTCGTCATTGACGCTGATCCCTGCGGCGAAGTGCCTTACCATGTCCAGAATCTCATTGACCAGCACCATGTAGGCAGGTGAGGCCACCGATCCGTGGTCGAGCCACCCACTGTCATGCACCAAGTTGGCCCCCGCCAGGGCGGAGGCCAAGCACGAGAAGGTGGCTTCGGACGCCGCCTGAGCGTCGGGGAACTTGGCGTCGGAGCATCCAGCCGTGCCGAAGAAGGGCAGATCATAGTGATGCGCCATCTGAGCCAGAGCGGCCACCATCAAGCTCATCTCAGGCGCACCATAGGAGAAGACGGTGGTTCGCATGTCCATGATGGTGGCAAAGGCACCGTAGATGAAGGGCGTGCCGGGGTTGATGAGTTGTGTGAGGACGAGACCGCTGAGCGACTCCGCGCTGCCCTGCACGATCTCGCCGGCCAAGGTGGCCGGCGCGGTGCTCCCAGCTTGTGGCGCCGGGTAGTTGATCAAGGGGATTCCCCTCTCCGCGCAGAACAGGATCTTCTCCACCGCCGGATCGTAGTAGAGAAGGGGCGAGATGGGCTCCGAATAATGCACACAGATGGGAGCCTGCCGGAACTGGTCGTCTCCACCGCTGACCAGGAGAGCCATCTCATAGATGTCGCGCAGGCTGTTGGCATCCTTGCAGCAGAAGACCAGGGGCTTCTCAGTGTGCACGAACACCTGCTGGGCGATCACCCGATCCGCGATGTCCGGTGGCACG
Source organism: uncultured Anaerolineales bacterium (assembly GCA_964528475.1). GTDB lineage: Bacteria > Chloroflexota > Anaerolineae > B4-G1 > B4-G1 > SKLM01. The sequence continues at coordinate 9,911 of CAZGSX010000048.1, forward strand.
TCGTCGGCCATGCCAATGGTCATCACCCACGCGTAGTTAGGCAGGGCATCGGCAACGGTGGATGTGACTCGGCAGTCGTCACTGACGAACCGCCGTCGCTCGTCGGTGAGGGGATCGAGGTAGTCAACGCAGTCGAGGCTGGGGCCGAACCAGACCTTGTCGCCCTCCAGGAACACCTTCCGTCCCCCCGCTCGATTGCCAAGCACAACTCGGGACGGCGCGCGGCGGATGGCGTCCTCGACGAGCCAGGATGGCATGCGCACGCGATCTCCCTCTACGCGGGCGCCGGCGCCCTGCAGTATCTCCAGCGCTCGAGGATGCGTGACCTGAACGCCGGTCCGTTCCAACAACTCCAACGTGGCTAGATGGATCTGCTCGATTTGATCCTCATTGAGCACGGATAGATGCGGCGTGAACGTTAGATCGCGAGAGAGCATGTGACCTCCGAATCCCCCCGGGAGCTAGAGCGGCAGCCGAGTGCCGATACCCTTTTCGAGAGCGCGCCGATAAACGGCGGGAGCCACCGCCATGTCGTCGATGGCCAGGCCCAGGTTACAGGTCATCGTTCGCTCCTGCGCGCTCTCGCGACCAGGCTTGGTTCCAACAACCAGCTCCCCCAGGTCAGCGTAGATCGGCGGAATGTCCTGGAAGTAGCCCACCGCCTGGTAGTGGCGCAACTGGGGGACGTCGTCCGTGCAGAACTTGTCGGCCTCCTTCATCGCATCGGGATGCCAGTACGAGTCGAAATCCACCAGAGAGGCGAAAGCGCCCTCATCCATCCACCCCGCCTGGATGGTGGCGTGAGGCTCTTTGAGGATCGGGCCGGCGGTGACCACCAGGTCGCAGCCGGCCACGGCGTCCCGAGGGCTTTCCACAGGAAGAACCTCCAAGCCGAAACGGGAGCCTATCTCCCTGGCGAAGCGCGCCGTGGTCTGTGGATCTGTGTCATAGGCCAACACCTTTTCCAGTGGGAAGAGCACGTTGAGGGCCTCGGTGTTGGTCTGTCCCTGGACACCGCATCCCAGAATGCCGAGCACCGAGGACTCGGGTCGGGCCAGGCGTCGCGCTGCTACTGCGGTGGCCGCGGCGGTGCGCATTGCCGTGATCCATACACAGTCCATCACCGAGATGGGGAGGCCCGTCTCCGGGTCGTTGAGGATGAGCAGGCCCGTGATGTAGGGCAGGTCGCGTTTGTGGTTCTCCGGAAAACCGCTTACCCATTTCACGCCCGCTGACTCCATAGCAGGAATGTAGGCGGGCATGGCATGGATGAAGTTATCACCTTCTCCCGGGTGAATGCCAGGCTTGGGCGGCATCTCGACGCGACCTTCACCCTTCTCAAGAAACCCCTTCTCGACCAGCTCAATGACGTCCGCCATTGAGAGGCCTACGGCCGTCACGTCCGCCTGAGATAGGTACAGAAGCGTTTGATTGTCCATCGATACCTCCTGTATGCTGTCTTGCGCAGCGTTGTGTGTCGGAGCCGTTAACTCGGCGGAGACTGATTGGAGGCCGGCTGCGGCGGCACGTCCCCAGTTGTGCGAATCCGCACGAAGACGGCCCTGTACATAGGATGGATTCCGCCCTGGCCAGACTAGATCATCCGCCCGCCGGTCAGCTGATGCCAGCCCGTGACCAAGGCGTGCTGTGTGTCACGAACTACCCCGGCGCGATCCAGATGGGGCCTTTGCGGGAGATTCCCCGCCTTGGTGAGTGACGGCGACCAGCAGACGTTCCGTGAGCGTCTTGGTGCCTGGCTCCACGTCCCCCGCTGGACCGACGCACGCCGGGCAACCACCGCTGCAGGGGCAGTCGCGCACTCGATCTAGGGCCGCGTGGAGCAGTCCGTCGCGCATGTCATACAGCTGGGCGCTTAATCCGGCGCCACCGGGAAGGCTGTCGTACAACGTCACCGTGGGTAGACGCGTGTTGGGTGCGCGAGCCTCCACCGCCGACCCTAGGTCTCCGGGTGCGCACATCAGGAACAGGGGCGCCAAGTTCCGCAGCAAGTACGCCAGGCCGCTCAGCGCGCCGCGGGTGCCCCGGGCCCGTTCCGCACGCCGATGGCACGTGGGGCAGAGCGTGATCAAGTTCTCGAGGCGGTTCGCTATTTGATAGTGGTCGTTTCTTCCCGGCACGTACCCGAAGACGCGGAAGGGCGTCAGGTGATGGACATGATGTTGGCGACCGTCCTGCTCCGGCGCGCCGCAGCGTCGGCAGCGGTATGCATCGCGGGCTCGGGCGGCGGTCCGTTGGGCATTCCAGTTGGGACCGTAGTCAATCTCGGGCTGGAGGATGCCGGCCCTTTCCAGCTGTTCCGTGAGTTCGTCGGAGAAGGCCATCCAGGTCCCGAACGTGTGCATACGCTGTTCTGGCAGATCGATGGGGGCCCATCCTAAGATCTCATGCGTATATCGCTTGATGCGGCGGTAGCCTGTGGCCTGGGTGATGACCAGGAGCTCCCCGTAGGCGTGATGTGTCCCCTCCATCGGGCGACCCTCGGTCCTATCGTCCGATTCTGTGGTGCGCATCACGTTGGTCACCTTGACCTCCGTGGTCGAGCTGGCCCGGGTGTAGTAGTCGAGCTTGGCGGGGCGCACGCGGGCGTGTCCCTCGTCCCAGTTAAGGGACTCCACCACGTAGCTCTCTCCGGCGTGCATATAGACGGCGCCCTCGTGGATCAGTTGTGGAGCGCTGGGACGGTCCATTTCCCCGATGACGGTCGGCTCGTTGGTCTCCTCCTCGACGGCCTGGATGACGATGCTGTCGGGTGAGCTGGTCCGGAGGGACATGCCGCCGGCCGGGTATCCATCACCGATCCAGGCATAGTGCCCGTCGTACCCGTGGAGGAGGCCCTCCTCGACCAGGGCATCCAACACGTCCTTGGCGTCCGGGAAGCTGCCGAAGCCTTCGCCGGGTTCAAAGGGTAGCTCAAAGGCGGCGCAGGCGAGATGGTTGCTCGCCACCGCGAGGTTGTCGGGATCCAGCAGGGCGTGTTCCACGGCCTGACCGAAGAAGGCCTGAGGATGCGTGATGATGTACTGGTCCAATGGGAGGGCGCTGGCGATCAACGTGGCGCTGGAGAGCCCGGCGCGCCTCCCGGCCCGACCGGCCTGCTGCCAGGCGCTGGCGATGGTGCCCGGATAGCCGGTCATGACACAGGCGCTGAGCTGGCCGATGTCGACGCCCAGTTCCAGGGCATTGGTGGCGACCACCCCACGGATGGCCCCATCACGCAGGCCCCGCTCAATCTGGCGACGCTCGTTAGGCAAGTACCCGCCCCGATAGCCCTGGACGGAGTCGGGATTTCCGCCGGCCAGCCCCACGGTGTCCCGCAGATAACCCAAGAGCACCTCGGTGGTCAACCGGGCGCGGGCAAAGACGATAGTCTGTACGTCGGCCTCCAGGAATCGACCGGCGATATCCTTCGCCATCAGTGTGGCGCTGCGACGGATGCCCAGTTGTTCGTCGACCAGCGGGGGATTGAAGAAGATGACATGCTTCTCCCCCCGCGGCGCTCCGTCGTCGTCAACCAGAGTGACCGGGGCCTCGATGAGGCGCTCCGCCAGATCCTTCGGGTTGGCGATGGTGGCCGAGGCACAGATGAATGTCGGGTCGGCCCCGTAGAAACGGCAGACGCGCCGCAGCCGGCGCAGCACATTTGCCACGTGTGCTCCGAACACCCCACGGTAGGTGTGGATCTCGTCCAGCACCACGTAGCGCAGGTTGCTGAAGAACCGCATCCAGCGCGTGTGGTGGGGAAGGATCCCGACGTGAAGCATGTCCGGATTCGTCACCAGCAGGCGGGCCTCGCCGCGAACCGACGAACGCTGGGCAGAGGGTGTGTCTCCGTCGTAAGCGTGCACGACGATGGAAGCTCTCTCGGCCGATGTCTGCGCCCTTAGACTGGTGAGGAGCGAGCCCAGGTTGGCGATCTGATCGTGGGCCAGGGCCTTGGTGGGGAAGAGGTAGAGGGCGCAGGCTTCGGGGTCGTTGAGCAGCGTGTGGAGGGCGGGGGCGTTGTAGGCCAATGTCTTCCCAGAGGCGGTGGACGTGGCGAGGACGACGTGTTGACCAGCCAACGCGGCGGCCATAGCGGCGCCCTGGTGCACGTAAGGCTGGTTGATACCGTGGCTCTGGATGGCTGCCACGAGCCGGGGATCTAAGTCCTTGGGCCAGCCCACGGTGCGCGCGGGCCGGGCTGGCAGTCGCTCCCATGCAGTCACGCAACGCATGAATGAGGCGTCTCGGCGTAGGGTGGTGAGCACATCCTGGAGATCCATCGTGAGCGGATTATAGGTGGGAAGAGGAAAGAGACAAGCGGGGGTGGTCCCCGAACGAGCGGTGGCAATGTCTCTGTGGGAGCGAGACGAGGCAGGATCCCGGTCCTTCATTGCGAACGGAGATTCTGGCCTGTGGCTCAGGATGCGGGGCAGGAGCTTGGAATAGCAGGTATGGAGCTCAGAATGACCGGGGTGGATGGTGCGGGATGACGGACCCCAGCGGCCTGGGATGGCAGGATGGGATCGCTCGACACGCGAGGAGCCGATGGTTCCACGCGAGAAGGTCCCTGGCTGTGCATGGGAGGGTGGATGGGGCGGGGCGGCAGACACCGGGGGTCCCGGTGGGCTTAGAGTTGGATGTTGACACTCGTCGGCTGTCAATGTATAGTCGAGAGCGTGATGGATCACCGCTGCCGGGACGGGCTGGACCCGCTGACCATTGACGCCATCCTGTTCGATCTCGACGGGACGTTGATGGACACGGACGATCAGGTGGTGGAGAGTCTGGCGCTGCGGCTTCAGCGGTTTGAGTGGCCGTGGCTGTACCGGAAGGCACGCCGTCTGGTGATGGCTTCCGAGACTCCGGCGAACGCGTTGATGACGGCGCTGGATGCCGTGGGGCTGGATGCGCCTTTGCTGAGGATGTGGAAGGTCCTTCGGGGCCTCCGTCGCGCGGCAAAGGAGGCCGACTTCCCATTGATGAGCGGCTCGAGAGCGATGCTGCTCGCGCTGCGCGGACGGTACCGGTTGGCCATCGTCACGACGCGGGGTCGGGAGGAGGCGGAGGCGTTTCTGGCGCAGCATGACCTGGGCGAACTGTTTGACCTTCTGATAACGCGAGAGGACACATGGCGCTTGAAGCCTCATCCCAAACCGATCGAGCGGGCTGCGGAGCGGCTGGGTGTCCCGCCAGAGCGGTGTTTGATGGTTGGTGACACGACGGTGGATGTCCGGAGTGCGCGGCGGGCAGGTGCTCGTGCCGTGGCCGTTTTGTGCGGGTTCGGCGAAAGAGATGAACTGGAACAAGCTGGGGCGGACGTGATCCTGGATCATGTGTCTGACCTTTCCTCTTGCTTGTAACCGATGGATCAGCCGAGGACTGGGACGCTGAGGGTTGTGAGGTTCGTGGGAGATACAAAGGAGCGAGTATGGTGGGAGACATTGTGTACGCGCGGCTGGATAGCCAGATCGGCGCGGTGTGGGTCGCCTCGACTGAGTTAGGCGTATGTAGGATATCGCTGGGCGATGAGCAGTCCGGCTCATTTCTAAGCTGGCTTTCGAAGCATCCTGGCGTGGATGAACCGCAGGAAGAGGCAGACGTGCTCGCTGCTGCTCTGGATCAGTTGCAGGAGTATTTCTCTGGTGCTCTGGAATCATTCAGCCTTCCTCTCGACATTGAGGGCACGGTCTTCCAGCGGGCGGTCTGGAGCCAGGTGATGCGGATTCCCTACGGGACCACGGCGACGTACGGTGATATCGCTCAGTTGGTGGGCAAGCCGAGGGCATCGCGCGCGGTGGGCAGGGCGGTGGGAGCCAACCCGCTGCCCCTCGTCATCCCGTGTCACCGCGTCGTGGGGAGCGGGGGAGCATTGACGGGATTTGGCTCTGGCCTGGCCATCAAGGAGACGCTACTCCGTCTGGAGGGCGCCTATCCATGCGAAGGGCAGTGAGAGGCTGGGACGTGCGCCTTGCTCCGGGGCCGAAGGCGGACGGTGTCGCCCACCCGAGGGTCGGTGAGAGCGGATGAGCTGTTTCTCCTAGATGATGCGTGAGGATCTGAAGCGACGGCTGCGCGAGCTGGGTGTGGTCCAGGGCGTCCGAGAGCTGCGGGCCCAGCCGTCGCGCCCTGCGTGCGCTATCGAGGACCTGGTCTCCGGGCGGTTCCACACCACCTCCCGGGGGCAATGCTTCGTGGCCGAGACATCCTATCCGGTCGAACATGTGCACGGAGACCTGGCCCTCTCTTCCTTCTTGGAGCTCTCCTCCGACGTGGTGGCCAATCTGGAGCAGGATTCTCGCGTGGCGGACGTTGACCTGCGTCGGGCCTGTTTCTTGGACACGGAGACCACGGGCCTTTCCGGGGGCACGGGGACGATGGCCTTCATTGTGGGACTGGGCTTCTTCGGAGAGGAGGGCTTTGAGCTCCGGCAGTACTTCCTGCGCGATCCCGGCGATGAGCCAGCGATGGTGGAGGCGCTCATGGAGCGCCTGCCCGCCTTCGAAGCCCTGATCTCCTTCAACGGCAGGGCGTTCGACGTGCCGATCATTGAGAACCGCTTTATTCTGGCGCGCGAGGTGCCCACGCTCCGGGACAAGGTACACGTTGATCTTCTCCATCCCGCGCGGCGCCTGTGGCGCTACGCTCTCTCGTCCTGTGCGCTGACGGCGCTGGAACGGGACGTGTTGGGGGTTCGGCGACGGCAGGCGGACGTCCCGAGCGGGGAGATTCCCTGGCTCTACCGTGACTATCTGCAGACCGGGGATGCTCGAGATATGGAGCGAGTGCTCTACCACAACAAGATCGACATTCTGAGCTTGGTCACGTTGGCCGCCCGGCTCTGCCGGACGTACGCCGAGCCCTGGCAGGTTGACGGGGGCGAAGGATCCCAGGAGCTGACGGGCGCCGAATGGTACGCGTTGGGACGGTGGTACTATGCACAGGGTCGTGTCGGCGACGCGGAGCGGGCCTATCGGGGCGCGGTGCTCCGCTGCAACGGTCTGGGATCGGACCTGCGGGCCCGGGGGTTGCGCGAGCTGGCCTATGTCCTCAAGCGGGATGAGAGACGTGAGGAAGCGTTCGCCCTGTGGCAGCAACTGGCCCTCGAGTCCAGTGAGGGGACGACGGGCGTCCTGCCGCACGTTGAGCTGGCCAAGTATTTTGAGTGGTATGTGGGGGACCTGGCCGAGGCGGCGGCCTGGACCAGAGAGGCGCTGGAGCAGGTGGCTGGCTGGAGGCCGGGCAGGCGGCGTGACGACGAAATCGCTGAGTTGCGTCATCGGCTCTCTCGGCTGGAGCGGAAGATGGCCGACGGCGGTGCTTCTCCCACCGGAGATAGGAATGGGTAGCCACCAACTGGCTTGGCTAGGGCCGCGTGTGGTGGCTGCGTCCTGTACGATGGGCTTCCCTCCTTTGCAGTGACGGAGACGTGTAACGAATCGGGCAGCTGCGGGTTTTCTATTATGGCGTGACGCTGAGAGGCGGTTGTGTCGGGCGGCTGCGTTTGGATCGCCCCTCCCTTGCTGCTGAGATGCGATAGGCGAGGCCGGGAGGGCGGCGTGGGTTGTCCAGGCCGCTCTTTGCGTGGCGGTCGGGCGCGTCAGTGATGATGGACTGAACCGGGGCATTGGTGGGGAGTTTGGCCCATGGCTGGGCTGTTTGTGTCGCTGCTGGTTCTGGACTGGCGTCGGAAATCGTGTTAGAATCACTTGTCAGACCCTTATGGAGGATTTGCTGTATGCGACGTCTACTGGCTATTGCGGTTTCTCTTGCTGCTCTTCTGATCGTCGGCGCGCGCCCCGTCGCGGCTGCGTCTGCCCTCGAGCCAGGGATTCCTGAGCGCGCCACCGCGCGCCGTTACGTCTGCGTGCCGGACCTTCTGTGGCAAGCGCGGCCGCTTTGTCCCTCCCATGGCCCCGGCACGACGAGCTACCGGATTGAGTCCATACGACTTCCAGATGCCCTTCCAGAGCTGCCAGTGCGCGAGCTTCCAGTGGACGAGGACGATGATCTGCTGCCTCATACGTATGCGCATGTCAATCAGATCCCGCTCAACGTCTATCGTCATCCGATGGAGGCTGCCGAAGGCTTGCCCCCCGTGCGAACCATGCTCTCCGGGGACTGGTGGGTCAGCGTTGAGGGCCTGGTGGAGTTTGAAGGGCAGCAGTGGTACAGGATCAACGAGGACGAGTTCGTCCCCGCCGGGGCCCTGGGATTCGCCAGTCCCTCGAAGTTCCAGGGCGTGTATCTGGAGCAGCAGCCGCAGCATCCCTTTGCCTGGATCAACCGGTGGACCGAGCCCTCGGTGGTTCCGCAAGGGCCGGTGAATGGGGCCGTGCCCGCCCTCCAGCGCTATCAGCGGGTGACGCTGTTCGCAGAGGAGCGGCGAGGCAGTGACCAGCTTTGGTATCTGGTCGGCCACGACCAGTGGGTGGAGCAGAGCCACGTCTCACGGGTGGATGTGAGTCCTCCGCAACCCGAGATTGGGCCTGGCGAGAAATGGATCGAGATCGACCTCTTTGAGCAGACTATCGCGGCCTACGAGGGAGAGCGGATGATCTATGCTACGCTCATCTCCAGCGGCCGGACGGCGACCGCCACGCCAACGGGGCTGTATCGGGTCTACTACAAGGTGCTTGAGGGCAAGATGAGCAATCCCGACACGCAGGATGGGAGCCCCGCTTGGTACTACATCGAGGATGTCCCCTGGACGCTCTACTTTCACAAGGGCTACTCTATCCACGCCGCTTTCTGGCATGATGCCTTTGGGTTCCTGCGAAGCCATGGGTGCGTGAACCTGGCGCCGCGGGATGCCAAATGGTTCTATCATTGGTCGGATCCACCGATGGGCGAGGGACAGAAGACGCTCTACGTCGGTGAGGGTGCACCGAGCACCTGGGTCTGGGCGCATCACAGCTCTCCCTTCGAGTGAGGGGTGAGGCTTCCTTAACCCGCTGATGGCGAATCTGTCTCCGTCGCGTCGCCTGCTCTGGCTGGCGATGCTGGCCGGCCTTGGGGCGACGGTTGCTCTCTTCGCCGCCTACGGCGTCATGACTGAGCCGGACATCACACCCACGCCGACCCGCACGCCGCGGCCCCCTACCGCGACCCCGACTCCCGTTCCGTCCCCGACCCCGACGCCAGCTTGGCCGGTCACGGTGGGTTGCCGGGAGGGCGTGCCAGCAGCGGTGCGTGACCACCTTCGCGAAGCTGTCGAAGGGGACCCCGAGCATTTCGCGTGGATCGATGACGCGCCACTGGCCGATGTTCAGTTGGGACCGGGGGAGATGGCAAATGGACGTCCCTACGGGACCTGGGTGTACGCGCTGGTGGCCCCCTTCTTCACCTTTGAGGATGGCACCTCCGCGGACTCGTTGAAGGCGGCGCTGTTTGAGGAGGCGGTCAGCCCCTCCGACCAGCGTTCTGTGCTGGTTTCTGCAGAGACTCAGGAGGCCCTGCGGTTGAGCCCCTCCCTCAGCGTTGTCGAGGTCGTTCCACCCTCGCAGATGTTGACGGAGACAGTGGAGCGGGACGCCTGGGCCGTCGTCCCTTTCCACGAGCTGCAGCCGCGGTGGAAGGTGCTGGAGATCGATGGAGTGTCTCCGCTCCAACGGGCGTTCGATGTGGAGGCCTACCCGTTGGCGATATCCTTGTCCCTTGGCAGCGAAACCCGTCCCGATGCTCTCCCGCTGCTGCCAGACGGTCTGACGAACCGGGACCCGGAGCGTCTGAGCGTGCTCATGATGACCGGGGTGACCGCGCTGACCCGGGGCACAGCCCTGACTATGGAACGGGAGGGGATCACCTACGCGGGCAGAGACGTGCGAGAGTGGATGACGGAGCCGGACATCACGCACACCAGCAACGAGGTCTCCTTCACGGATGAGTGCCCGCCGCCCACGGGGGAGTCGACGGTGGTCTTCTGCTCGGATCCGAGATACTTCGAGCTTCTGGAGTACGTGGATATCGACGTTCTGGAGCTGACGGGCAATCATCTTCTCGACTGGGGCGTGAGCGCGATGGAGAACTCGCTGCGCCTTTACGAGGAGCGGGGCCTGCCTTACTTCGGAGGTGGGTGGACGCTCGAAGGATCGCAGCAGCCCCTGACGCTGACGCACGGCGTGCACACGTTTGGCTTCGTGGGCTGCAACTCGGTGGGCCCGTCGTACGCGTGGGCCACGGCTGAGCGTCCGGGCGCCGCGCCCTGTGATTTCGACAAGATGGCGGCTCAGGTGCGCGATCTGCAGGAACGAGGGGTGATCCCCATCGTCACGTTCCAGTATCTGGAGGTCGACCAGTATGCACCGACGCCGCAGCAGCGGGCGGACTTCCGGTCGCTGGCCGAGGCGGGGGCGGCGATCGTCAGTGGCAGCCAGGCCCACTGGCCGCAGGGGTTCGACTTCCACGACGAGGCATTCATTCACTATGGCCTGGGCAATCTGTTCTTCGATCAGATGCAGCGGCTTGAGTATCGCCAGGAGTTCCTGGACCGGCACGTGTTCTACGATGGACGACATATCAGCACTGAGCTGCTGACGGCGATGCTGGAGGACTATGCCCGACCGCGGCCGATGACGGAGGAGGAACGGCAGGCGTTGCTGGAGGCCACCTTCGCAGTGAGCGGGTGGTGACGGAGAGCGGTAGAAGGGGGAGGAGAGCGTGTCCCATCACGATGAGGAGCACAGCGACGAGCGGGCGGAGACGAAGGGATCCTCGACCGCCAGCGGATCGGGCGGGGGCGGGGAGCTGAAGGGAGGGGCGCCATCCCCCATGGAGTTGAGCGGGCTGCCGCTCGACCCCATCTACGGGTGGGGCATCGTGCTGGAGCCGGTCGAGGTGCTGATCAGGCGCACGTCGGACTTCATTGTGGAGCTGGCTGAGGAGACGCTCCGTCGGGGCGAGCCCTTCAGTGAAGCCGAGCTGGAGCGGCGGTTTCTGGCCTTCTTCGACCGTCTGGTGGAGGAGGGCACGGTGGAGCGATTGCCGGATGCCCCGCCGGAGATGGGCCGGCGGATCCTGGGGCCTCGCCGCTGGCTGGACGCGCAGCGGATTCGCATTGAGCGGCTGGTTCACCACTGGCAGGAGGAATCCGCCTCAGTCAACGGTTGCTCCTGAGGGATGCTGGGGACCGGTGGCGCGGCGTGTTCGCCAGGCGTGCCAGACCATCCCCAGGAAGCGGGCCGAGTCTTTCAGAGGATGGAAGTAGCTGACCTTGTCGACGTGGTAGATGGTGCGGATCTCCACCCAGCCGATACGCAGTCCCAGACATACCGCTTGAATAATGAGCTCGACCTCCAGCTCGAAGCCGCTGGTGGTCAGATCGATCTGCTGGAGCAGCGTCCGATTGTGCAGGCGGAAGCCGCTCTGGTTGTCGGGAATCTCCTCTCGCAGCGCCCTGGAGAGCAGCCAAGAGCCGAAGGGGTTGGTATAGCCTCGCGGAAAGGGCATCCTCTTGAAGTCGCGCTTCCCAATGATCAGGTCGTACTGGTCGCTTGCATGCGCCCGTAGGAACTTGGGGATGTCGTCCGGGTCATGCTGCCCGTCCGCGTCGAGGGTGAGGACGGCCTCATAGCCGTGGGATAGGGCCCAGTCGAAGCCGGTGGTCAGCGCCACGCCCTTGCCCCGATTGTGGCTGTGGATGAGCACGGTGGCGCCGGCCTCACGGGCCACGCTCGCCGTGTTGTCCTGGGAGCCGTCATCGACGACCAGGACTGGCAGGTGGCCGCGCGTGGCCTGAACGACGGGTCCTATGCGGGAGCCTTCGTTCCAGGCCGGGATAAGGGCGAGGATGGACGGCTGATTCATGGGAGCCTTTCTGGACCGGTAGCAGACTGGTAGCTTCTTGGTGCCTCGCTCATCGCAGCTCTCCGCGTTGGCGTTGGGAGGGTCATGACTCGCAGCTGAGCCTCCTGATTCAGCACACGCCCCGTCCGGCAGGGGGACTCACGCTGGCCCGTTGTGGCGGGTCGAGGCGAACGTCTTCGATGGAGTGGCCCGATTGCGGAGGACGGCGTGCCGCGCATCTGCGCTTCGCCGGGAACGGTGGGTGCCAGGTACTTGCCTGATGTTGTGTCCCAAGAACGAAAAAACCAAGAGCGCGAGGAGACCCATCCTCCTCCCTCTTGGCCTTGCTGCGACGCTGTTCGCTCAGAGCGGGCGACGGGACTCGAACCCGTAACCTTTTCCTTGGCAAGGAAACGTTCCACCAATTGAACTACGCCCGCAATACGGCAGCATTATAGCACATGTCTCCCCGGGGTGCAAGCGGCCAGGGTGAACGCGTCGAGCTATTCGCCGTTGGCTT